>NZ_JAMYUP010000003.1:0-302768 GCF_040323155.1 Mesorhizobium sp. M0060
CAGATGGCCGGATGGCCGCATCGACAGCGGATTCCATAAGCCCGTTCAATGGAGAAGCGGCTTTTGAGCCTTCACCAAAGTCGAAGCCTCGGCGACCGATCAACGGTGCGGCGTAGATGCCAATAAGGATACCGATCGTCATCCCGAGCAGGAGGCTTCGACCGCTCACGGATCAATAGCCGTTGTCTCGGAGGAACTGGTCGATGGCTGCCTTTATGATCACCGTCATTTTGATATCGTTGTCGAAGGCAGCCTTTTGCAGTCGCATTTTCGTGTCGTAGTCCAGCGGGCAATTGACGTAGTGCTTGGCTTCCCGCGCGTGCGCTCGTTTGAGGTCGCGCAGGCGCGCCCCTTCTCCTGAGAAAGAGCACGTTCGATCGCCTTGCTCTTGCGCTCGTCACTGCTCGGATTTGGCAGACCGCGCCGCGGCCGTTCCCTTGTCGCATCCGCTGCTGAAATCGGCACCGCTGTTGGTTTCCGCGCAGTCATTCCCGCCTCTGCCTCTTCCGACACAGAGGCTGGTTTCATTGTGGCTTTGGATGTCGCCGGCTTCGGCCGCCGCGGTGCGATAGGGAAGTCAGAGACGGACAGTTTGCCTGGCTTAGACATTTCCCACCTTTTCCCGGTTTGCCGCGACATGGCGATCCAGCTCAGTCACAAACGCCGCGACCTCCGCGCGACCCTTCATGACCGGGTCGGTCAGCTCGAGCATCTGCAAGGTGCCGAGGCCGTTGCGGATTTCGCGGTAGCAATTTCTTTCGGCGAGCTTGGTTTCCATCAACGTCGATTCATAGCCATTGGCGCGAAGATTGGCGATGAACGGACGGATCAGCCTGTAAGCCTCGAGAACGCGGCCCGGAAGGGCGATGCGCGTCACCACGTTGACGTGGGGAATCGTACGCCCCTCCCTATCGCCAATATCCGCCGTGATGTTGGCGGCTTCGCCGGCCGCCTTGATTTCATCCTGGTTCGGCTGAATTGGCGTCAGCACCAGGTCGGAGTTGCGGATGATCGTATCGCGGATGACGCTGTCGACGCCCGGTGAGTCCATCAGGATTAGGTCATAGGCGCCGTCCTGTTCGGCAAGAACGGTTTCAATGCTTCGCTGCGTTGCCGCGCTGTGCAGCTCGATGTTGGCCGGAAGATTGTCCTTGGCCTCACATCGCTTCCACCATTCGGCGAGGTTCTGACGCGGATCGGCGTCGATCAGAAGAACCTTCTTTCTCTGAATAGCGTACTCGCCGGCAACGAGGATAATGACCGTCGTCTTGCCGGCACCGCCTTTGCCGCTGATCGCGCAAATTCGTTGAGGCATGTCTGATCCCTCTTTTGCCGTCCCCAAAGCCGAACACGGCAGGCCGTCGCCACGCTCATGCCTCCTCTTGGGCAAACAGCATTTCCAAACGACGTGAATGCTTGGCTTCGTATGGCGCTTTTACACGATGCGATCACGCCTCACTATCCAAGGGTGTGATATTTCAATCACATCGTAGTTTCACATCATAACGTCATGGCATGTGAACACATCGTGTGAAGAAGTCGTGTGAAATGGGATCAACCGCGCGCTCCCGTTTGAGCCATCCTGGAAGTCTCCACAATCGCACAAATTACCCTTGTTGAATCGATGAAGTCAGCTCCGGGCCTCCCGCTCCTTTTGTGGTGAACCCCGGAGCCGCGCGGAGGCCGGCCGTGACGCTCGCACGCAGCTGGCCAGGGCGAAGAGCGGAGCGTCCCTTGCGGGCGAGTACGAGGGGCACACAAAAGCCGACAAAGCGGTCCTGGAGGTGAACCCTGGAAAGCGTTTTGACGTTTGATGGGGCAGGGGCGAAGGCCCTGCTCATGGTCGCGATAAAGTCGTGTGGGCCGCTCGAAGACCAGCCAGTCGAGCATTCCCGAACGCTCGCTGGTCAGGCCCAGCGGCCCCCCTAACCCAAGCTGCTGGGCCGCCCCTAAGGAAGTGCGTGTATCCCTGATGCGGTCGTCGGTGACCCGCCTCCGTACCGCGGCCGGGATCGCAACCACGTCATCGACCCAACGCCCCACATCGGTACCACTCAAACGAATGGCAATTTTCTGTCTAGATGCGTTTAGTATCCATTCTCGGGAGACCCACATGGGTGTCGCGTGGGAGACAAGTGACTCCCCTTTAAAGGCATCGAGATGCTACGAGCGCTGAAAAGTCAGTTCCTTAGACCTAAAGATCGGGCGATTTGCCAGCGGGTTGTCGACCAGATAACCGCCGACGCTAAATGGTACAGCACTTCGATAGACGGTCAGATTCTGGCCTCGACCACGCTGAATCTCTTTCAATCAGGGGTCGTAAACGAAACAAATTTGCTGGCACATGTTCGCGCGCGGCGCCACGACTTCACTAAACTGACAGCCTAGCTCCACCCGGGCGGAAACAGCGCGCTAAGCTGCAGCATACACGTTTCCGCAACGAGAAAAGGCGGCAGATCGAGGGTGCCAGCCCTGTTCTGGCTGAGTATCTTGTAGACACCAGCGATCCTCGTCAACTAAACCAGCTTCAAACAGGGCTTGCCGAAGGCGTTGTGGCCGGCGATTCCGAAACTGCAGAGGCGATGCGGGACTTGATCGAAACTGTTACTGTGTTTCGAGATCCATCAAGGATCGGCGGCATTGAAGTCGAAATCGCCGGGCGTCTCACCGCGCTCTTGGGCGAGGATGCCTTTCCCAACGGCGTCAAAGGAGTGTGGGGAAAGGTGGTAGCGGGAGAGGGACTTGAACCCCCGACCCCAGGATTATGATTCCCGTGCTCTAACCAACTGAGCTACCCCGCCAGGGCGGCGAAGGCCCGAAATCCAGCTTAAATCGGCAGGCATATCGACACGTTCGCCAAGGTCGCGCGGATATAAGGTTGCGACGGCAAGCCTGTCAAGCATCGAAGTGGCTGCAGCGTCGGCATATTCCGCCTGCCCTAAAGCTCTGCCGGGCAGACATTTGAGCGCACAGGCCGGGGTTGAGTTCGGCGAGGCACGCCGCTATGTCTCGGCCACGAAAGTCATGGTCAGAAATTGATGAAACCGCGCATTGCAGTCCTCGGTTGCGGATACTGGGGCAGCAACCACATCCGTACCCTCAAGGCGCTCGGCGCGCTGCACGCGGTTTCGGACGTCAACCCTGCGCGTGCGGAAGGTTTCGCCAGCGAGCAGGATTGCCTGGCGATCGAACCGGAGGCGCTGTTTGCCCGTGATGACGTCGATGCCATCGTCATGGCGCTGCCGCCGCAGTTCCATGCCGACATGGCTGTGCGCGCGGTGCTCGGCGGCAAGGACGTGCTGGTGGAAAAGCCGATCGCGCTGACGGTGGCCGATGCCGAGCGGTCGGTGAAGGCTGCCGCCGACAATGGCCGTGTGTTCATGGTCGGCCATGTGCTGCGCTTTCATCCCGCCTTCGAGACGCTGAAGGCGCTGATCGACAATGGCGAGCTTGGCGAGGTCCGCTACATCCACTCGCACCGGCTCGGGCTCGGCAAGTTCCACACCGAGAACGACGCGCTGTGGGATCTGGCGCCGCACGACCTGTCGATGATCCTGGCCATCACCGGCACTGAGCCGGTCGAGGTGCGCGGCGAGGGGGCTGCCCTTCTCGACAATCTCAGCGACTTCGCGCATCTGCACATGCGCTTTCCCAACGGCTTGCGCGGCCATCTGTTCGCCTCGCGGCTCAATCCTTACCGCGAACGCCGGCTGACCGTTGTCGGCACAAAGGCGATGGCGGTGTTCGACGATGTCGAGCCGTGGGAACGCAAGCTTGCCGTCTACCGCCACGCGGTGTGGCAGGACAGCGGCCAATGGGCGTTTACCGCCAACGAGCCGTCCTATGTCGCGGTCGGCGAGGGCATGCCGCTGACGCGCGAGCTCGAGCATTTCATCCACTGCATCGAGACGCGGGCCGAACCGCGCACCAGCGGCGAGGAAGCCATCCGGGTGCTGCGCATCCTGACCGCGGGCACCGTCGCCCACAGCAGGCCCTGAGAAAATCGGCCCTGAGAAATAGATTCTGAGAAACAGACTTTGAGAGACCAGGCCCCGAGAGGATGGGCCTTGAGAACGACCGCTGTCTATTCGGCGGGAACCCGCGCCGGCTGGACGGCAAGCCGCGTCAACATCGCCTCGGCTTCGGCGCCGCGCTCGGAGCGCTCGATGAAGCCACCGCCGAACACGCGCGCCTCGTTGCCGTCGTCGGAATAGAGCACGCAGGCCTGACCGGGCGCGATGCCGGACTCGCCGTCGACCAGCTCCACGAAAGTGACGCCGGCGCGGTGATGCAGCACGGCCGGACGCGGCGGCCGTGTCGAGCGCACCTTGGCGAAAAGCTCCAGCCCGGCCGCCGGGATATCGGCCAGCGGGCCATCGCCCAGCCAGTTCATGTTGCGCAAGAAGATCTTGTGGGTTTCCAGCGCCTCGCGCGGACCGACGACGACGCGGGCCCGGTCGGCGTCGAGATGGACGACGTAGAGCGGCTCGCCGGAGGCGATGCCGATGCCGCGGCGCTGACCGACGGTGTAGCGCAAAATGCCTTCGTGGCGGCCAAGCACGCGCCCGTCTATATGGACGATGTCGCCCGGATTGGCGGCAGCCGGCTTCAGCTTGGCGATGATGTCGGAATATTTGCCCTGCGGCACAAAGCAGATGTCCTGGCTGTCCTGCTTGGCGGCGACGCTCAGTCCCATCTCCTCGGCGATGGCGCGAACCTGCGGCTTCGACAGGCCGCCGAGCGGAAAGCGCAGATAGTCGATCTGCGCCTGGGTGGTGGCAAACAGGAAGTAGCTCTGGTCGCGGTCGGCGTCGACCGGCCGGTAAAGCGCGCGATGGGCGCCGTTGGCACCGGAACGGATGTAGTGGCCGGTGGCCAGCGCGTCGGCGCCGAGTTCCTTGGCGGTCGCGAGAAGATCGGCGAATTTCACCGTCTGATTGCAGGAGACGCAAGGGATCGGCGTTTCGCCGGCGACATAGCTCTCGGCGAACGGGTCGATCACCGCCTTGCGGAAGCGCTCCTCGTAGTCGAGCACGTAATGCGGGATGCCAAGCGTCTCGGAGACGCGGCGGGCATCGTGGATGTCCTGGCCGGCGCAGCACGAGCCGGCCCGGTGCGTTGCCGCGCCGTGGTCGTAGAGCTGCAGCGTGACGCCGACGACGTCGTAGCCCTCGCGCTTCAAAAGACCGGCAACGACCGACGAATCGACGCCGCCCGACATGGCGACGACGACACGGGTGTTTTCGGGGCGTCCGGGAAGATCGAGGCTGTTCATGGTTCTTTCGTTCTGCGCGGCGCTTCAATGCCAATGGCCGGAATATAGGTCAAGCCTTTCGGCTGCGCCAGCTTTGCCGGGCCAGCTCATTTTTTCCGGCCGGGCTCAACGCGCTTGCCGGCAAATGTCTCAAATGCCGACGAAAAGACTAACGCGGCGTTCATGATCCTTACCTAACCATTAGGGTCTGCTTAGGCAAATTTTAAAGCTGTGGCGGTAATGTGGTGGGGATTGGGTCTTTGAGTTTTTTGTAGAGAGTACGATGACCGATCTAATTAGACCGCGAGTCAAATACGTTATCGGGCCAGACGGCAGCCCACTTACCATCGCCGATCTGCCGCCGACGAACACACGTCGCTGGGTTATCCGGCGCAAGGCGGAAGTGGTGGCGGCGGTACGTGGCGGGCTTTTGAGCCTCGAAGAGGCGTGCCAGCGCTACAAGCTCACCACCGAGGAATTCCTGTCCTGGCAGGCGTCGATCGATGAATACGGCCTTGCCGGGCTGCGCACCACGCGCATCCAGCAATACCGGCATTAACTCGGTCTGAGCAATGATGGAGGGCGCGGTCTGCGCCCTTTTGTTTGTCGGGCGAGAACCCTTCGGTCGTTTTTGCCGGAGCGAGAACTTTTGGCTATTTTGCCGGGGTGAGAACCTTCGGTTCAGATCAGCACCACCTCGCGGCAACGGCGAATTGGCGCGCAAGCTCGGAAGGCATCACGCCGAAAATGCTGACGCAGACGCGCATCCTCGAGCGCGACGGCCTGGTACGGCGCGAGGTGTTCCCGGTCATTCCACCGCGCGTCGAATACGAGTTGACAGAACTCGGCCAGAACCTGGCCGGGCTGCTCAACCAGATCAGGGCCTGGTCGGGGCAGCATGTGCCCTACATCAAGGACGCCCGCGCGCGGGCGGCGGAACAGCAAGGAGATTTGGGTGCCTGAGGCCGGCACCGTTCGGTGCGCCGCAGTAGCGCTCAAGCGCGACGCGCTTTAAAGCCTTGTTTTCAGCCGATCATGGCGCTGCGGCCGCCGGCTTCCGTGTCGCGCGCCTTCGTGTCGCGCGATTCGAGCATCTCGGCCTTGGAAAGTTCGGCTTCAGCTTCGCTCAGCAATGATTCGGCGACATTTCGCTGCTGGGCGAGGTCGCTTTGCGAATTCCTGAGGTTGTCGCGGCGCAGGCGTGCCGCCTTGGCGAAGGTCGGATAGGCAAAATGATTGATGTCGGTGATGCCGGCCTTCTTCTCTTCGGCGGCGATCTGAAGTTCCAGCTCGACGGCCATGCGCTCGAACTCGGCGATCATCATGTCGAGCTGCAGCAGCTGCCGCCGCTTCTCGCTCACCTGAAATTGCTTCAGCCGAACGAGGTTTTCACGTGACTTCATGATTCGGTACTCCCGGAAACGCACACCTGCACATATCGTCCAATTCACCCGGCAAGGCCCAGGCTTCACCCGTTTCCACCGGCTTTCCCGGAACTATGGGAAACAAATTCCTAAAGTTTTTTGCCGGCGGTAACCATTCGTTTACGGGCATTGTTAATCATACGGCTCAGGACTTAAGGGCGGGTAAAAATTCTGCTACTCGTCGCGAAACCCGGCCAACGAGTCCGAAGAGTCACTTAGTCTGGCTTATTAATGTGCTGCATTAACGGTTTAGGTCTGTGATTCATTATTGGATTCAACGAGGTGTAGAAAGGGGTTAAAAAATCTGATACCGTCATGGACGGGGAATTAGGTTTTATTAACCATTCGATGGCAGCCTCTGCTCAGGCAATCACTGCTCCGGTCCTGGACGGGTCGTGAAATGGTCCGGCAGCAGAAAAGGGGAATGAAATGCGCGTTCTGCTGATAGAAGACGACAGTGCAACCGCACAAAGCATCGAGCTGATGCTGAAATCAGAAAGTTTCAATGTCTATACGACCGATCTTGGTGAAGAGGGCGTCGATCTAGGCAAGCTTTATGATTACGACATCATTCTCCTCGATCTCAATCTCCCCGACATGTCGGGCTATGAAGTTTTGAGAACACTTCGCCTTTCCAAGGTGAAGACGCCGATCCTCATTCTCTCCGGCATGGCCGGCATCGAGGACAAGGTGCGCGGCCTCGGCTTCGGCGCTGACGATTACATGACCAAGCCCTTCCACAAGGACGAACTGGTCGCCCGCATCCATGCCATCGTGCGGCGTTCCAAGGGCCACGCCCAGTCGGTCATCACCACCGGTGACCTGGTGGTCAATCTCGATGCCAAGACCGTTGAAGTCGGTGGCCAGCGCGTGCATCTGACCGGCAAGGAATATCAGATGCTGGAGCTGCTCTCGCTGCGCAAGGGCACGACGCTGACCAAGGAAATGTTCCTCAACCATCTCTATGGCGGCATGGACGAGCCGGAGCTGAAGATCATCGACGTCTTTATTTGCAAGCTGCGCAAGAAGCTCGACGCCGCGTCGGGCGGGCAGAATTACATCGAGACCGTCTGGGGCCGCGGCTATGTGCTGCGTGAGCCGGAAGATATCCGGGTCAGCGCCTGAACTAGATCCCGAAAGTGGATGCCGGTTTTCGGAAAAGAACACAGTAAAACAATAAGATAGAACCCATCCCGATTTCGTCAGGATGGAACAGGCTCTGATCAGGCGGCAATCTTCAAGGCGCGGAAGCACTCGAGCAATTGCGGCCGGTTGAACGGCTTCAGCAGGTAGCCCTGGGCGCCGGCGCGTTTTGCCCGCATGATCGCCCCGACGTCGACCTCGACCAGCGAAATCAAGACTTGCGGCAATACCGGGCTTTCCATGGAGCGCACGCGGCGGATGAGTTCCTGCGCCTGCATGTCCGGCAAGGCGCCATCGACAACGATGATGTCCGGCATGTCGGCAGTGCACATCTCGATCGCCTCATGGCCGCTGGCGGCTTCGATCACCATCATGCCGGAGCCGCCCAGGATACGCTTTGCAACCTTCCTGATGACGCTCGAATTGTCGACGAACATGCAGCGTTTCATTCCCGGACCCCTCTTTGCCATGCGGCGAACCGGCAGCGTCGTGGCATCTGCCGGGGAACATAGGCCGATCTGGTAAAGAAGCCGAAAAGCCGTTAGGTAAAATTTTCCTGAAGGTGTTTTAAGCGAAATCTTCTTTCGCAATGCTTCACGCAATCAATCTGCAAGCCCGCCCCACAGATGTTAAGGCAACGCCGCAAATATGACTTGGAGAAAATACTTTCCCGCTCTTTCGGAGAACTTCAGGCTGCGGAAAGGACGATCTCGTCGGCGGTCGCATGGATCGATATCGTCATGTTGGCTTCGCGGGCCAAAAGCAGCGTGTAATAGGGTTGCACCGAATGCGCGTCGATCGGCTCTTCCGGTCTGTGGCCGGAATGCAATTCCAGGAATTTGGGCGGCACGCGCAGCATCGGGCCACTCGCAGCGAGCGCAAAGCGCGGCTCGGTCTCGAGGTTCTCCAGCGTGACCACCAGCCTGCCGCCGCGCGGAATGGCAGCGTTGGCGACGAGGATGAGGTTGAGCAGCAGCTTGACCTTGTTCTTGGGCAACAGCGCGCGGGTCCCGTTCCAGACCAGTTCCGGCTTCTCGTTCTTCAGGAAGGCGATGGCGACGGCCTCGGCGTCCCCGGTGTCGATCAACATGCCGGCGGAACCGGCGGCGCCGAAGGCGATGCGCGCGAATTGCAGGCGGGCGGAGGCGTTTTTGGCGCTTTGGCGGATCAGCTTCATGGCGTCTTCGTCGGCGCCGCCTTCGTCGAGCAGCTCAAGCCCGTTGTTTATGGCGCCGACCGGCGAAATGATGTCGTGGCAGACCCGGCTGCACAGCAGCGCTGCCAGGTCGGGTGCGGAAAGGGTGAAAAGCTCGGCCATCGGCAAAAATCCCTGCAAATTTCACAACAAAATGACCGGGCGATCATGATCACGCCTGTCCACACGAATCACGCTCTCTCCCAAGCATTCTGAATACACAGCGCTTGGGCGTGCAGCAACAAATCCAAAATTATGATTGTCGAAAATGGTGTGTTCACGCAGCATGGGTGCTGCGCGGGCGGTGCAAAACAGCCTTCGAACCGCCATCTTCATGTGAGAGTTTAATGGTTGAAAAAGGATTACGGCATAGTTTGCCCCTAACAGTCATCCTTAACGGCCGCCAAAGAGCCGTACGGGTGCGAGGCGTCGGCGAAGGTGCTCCCTGACGGAGATTGGAAGCATGTTTTCCCGATTCTACGACCGGACTTTTTTCCGTGTCATCTCAATGACGATCGCCCTCATCGGCCTTGTCGCCTTTTCGACATCGGCCGCGCGGGCTCAGGAATATACCGCCCAGGAAATCGTCGATTCCGGTCACAAATTCTTCGGCGCGACATCGGGTGGGCTCGCCACCGTCGTCGAGAAGATTTTCGCCACCTATGGCCTGCCGAACGGCTATCTGCTCGGCGAAGAGGGCTCCGGGGCGCTGATCGGTGGCCTGACCTATGGTGAAGGCACGCTCTACACCAAGAATGCCGGCGATCACAAAGTGTTCTGGCAAGGCCCGTCGCTCGGCTGGGATTTCGGCGGCGAGGGCTCGCGCGTGATGATGCTGGTCTACAATCTCGACGATGTGAGCAGCCTCTATAACCGTTTTGGCGGCGTGGCCGGCTCCGCCTATGTCATCGCCGGCGTCGGTTTCAACGTGCTGAAGAACAACAATGTGCTGCTCGTGCCGATCCGTACCGGCGTCGGCGCCCGGCTCGGCGTCAATCTCGGCTACCTCAAGCTCACCCAGCGCGCGACCTGGAATCCGTTCTGACGGCATGATTGCGTCATTGCTATGGACCTGTGACTGACAGGCTGAGCTTTGCTGCGGCATACCCTTGCCGCGGCGTCGGATTTCCGTCATGCGATGATGGCAAAGTCCAACTTTGGCCGTTGCGTGCCATATATAGCGGCCTGCCATGCATAACGGCCCGCCATGCATAACGGATAGTCACCTTGGTCCAGTCCATCCTGTTCTTTGTCCTTGGCTTTCTCTGCGCGGGATTTCTGGCGCTGATGATTGCCCCGGCCGTCTGGCGGCGGGCGGTGGTGCTGACGCGCAGACGCGTCGAGGGCTCGATGCCGCTGACGCTGGCCGAGATCCAGGCGGACAAGGATCGCGTCCGCGCCGAGTTTGCCGTTTCGGCGCGACGGCTCGAAATGACCATCAAGTCATTGCGCGAGAAAGCGGCCGAACAGCTGGTCGAGATCGGCCGCAACCGCGAAGCCCTGAAGGAATTGGCGGCCGAGCGGCAGGACAAGAACCGGGTCGTCGCCGACCTCACAACCAGGAGCGAGGAGCTTCGCAAGCGCGATGAGCAGCTGCAGCAGCTGTCGGAGCGGCTTGCGGAAACCGAGCGCGCGCTCGAAAAACGCGGGCTCGAACTGCGAAAACTGGAGCACATGTATGACGATGCCAGTTTCTCGTCCAGCAGCCGGCAAATCGAGCTGGTGGCGCGCGAATCCGAGCTGCAGAAGCTGGCAAGCGACATTTCGCTGCTGCGCGGCCAGCGCAAGGAAGCGGACAGGCGCAGCCAGGAGTTGGCAGCCGAGAGCAAGGCCTTGCGGGACGCGCTGAAGGCCGAGAAGAAAAGAACCGGTGAACTGGAAAAGAAAGTCGAACGCCTGCTCGCCACGCTGGCCGATCGCGAGGACAGGCTGGAGCGCCGCGAAAAGGAACTGGCGCGCCTTCGCGAAAAGCCTAGAGGCGCTGAAAGCGCGCCTGCGGTGCGCCTTGCCGGCGTGCCAGGCAGCCAGGTCAGCACGCCCGCCAACGGCGACGACGTCGAAAAGGCAACCGCCAAGCTCGATGGCGATCGCGAGCGGCTGGAGGCCAGACTGACGTCGCTGGCTCGCGAGAACAGGAGGCTGAAGACGGATCTTGCTGCCTCCGAAACGTCGAAATCGCAAGCCGGAGACGATACGGGCCGTGCCAATGCGGCATTGCGCGAGGAGATGAACGATCTTGCGGCGCAAGTCGTGGCCTTGACGGCGAAGCTCGACGGGCCGGATTCGCCGATCGCCCGGGCGCTGGCAGCGCCTGAGGATACGCGGTCGGAGAGTGGCGGGCGCAGCCTTGCCGACCGCGTGCGGGCGCTGCAGAAGGCGGCTTCGACCAATTGAAATACCGCCACTTGGCCGCAAAATGCCCGACTCAAATTCCGGAAAAATGATGAAGTGCAATGGCCGATGCAGCCGCGACGTTCAGGCTGTCGAAGCCTTCCGCCATACCGATCCGCAGCGTCTGCAGGCGGGCAAGCAGGCTTTCCGGCAGGCCTTCGCCCTCGGTGCCGAGATAAAGCGCCAGCCGCTCGTTTCTCTTGGCATCGCGAATGTCGATCTGCCCGCGCGGCGACAACGCGAACTGGCTGAAGTCTTGCCGGTCGAGCATTGCGGTGCAGCCGGCGGCGTCGGCAAAGGAGGCAAAGGGGACCTTCAAGGCGGCGCCGACCGAGACGCGGATTGCCTTGCGGTACAGCGGGTCGCAGCAGGTCGGATCGAGAAGCACGGCATCCGCGCCAAAGGCGGCGGCATTGCGGAAGATCGAGCCCATATTGTCATGATTGGCGATGCCGACCAGCACCACGATCAGCGCGCGGGCGGGCAGTGCGCCAAGCAAGGCCTCGGCGGACGGCGTCGCGCCCTTGCGGCCGATCGCCAATATGCCGCGATGCATGTGGAATCCGGCAATCCTGTCCATGACTTCGCCTGACGCGACATGGATCGGAAGCCCCGCAGGCGCCTTTCGCAAAATCTCGTCCAGGCCAGCCAGCCGGTTTTCGAGCACCAATATCGATTCTGCCTCGAAGCGCCGGGCGGCAAGCAGGGTGTCGAGCACCACCTTGCCTTCGGCGACGAAACGGCCCTGGCGGCCGGCCAGATCGCGTTCGCGGATGTCGAGATAGGCGGCGACGCGGGGATCCTGCGGGTCGTCGATGCGGATGAGGTTCATGGGTTCCTCGGCGGACCATGGCGTCGGCCGCAAATCGGAATTCGGTTTCGGAAGGCACGATGCCGGATCCGAAGTTCAGACCGTATCTCAGCGTCCAAACGGATGCACGTCGCTCTAACGGTCAAATCCACTGGACACAGCTACGATTCCGCTTGGCCTCCTGGCGAGGCGGAGATTTTGTTTCCCGCGGCACGGCTCTTCAGCCAGGCCGCTTCAATTCAGAATTTCGATCGAGCGACGGAACCACACGGGGCCGTGCCGCGTCATAGAAGCGGGCTCCTGTTGCAGTCCACGGAGGACATCGATGATCAGGCTCCTCCTCGTCTTCGCCGCGACGCTTGCCTTCGCATGCGGCGCGCACGCGGCCAAGCTCGATCCAGCCACCGTCAATCAGGCCCAATTCACTATCGGCGAACCGAAGGGTGTCGATCCGATGCTGCTGAAGGCGCAGATCCTTCTGGATCGCGCCCGCTTCTCGCCGGGCCTGATCGACGGTCGCCGTTCCCAGAACTTCGCCAAGGCCGTTGCCGCCTTTCAGGCGGCAAACGGACTTCCGCCTGATGGCAAGCTCAGTCCACAGACCTGGAGCAAGCTCATCGCAACCTCCGCCAAGCCGGTGCTGGTGACCTATGAGGTGATGCGCAAGGATGTGCGCGGACCTTTCACCAAGCGTATTCCGGCTCGCATGGAGAGGATGGCCCGCTTACGGCGGCTCGGCTACCGCAATGCGGTGGAGAGGTTGGCTGAGCGCTTCCATATCAGCGAACAGCTGCTCAGGATGCTCAATCCGGGCGCCCGGCCCAGGAAGCCCGGCACGACCTTGGTGGTGCCTGATGTCGACAGGAGCGACCCTCCCGCCGGCGTCGCCGGCATCGAGATCGACAAGGGCGCTCGCCTGGTGCGTGTGCTCGACCGTGCCGGCAAATGGCTGGCGGTCTACGCCGCCTCCATTGGAAGCGATGAGAAGCCGGCGCCAAGCGGCATGGCAGAGGTCAAGCGCGTGGTTCACAATCCCACCTATCACTATGATCCGGACTTCGCTTTCAAGGGAGTCAAGACCAAGCGGCCCTTCACAATCGCTGCCGGGCCGAACAATCCCGTGGGATCGGTCTGGATCGATCTCTCCATCGAAAGCTATGGCATCCACGGCACGCCCGAGCCAGGCAAGATCGGCACGACCTTTTCGCATGGCTGCATCCGGTTGACCAACTGGGATGCCGAAGACCTTGCCTCCATGGTGCAGCCGGGCACGAAGGTCGACTTCAAGGACGAGGTGGCGCAGGCCGCCGACCAGCGCGCTGAGTAGCAAGGCGGACTTGGCAGCCAAACGGATTTGGCGGGAGCATCCCCGCTCCGGCGCTCAGGTCCCGGCGCGACGCAGCCGGTAAGCCATCTGCGACAGCTCACCTTCCCCGAAAATGCCGTCCAGCATATGCAGCAGTTCGCGCACGGCGTCGGATTTGCAGGAATAATAGATCATTTGCCGATCGCGGCGGGTCTCGACAAGGTCGGATGCCCGCAGCTTGGCCAGATGCTGTGACAGGGCGGATTGGCTGAGCGACACTTTCTCGGCTATGGCGCCGACCGACATTTCGCCCTCGGCCAGATAGCTCATGATCAACAAACGTTTTTCGTTACCCATCAGCGTCAGAAACGCGGCCGCGGCTCCGGCGTTGGCGACTAGCTTGTTCGAGACCATCGATCCCCCATGCCTTCCTGCTCATCTGACGCTATGGGGGCAATAGCGTCTGATTCCATAGACTTCCCAGTAGATTGCACGCCAGCGATTCAGCGTCACTCGCAAAGGTAGAACATTTCGCTCAAATCTCAAGGCTTGCTTTCCATGCAAGCCGATTAACTGTCCAGCTGTGTTCAATTTGCCGAACGGGCAGCCTTTGCCATGTCGACCAGAACAGGCCTGAGGTCGCGTGCCGCCTGCAGCGGATTGGGAAAGAAGACCCGGCAGACATTGTCGCCCGATACGAGATCCATGCCATCGGCGTCGAAGCCGGCGACGGTCCAGCCGTCGCCACTGGCGCCGCCGAAATGGCCCGCATAGAGGGCAATCGCATCAAGATGGTCGGCGTTCATATGGTCGAGTGCCGATTGCTCGCCGGCGGCAAGCTCTTCGACGATCGCTCCCGTCGCGACCAGATCGGTGCGGTCGAGCAGATAGGCCTTGCCGAAGCCGCCGTTCAGGCTGGCGCGCTCCGGTTCGAGCCGGAAAATCGAGAAGTCGCCGAGCCCGGCATAGAGCTTTGCCTTGGGATTGCGGTTGAGATAGCGCCGCTCGGTGCGGGCGTGCTCGTTCGAGCCGCGCTGCAGCCGCACGGCCCGGCAGACCAGCGTCAATCGCGGATGCGCCAGCGGATCGCCCTTGCCGGGCTCGCCGACGAGCAACGAGCAGCGCGGGTCGGCAAGAATGGCGCCGGTATGGGCGGACAGCATCGAGACCAGGATCAGCGGCGTGCCGTCGATGTCGGTGGCGACGCCGACCCTGCTGGCCAGCGGCGAACCGGTTCCTGGTTCGATCACCGCCAGCGCGCCGAAACGGGCGCTGCGGATCAGCGTCTTTGCCAGCCTGATCGCCTCGGCGTCGGTCTCGCGGATTACGTCTTTCTTGGGTTTGTCCAAAGCACCACCGTCGCGTTTATTTCGGCGCCATGCGGATGGCGCCATCAAGCCGAATGGTCTCGCCGTTGAGCATCTGGTTCTCGATGATGTGCAAGGCAAGTGCGGCATATTCGGAAGGCTCGCCCAAACGGGAAGGGAAGGGCACCGCGGCACCGAGCGAATCCTGCACCTCCTGCGGCATGCCAGCCATCATCGGTGTCCTGAAAATGCCGGGCGCGATGGTGCAGACGCGAATGCCGGAGCGGGCGAGATCGCGCGCCACCGGCAGCGTCATGCCGACGACGCCGCCCTTCGACGCCGAATAGGCCGCCTGGCCGATCTGGCCGTCATAGGCCGCGACCGATGCGGTGTTGACGATAACGCCGCGCTCGCCGCCCTGCAGCGGTTCGAGCCTGGCGGCCCGGTCGGCAACCAGGCGGATCATGTTGAAGGTGCCGATCAGATTGACCTCGATCACCTTGCGGTATTGGTCGAGCGGATGCGGTCCGTCCTTGCCGATCGTCTTCACGCCGATGGCGATGCCGGCGCAATTGATCAGGATGCGCGGTCCGCCAAGCTTTGCCACCACGTCCGCGACTGCAGCGGCACCGCTCTCCGCGTTGCTCACGTCGCATCGGACGGCGATGCCGCCGATGTCGGCCGCCACCTTCGCCGCACGCTCGATGCCGAGATCGAGGACGGCAACGCTGGCGCCGCTGGCGGCAAGTGCGCGCGCCGTCGCCTCGCCAAGGCCAGAGCCGCCACCGGTGACGATCGCAATCTGGCCGTTCGGGTTCATCTCGACGGTCCTCCTCTGTGCCCAGACTATGCTGCGAAGCCACCGTACAACAGCACCGGCATGGTCACGCCATCGCGGCGATGTGCTCGGCAATCCTTGCCTGGTCGGCGTGGCAAACCTCTCCCACCAGCTTTGCCACCGCGCCCGGCACGATCTCGTGCGCCAAAAGCCGGTCGGGGTCGACCGGACGTGGCATCGAGATCTGCCCGCGCGGGAGCCTCTTGAAGCCGAGCGGGCCGTAATAGGGTTCGTCGCCGACCAGCATCACGGCCGGCGCGCCAGCCTTGGCGGCGGCTTGCAGGGCGATTGCCACCAGCCGGCGGCCGATGCCGAGATTTTTGAAGGCCGGCTGCACGGCGAGCGGCCCGAGCATCAGCGCGCGGCCGGCGCCGGCGGCGATGCGCGTCATCCGGACCGAGGCGACGACGGTTGCGCCATCGACGGCCACGAAGGACAAAGCGCTTTCATGCGGGCCACCTTGGCGAATCTTGTAGGCGGCGAGCACGAAACGGCCCGGCCCGAAGGCCTCGTCATTGATGGCTTCGATTTCAGAATCATGCGCCGGAGTTTCCGGCAGGTATTTCACGTCGGCAAGGCTCATGGTCTTTGCGTTCCGGTATGCGAGGAAAGGTTTGCTGCAAGCGGCAGCGTTCGCCAGTCAGCGCTTCATCAAGCGCGGGCGCTCTTTCGTCGTCGGTCGAACCGGATCACGGCAAAGTCGAACATGCGGATTGTCCGCTAGCACCAATTTTCAGCCGCCGCAATCGGCCGGTTGCACTCGACGGCGCAGCGGTTGACGATCTGTTCAGCGCTGGCGATTTCGGCAGGTCCATTTCATGCCCTACATCGGGCAGGAACGCGAAAGGACATTTCATGGGATTGCTAGTCGAAGGCCAATGGCAGGACCGCTGGTACGATACCGGGGAGAGCGGCGGCAAATTCGTGCGGGCGCAGTCGCAGTGGCGCGACTGGGTGACGCGCGACGGCGCGCCGGCCGAAGGGCGAAAACGCGGCTTCAAGGCCGAGCCCGGCCGCTATCACCTCTATGTCTCGCTCGCCTGCCCGTGGGCGCATCGGACGCTGATCTTTCGCGTGCTCAAAAAACTCGAGGACGTGATTTCCGTCTCGGTCGTTCATCATTTCATGGGCGCCGACGGCTGGACGTTCCTGGCCGAGGACGGCGCCACCGGCGACACGCTCTACGGCCTCGATTTCCTGCACCAGATCTACACCAGGGCCGATCCCGGCTATTCGGGCCGGGTCACCGTTCCCGTGCTGTGGGACAAACGCGAGCGGACCATCGTGTCCAACGAATCCTCCGAGATTATCCGCATGCTCAATTCGGCCTTCGACGAATGGGGCGATGCCAAGCTCGACTTCTATCCGCAACCGTTGCGCGGCGCGATCGATGCGGTCAATGCGCTGGTCTATCCCTCGGTCAACAACGGCGTTTACCGTGCAGGCTTCGCCACCACGCAGGGCGCTTACGAGGAGGCGTTCGGCGAATTGTTCTCGGCACTCGACACGCTGGAGAACCGCCTGTCAAAGCACCGCTATCTCGTCGGCGGCCACATCACCGAGGCCGACTGGCGGCTGTTCACGACGCTGCTCCGCTTCGACCCGGTCTATGTCGGCCATTTCAAATGCAATCTGCGCCGCATCGCCGACTATCCGAATCTGTCGAATTATCTGCGCGACCTCTATCAGGTGCCCGGCGTCGCCGGCACGGTCAACCTGCACCACATCAAGTCGCACTATTACCGCAGCCACGAGACCATCAACCCGACGCGCATCGTGCCGGTCGGGCCAGAGCTCGACTATGCGGCGCTGCACGACCGCGACCGGTTCAGGAAGGCGGCGTGATCTACCAGTAGGGCGAGACCGCCGCGCCGTCGAAAATCTCGTTAATCCGCCGCAGCGTCGCCGGCGTCGTTCCCTCGGGCAGGCGGTCGAGCGGAAAGAAGGCGGCTTCGGCGATCTCGCGGTCGGGCAGCTTAGGTGCTGGCTGGTCGAACTCTTCGACCAGATAGAGGCCGACATGGTCGCGGCGGCTGGCCCGGCGGTTGAAATGCAGAGATTTCAGCACCGGCGGTCCAGTCA
Organism: Mesorhizobium sp. M0060; assembly: GCF_040323155.1. NCBI lineage: Bacteria > Pseudomonadati > Pseudomonadota > Alphaproteobacteria > Hyphomicrobiales > Phyllobacteriaceae > Mesorhizobium > Mesorhizobium sp. M0060. The sequence goes on from NZ_JAMYUP010000003.1 coordinate 17,752, forward strand.
GCGCGATGTTGCCTTCCTCGAACAGTTCGCGCGTCAGCGCCTCGGTCATCGTCTCGCCCAACTCGACACCGCCGCCGGGCAGGTGCCAGCCCGGAACATAGGTGTGGCGGATGAGGAAGACGGAATTGGAGCGGCGGTCGTGGATCAGGCCGCGCACGCCGAGCGTCATCGGCCGCCGCAGTACGAAATACAAGTGAAACAGCCTTGCCCGGAAGCCCGGCCAGCCGGTCTGACGCAGGGCTTGCTCCGGATCCGGCGTCGTCATCGTCCGCGAAACCGTGAGTGGAAAGCGGCGCGCGTGTCGCCTATGAAGAAAGGATGTTCAGGCTCGCGCATATTTCCGATGTCCATCTGGGGCCGCTTCCCGATGTAACCTATCGCGATCTCGCCTCCAAGCGCGTGGTCGGCTACGTCAATTGGCAGCGCAACCGCCGCCGCCACATGCATGATGCCGTCATCGACACGATCGTCGCCGACATGAAGGCCAGCGGACCGGATCATCTCACGATCACCGGCGACCTGGTCAATCTGGCGCTCGACGGCGAGATCGAGATGGCCAAACACTGGCTGGAGACGCTGGGCTCGCCCAATGACGTATCGGTCGTGCCGGGCAACCATGACGCCTATGTGCCGGGCGCCTTCGACAAGACCTGCCGGTCCTGGGCTGCGTGGATGACCGGCGACGGCGTCAATACGCCGGTCGACCGCAACACCTTTCCCTATCTGCGCGTACGCGGCAATGTTGCGTTGATCGGCGTCTCGACGGCGCGCGCCACGGCTCCGTTCATGGCCAACGGCTTCTTTCTGGAAGGCCAGGCGGAAAGGCTGCGCGACATGCTCGACACCACAGGCAAGCGAGGCCTGTTCCGGGTGATCATGATCCACCACCCGCCGGTGCGCGGCGCCGTTTCGCAGAACAAGCGGCTGTTCGGCATCTCCCGCTTCCACAAGGTTCTTCACCGGCACGGTGCCGAACTTGTGCTGCACGGCCATTCGCATGTGCCGTCGCTCTTCTTCATTGGTGCCCGCAAGACCAAGATTCCGGTGGTCGGGGTCGCCGCCACCGGGCAGGCCCCCGGCAGTTCGCATGCGCCGGCGCAATACAATCTGCTCGACATCGACGGTGAAAAGGACGATTGGCGGATCAGGCTGACGCGCCGCGGCCTGACCGGGCCGGCCTTGCCGCCCAGCGACCTGCAGACAATGGAGCTTGGCGTCGAGGCCGACGCCACGCTTGCCGGAGCGCGATGAATTCAGCTGGGAGCGTGTCGCTCTAAAAGCTGATTTTCATCGCGACGATGCGGTCCCAGAACAGCACGAGCGAAACCGCTAGGCCGACCAGGGCGCCGGCGGCGATCAGGCCGAGGCCCGCGAAGAACGCCGACCAGCCGTTGCTGCGCGCAGGGACCTGCAGCGGCGGCTCGGCCTCCGCCACTAGGGCGCGTTTCAGGCTGGCGACGGCTTGCTCGATGCCGCCTTCCATCATTCTCTGGCGTTCGACGACGCGCTCGGCGACATAGCGCGTCACCTGATCGGCAACGATCTTCATCTCGGTCGACTCGGCGAGCACGACGCGGCCGATGCGCGTGTCCTTGAGAAAGCGATAGGTGCGACGGTCGCGTCCCATGGCGACATGGCTGACGGCGTCGATCCACAGCCGTGGCTGCAGGCCGGACGAGACGGCGAAGTCGAAACTGTCCATGTCGGTGGGCACGTCGGCGAAGACCGGCGCGAGTTCAGCGGCAAGCAGATCAAGCCGCATGCGATGCGCTTCGCGCATGTCGACCACGACGTCGTCGCGGTCGGCGAAGGCGTTCTTGATGTCGCGAATGGCATCGGACAGTTTTCGCGACTGATCGATCTGGGTGATGTTCTCGCCTGCGTCCTTCATCGGCGTTGCCTCGCGGGGTTTGGTTAACACCGAATTAACACAGCCGCCGGCAAAATGCACTTGCGAGATCGATGGACCGGCAAGGGTTCGCTGGAGGAGCACCAGCGCCGCCGCCGTGCCTGCGTGAAGACCGATCAGCTCGCCGCTGCAGCGAATCCTGGACGAAGCCGTCTGCTGCGGCGCCTCATATTGCGACGGACGGCCTCGACGATCAGGCCGGGCGCTTCCTCGACCAGCATATGGCCGGCTTCCAGCACGTGGTGCAGATGAAAATGCTTCGGCAGGCCGTCCGGTTGGCTAACGGGCAGCATCGCGTCGTCGCTTCCCCAAACCACCATGACCGGCATGTTCAGCGTTTCGAGCCGTTCGCGCCGGATGACACCTTGCCGATCATCCCTGGTCATGGCCGCTGCGATCTCGACAAGTGTCCGCAGCTGGCCGGGACGCTGGCGCATTTCGTTGAGGAGATTGACCCTATGCTGCGGGGGCCAGCATTGCGGTCCCGACATGGCGGCAAGACAGGCGCGGATTTCATCCGTGCCGGCAGCGGCGGCGTAGCGACGCAGCAGCGGACCATTGATCTCAGGACCGAAACCGCCCGGCGCCAGCAGCGTCAGCGAGGCAATTCTTTCCGGCTCGCTCAATGCCATCAGGGCGGCCACGGCGCCCCCCATCGAATGGCCGACGAGATGGGCCCGCTTTATCCCGCGAGCGGAAAGGTTCGCAAGGACGGCACTGGCCGCGATCCTGGCCGGACCGCCGCCCGGAAAATCAAACGACAAGCCATGACCCGGCAGATCGTAGGCCAAGGTCCGCGCGCCCGGTGCCAGAGGCGCGACGACATCGCGCCAGTCGTCGTGGCAGCCACCGAAGCCATGCAGGAAGACAATCGTCGTCGGGCCGGTGCCCCGTTCGGCAGCGTAAAGGGATGGGGTCATGCAAACTTTATGGGTTGTGCCGGGATCAGTCCGGATGCCGGGAATCAGTCTTTGTGCCGCGATTGGTCTTTATGCCGCGATCCGTTTGGGCCGGTTCAATCGTGTCTGAATTGCGCTTTGGCCGTGCGGATGGCCAGTAAAATTTTCGCGATCACCTGACGTCGTTCAGGCGCCGGAAGACGTCAACTGGCGCCGCCAAGCCCGGCGGCGCGCAGGGCCTCGACCAGACGGTTGGTCAGATCGGCGGGATATCTCCGTTCGACAAAGGTCGTGCGCGGATCGGCTGCGAATTTCGGGAATTTGGTGGTCAGTTCTTGCAGAAGCCTGCTCGTCAGCTTCTCGCGGCCGGCGGCCCTGGCACCGATCAGCCGCGCCGCCAGATAATGCGATTTCATTTCCGTCGTTCGCAAGCCGTCGCTGGCAAGCGTGGCCTTGTTCATGTCGCCCATCATGAACTCTCCGGCGAACAGCCCGTAATCCCACCATGTCGGATGGGCGCTGGCGATATCCACCGCGTGAGCAAGGATCGGTGTGCCCTCGCTGTATCTGCCGGCGAAAATCAGCCCGTAGCCATAGGCGGCGGCCATTGCGAGATCGTAGGAATTGAGCTCGTAGGCCTTGCGCATCCAGCGGATCGATTCCTCGGAATTGCCGATGCGCGAATTGAGATAACCAAGGGCACGGTGCGCATAGGGGCTGGTCGGGCCCATCTGTATGGCGCGATGGGCAAACGTCATCGCTTTTTCGATCGTCGCGTCGGCGGGGTAGGGGTAGTGGTCGGTGACCGCTTCGAGATGCAAGGACGCGAGTTCCGAATAGACGAGCGACGACTTCGCCTCCCGGTTGGCAAGATCTTCGAGGCAGCGGTAAGCGGCTTCGTGCGTCTTGGCGTTCTGGTCGAGATAATATTTGCCGTTGAGCACCAGACACGCCGTCAGCCCGGTCTGGATGCCGCTCTGCTCGATGTAATTGTAGATCGTGCCCGAGGCGGGAAGAGCCGAGCTCAAAATGTCGGAGATATGGTCCTCGATGGCGGAGTTCGTGATGTCGCCGGCGGTCAGGTTGCGTGACAGCAGCACGCGGCCGGTCGCCACGCTTTGCAGCTCGAGCGCAATGTCGCCGGTGCGCGGCCCGGGCAGGACATCGAACACGAAGTTGGCGGCGTCGGTAAGTGGATCCGGCGGGCTATCGGCATCACGGCCGATGAAATTGATGGTATCGAAGCCGCTAAGGCCGGCGCGCAGCGATGCGGCAACGCGGCGAGCCGCGTCGCTGTCGGCCTTGATGGCGATGTAAACCTGGGGAAGGGTTTCAACCGGAGGCGCCGCTATGCTGCCGGTCGCAACCGCGGTCTCGACCGCCGTGTCGCCGCCGGTCAGCAATACCACGCTGCCCTGGCGGAGGATCAGCACGCCCAGCATGAGGATGACCAGCGCGATCGCCAGCCAGAAGAACTGCAAATGGCGCTGCAGCGAAGGTGCGGCGGGGGTGAGGGCTGGAACGCTCAGCAATGCAGCCGGATGTGCCCGGTTGCGGGCATCTTCCGGCGATCCGGGAAGGACGGTTGTCGCCGCTTCCTCTGTTGCTGGTCCCGGCTTGGTCTCCACCTCGGGCGGCAAGCGAATGACGTTGAGTTCGTAGGATGGAACATAGCCGCCGCGCGGAATGGCGATGCGGACCGGTTCGGCAACACCCTCATTGGCAAAGTACTGCTGCAGAAGCTCGCGCAGCCTGCCGGCCTGCACCCGCACCACCGCATCGGTCGACGGATCGAAATCGCCGTCCTTGCCGAAAACGTCCATCGCGATGGAGAAGCCCTTGAGCCTGTCGGCTTCGCCTGCCTGCTCGCGCTCGACCAGGTAACGGAGCAGCTTGCGCGCACGCTCGGATCGCCCGAACGTTTCGCTGGCAAGCAATCGCTCCAACGTTTCGCGCACTGCGGGGGCGGCAGGCGTGGTATGCTGCAAGTGTCGATCCCTTCGAATCCGGCACAGGTTGAGGTACGATCATATAGCGCTGGCGCTGCCATACAAGCATGTGCTTATGGTGCGATAGCGTACCCACCGGATAAATTTCCGGTGGGCTGATGGCGCGAGCCTGGCAGTTTCGGCTAGCCGCGCTTTTGGCCGACGATGCGGTTGGCGGCCGAAACCACGGCTTCGAGCGAGGCGGCGACGATGTTGGTGTTGATGCCGGCGCCGAACAGCTTGCCGCCCGGATGTTCCATCTCGACATAGGAAATGGCCGAGGCATTCGAGCCGCGCTGCATGGAATGCTCGGAATAATCGAGCACCGACATCGGCACCCCGACATGGCGCGACAGCGCATCGACGAAGCCGTCGATCGGGCCGGTGCCGGTGCCGGTAATGGTCACCTCCTTGCCCCTGTCGAGGATCACCGCTTCAACCACGCGCCGGCCCTTGACCTCGGTGTCGGGATAGGTGTGGTGGTCGAGGAACTTCAGCCGCGCGCCGGGCTGGTCGACATAGGTGTCGAGAAAGCGCTCGTAGATGCGCTTGACCGGCACCTCCTTGCCTTCGGCGTCGGTGATCGCCTGGATAGCCTGGCTGAACTCGATCTGCAGGTTGCGCGGCAGGTTGAGGCCGTAATCCGCATGCAGCACATAGGCGATGCCGCCCTTGCCGGACTGCGAGTTGATGCGGATGATGGCTTCGTAGCTGCGGCCGACATCGGCCGGGTCGATCGGCAGATAGGGCACCTCCCAGTGCGGCGTGTTGGCCTTGCGCAGCGCCTTCATGCCCTTGTTGATGGCGTCCTGGTGCGAGCCGGAAAAGGCGGTGTAGACGAGCTCGCCGACATAAGGGTGGCGCTCGGGGATCTTCAGCTGGTTGGAGTATTCGTAGACGTCCTTCATGCGGTTGATGTCAGAGCAGTCGAGCCCGGGATCGACGCCTTGCGTGTACATGTTGAGCGCCAGCGTGACGATGTCGACATTGCCGGTGCGCTCGCCATTGCCGAACAGCGTGCCTTCGACGCGGTCGGCACCCGCCATCAGGCCGAGTTCGGTGGTGGCAATGCCGGTGCCGCGGTCATTGTGCGGATGCAGCGAGATCAGCAGGTTCTCGCGATTGTCGAGGTTGCGGCACATCCATTCGATGCGGTCGGCATAGATGTTGGGCGTCGACATCTCGACCGTGGAGGGCAGATTGATGATCAGCTTGTTTTCCGCCGTCGGCTTGACGATCTCGGTGACCGCGTTGCAGATCTCCAGCGCCACTTCGAGCTCGGTGCCGGTAAAGCTCTCCGGCGAATATTCGAAACGGTAGCCGCCGCCGGCCTTCGCCGCCATGTCGGTGATCATCTTGGCCGCATCGGTGGCGATGCGCTTGATGCCGGCGACGTCCTTCTCGAAGACGACGCGGCGCTGCAGTTCGCTGGTCGAGTTGTAGAAATGGACGATCGGGTTGGTGGCACCCTTCAGCGCCTCGAAAGTGCGGGTGATCAGTTCCGGCCGGCACTGCACCAGCACCTGCAGCGAGACGTCGGCGGGCACGTTGCCTTGTTCGATGCACCAGCGGGCGAAATCGAAGTCGGTCTGCGAGGCCGAGGGGAAGCCGATCTCGATCTCCTTGAAACCCATGTCGAGCAGCAGGGCGAACATGCGCGCCTTGCGTTCCTGCCCCATCGGATCGATCAGCGCCTGGTTGCCGTCGCGCAGGTCGACCGAGCACCAGATCGGCGCCTTGTCGATCACTTTCGAAGGCCATGTGCGATCGGCAAGGCCGACGGTCGGATAGGGCTGGTATTTGCGGGGGGCGTCCGGCATGCCTTTTACCGCAGACTTGGTGATTTCCTCTACATTCAGACGGATATCTTCTCGTGCGTTCATCGTCTTTTCTCCCGGCGGCTCGCGGATCCAGCTTCAGGCGGATGGGTGGCGAGCGGCGCCTTTACCAGAATTTCGATCGCTTGATGTGACGTGCCAATTTGTGACTGGCCAAGGAGCGTGCGCGTGAGCGGCAATTCGACCGCCGGGCGCTCCTTCAGCGAACCCGGCGATCGCCGATAAGGCCGAGAAGCAGCAGGGTGGAGGCGAGCGCGCGAACGGTCTGGCCGGCCATGCCGGTCGGACGGGACGCAAAAGAGGTGGCGCGCGGGCTCATGCGGTTTTCATACAGGAGCGGGCAAAGCGAGGCAAGTGGGAGCAAGCACCGTCGGCGAAGCTGCCGGAGGAGGTGCTGTCCCTGGGACTCTCGAGACCTGGGTTCCTCGCCCACCGAAGCGGGGGAGAGGTGGCCGCCCACGGGTCTTGCCTTCGGCAAGCCCGAGGACAGGCTCCGCGGCCGGAGAGGGGGCCTTCGTAGAGCGCGGTTCCCCCTCTCCGTCTCGGCTTCGCCGAGCCACCTCTCCCCACTTTCGTGGGGCGAGGAACCCAAGCTGGAATGGAGCCGCGATTCAACACTGAAGGCAGGCCAACTTTGTTCTTGCTTTGTGCCGGCAGCTATGCTACTAATTCGGCTATGGTGCTGATTGGCGCCAATGACCCGCCTCCCGAGGCGGGTTTTTTGTGTGTGCCGAGCATGATCGACAGCTTGGAGGTGCAAGTCCTCTATCCAGCCGACATGGCCTTCACGCTGAACGGCGACCGCATCTCCAGCCTGGTGATCAGCTGAAGTTGAGGGTCATTTAGACCACCCTCGCCGACACGGGTGCTTGTTGCTCGCGTTGGATCCTTTGGCTTAATGCAAAACATGACTCTGTTTATCATCTTTTAGTAGAAACGTCGGGCCGGTTGTGGCATGCCGCGATGGCGAGGGCGCCGGCGTCTATGGCGATCTCGGGTTCAACGGCATCGGAAAGGCTGCAGCGATGGAGCAATTGAGCGCGCAAACCCAGATCAGCGGTGCCGCCATCCGGTCGGTGATGGACAGGCTGCGCGCCGAGCACGGCGAGTTCGAGATCGACACCGGCCTTGCCGATCAATGGGAATTTCGCACGCATTACGGCTCGTTGAAGGCCACGCTCGGTGATGAAAGCGTGCTGATCCGGGTCGCGGCCGAAGACGAGACCTGCCTGTCCTACATGAAGATGGCGGTCGCCGGCCATTTTTCGGAACATCTCGGCACGACCAGGGGAATTGCCTGGCAGGGCGATGGCAGCCATGCCGGCACGCCGGTCTTCTTCCGCGAGATCACGGTGGTGTCGTCGACGCGGATTTCTCCGCATATGCAGCGTGTCCGCTTCACCGGCAACGATCTCGGGCGCTTTGGCCGTGGCGGCTTGCATGTGCGGCTGCTGCTGCCGCCGCGCGGCAGGCCGCCGGTGTGGCCGGCGATGGGCGCCGACGGCCTGATGGTCTGGCCGTCGGGCGAGGACGCTCTCGTGGTGCGCGTCTACACGATCCGGGCACTGGGCGCCGCAAGCGGCTGGCTGGATGTCGATTTCGTCCTCCACCCGGGCATGGATACGCCCGCCGCAGCTTTCGCGGAAAAGGCGCTTGCCGGCGAGGTCATCGGCATGATCGGACCGGGTGGCGGCGGCGTGCCCGAGGCAGAAAACCTGCTTCTGCTCGGAGACGACACCGCGCTTCCGGCGATTGGCAGGATCCTGGAGCAGCTTTCGCCGTCAAGCCGCGCCGAAGCGTTCATCGAGGTCGATGGCCCCGAGGACCGGATCCCGCTGGCCGCGGGCGAGACCGTCGCCGTCACCTGGCTCTATCGGCATGGGCGCGAGGCCGGCACCGCCAGCCTGCTGCCAGCGGTCCTGCAGCAGCGGAGCCGCACCGCGCTGGCCGGCAATCTCTATGTCTGGGCCGGATGCGAGTTCGGCGATTTTCGCGAGATCCGCAGGATCGTCCGCAAGGAATGGGGCGTGCCGCGCGACCGGCATCTGGTCACCGCCTATTGGCGCCGCGGGACGCAAGGCGATAAAGGGGCGGACGGCAGCGAAGAATAGCGCACAACGGATGCTCTGCGGTCAGCGGCGGTCGGATACCACGACGATCGCCGGGGCCGCCAGCAGCGCGACGAGGCCGGCGCCGGCGAAGAACGCGCCATAGCCGAAATACTGCGCGGCGTAGCCGGCCGCGATCCCGCCGGCCATGCTCACCAATGCGTCCATGCACTGGAACAGCGTGAAGTCGACGCCCGCCTGTCTTGGATCGGACCAGCGCATGAACTGCGCGTAAAGGGCGACGAAGCCAAGAGCCATGAAGCCCGATGAGCTGAGCACCGCGACGACCATCAAAGCGGTGGTCGAGAAGCCGCCCGAGAGATCGAAGACCGAAAAGAAGAACAGCGATCCGGCCTGCAGGACAAGCGCCAGGACGAGCACGTTGCGCGGGCCGAACCATTTGACGAGAGCGCCGCCGGCGAGTGCGGCAGCCAGGCCGACGAACATGCTGCCGACGCCGTTGACAAGCCCGACCATCGAGAGGTCGAGCCCGGCGTCGATCAGAAATGGGCCGAGCATGGCCAGCGCCGCCTTCTGCGCCAGGACATAGATGGCCGACGCTGCCAGGCCGCGCCGAATTTCGGGACGCTTCAACGCGTCAAGGAGGCTGGGAACATGCTCGCGCGTCTCCTCGCGCGCGCGGCCGGCCGCGCCGAGCAGGAAGGGCAGACCGAGCGGCAGAAGCAGCAAGGCCATCGCCCAAACGGCGATGCGCCAGCCATAAGCGTCGACCAGAAGCAGAAACAGGCCGGCGCCGATGGCCGAGCCGAGATAGGCGCCGCCGACCTGCGCGGCGTTGCCCCAGCCGTGGTTTTCCCTGGCCAGGCTCTGCACGGCGAAACCATCGCAGGCAATATCGACGGTCGAAGCGGCGAAGGCGACGGCGGTCAGGCAGGCGAGGACCGGCCACCAGGCCTCCGGCCCGAGCGCGCCGACCGCCCACAGCCCGGCGATGGACACGAGCCCACCGGCGGCGACGATGGTGCCGGTGCGGTTCTTGCCGACGGGCGGAAGGCGATAGCGCTCGACGGCCGGCGACCACAGAAACTTGAGCGCCCATGGCAGCGCGATCAGCGAAACCAGGCCGATCCGATCAAGCGGCAGGCCCTGGTCGCGCATCACCGCCGGCAGGCCCGCCCAGGTGATGCCGCCGATCACGCTCTGCGAGACATAAAGCGCGCCGATCGCCAGGACGATTGCGACAGGCGACGATGTCCGGCTGGAAACGGCGATCGACATCAGAAGCGGTAGCGAAGGCTGGCGAACAGCGAGCGGCCCTCGTCGCGGTAGCAATAGCCGGCCGAGCAGATGGGCTTTTGACCGTCGAACAGGTTCTTGGCGTTGACCTGCAGCTTCACGCCCTCAAGCTTGGGGTTGCGGTAGCCGAAATCATAAGACAGCGAGGCGTCGACGAAAGCGCGCGCATCGTTCTTGAAGGTGTTGGTGTCGTCGCCATAGCTCGAGCCGGCGACGCGAACGCCGGTGCCCAGCCCGAGCCCCTCCAGCGTGCCGTTCTCGAACTGATACTGGCCCCAGAGCGACAGGATGTGATTTGGCGTTGCCGACAGTTCCTTGCCTGCGGTTCCCGTGGCGCCGCGTTCGATTTTCACGCGCAGATAGGTGTAGGAGGCGATGAGGCTGAGGCCGTTGTCGAGCGAGGCGCTGGCTTCCAGTTCGACGCCGCGCGAGTTCAGGTCGAGCTGGCGCTGCTTGTTGATGCCTTGCGAGGCGTCGAAGACGACGCCGTCCTTCTGGTCGATGTCGAACAGAGCGGCGCTAACGGCGGCATTGTAGTCGGCAAATTCGTATTTGACGCCGATTTCCTTCTGCGTGGCGATGGTCGGACGAGCGACGCGACCGATAGGGCTGCTGACGTCGTCATAGACGAAGCCGATATTGGGCGAGAACGACGTCGAATAGTTGACATAGGGCGTGATGCCCCATTCGGTCTGGTAGGACAGGCCGAGCCGGCCGGAAAAGGCACTGTCGTCCTGCTTGGACTTGGTGAAGTCGGCGGCGGTCGAGGTGGTATCGGCCCAATCGTAACGACCGCTGGCGAACAGGGTGAAATCGTTCCACTCCATCTGGTCATGCAGGTAGGCGCCGAGCTGGTTCATCTCCTGCCCGCCGGAGTAGGGGACCGGAGCGGCCTTGATGTCGTCGACGGAGACATAGGACAGGCCGCTGCCGGCGTCATAGTTCGACCAGGCGTAGTCGACGCCGGCTACCGCCGTGTGCCTGATCTGGCCGGTATCGAATTCGAACTGCGCCATGTTGTCGACGACGAAGTTCTTCATGGTCTCGGTGTAGTGGCCCCAGTAGCGCTTCAGATCCGGGCCGCTCGGATAATGACCGCTATATTCGATGTCGCTGTCGACGGCGCTGTAGCGAAGGTTCTGCCGGACCGTCAGCACGTCGTTGAAACGGTGCTCGAATTCGTAGCCGATGCGGCCCTGGGTCTGGTCGAAGTCGTTCCAGGCGGGATCGCCCTCATAGAGATTCGTCAGAGCGCCGCCCGAATTGTAGAATGCAGCCGTGCCGCCGGTGACGGATTTCGAATATTCGCCGAGGATCGTCAGCTTGGTATCCTCGTCCGGCTTGAAGGTGACGGCCGGCGCCAGATAGATCTTGTCGTCGGGATAACCGGGCAGGTCGGTATCGCTGGTGCGGCCGAGGCTGGTGAAGCGATAGAGGATGCTGCCGTCTTCAGTCACCGGGCCGGAAGCGTCGAGAGCGGCCTGGAAGCGATTGTGCTCGCCAAGCAGCATTTCGACTTCGCGAAACCGTTCTTCCTTGGGGCGCTTGGTGACGACGTTGACGATGCCGCCCGGACCGCTGATGCCGTAAAGCGAGGATGCGGGACCTTTCAGTATGGTGACGCCCTCGATGCCGTAGGGCTCCGTCTTGAACCAGGCCGAGGGGCCGTTGTACTGGCGCAGCCCGTCGCGGAACATGCCGTTGTAGAAGGCCTGGAAGCCGCGCAGGAAGAAGGCGTCGTAGCGGGTGTCGAAGCCGAAGCTGTTCGGATTGGCGCTGGCGGTATAGCCGAGCGATTCGTTCAGCGTGCGTGGCTTCTGGTCCTCGATCTGCTTTTGCGTCACAACCGAAACGGCTTGCGGAATCCTAGCGATCGGCGTGTCGGTCTTGGTGCCGATGCGGTCCTTCTTCGCGACGTAGCCGTCCTGCACGAGAATCTCGTCGCTCTCGGCATCCACCTCGATTTTGTTGAGAACGGTGACGCCTCCCTGGTCCTGAGCATGCGCCGGCCCGGACAGGCCGAGCATGGCAACGCTGCCTGGCAACGATATCCCTAGGAGCCATGTCATCGCCCGTGTCCGCATCAACTCGTCTCCATTCTTCCGTGCAACATTGCCGGAAGGCGGTCTCAAATCTGAGTATTTGAGTCAAGTTATTTTTGAGGCTTGTGCGCAGGCTGGTCCGATGTGGTTGCCCGGCAGCAAAGTGCGTCCGGTTTCAGGAAAACCGGCTAGGGATTCAAGAGCGGATGCGGCAGGCCGTTATGGCTTCAGGCTTCTCGCCACCAGCCGCGCCACGCTTGGCCCGACCAACAGCACGATCAGGAAGCGTGCCGATTGCAGCGCCATGACGAAGGAGATGTCGACATGCTGCGCGGCGGCGGCGATGATGGCGACGCTGTCCATGCCGCCGGGGCTGGTCGCCAGATAGGCGGTCAGCGGGTCGATACCGAGCAGATGGCTGATCAGGAAGGCGAGGCCGCCGCAAAACACGATCAGGGCAATGATCGAGCCGACGATCTGCGGCAGCGCGCGGGCGGCGTGGCGCAAAATGGCCCTGGTGAAATTCAGGCCGATGCTCCAGCCGATCATCGTATAGCTGAGAGCAAGCAGCCAGGGCGGTAGCTGCATCGTCACGCCGAGCCCGAGATGAATCAGGGTGCCGAAAATGAAGGTGCCGAGGAAAAACGGCGACGGCAGCCTGAAAAGCTTTCCGGCGAGGCCGCCGACCAGCGCCACAGCGAAAGTTGCGGCCAAGCCCTGCGGATCGACCGGCGGGAACCAGACGATGGCCGGCACCTCGATGCCTGAGGTGTCGACCCAAAGCTTGGCCACCAGGGCCGCCGTCATCGAGACGCAGATGACGCGCAGATACAGCATGAAGGCGACGAGGCGCTGGTCGGCGCCGAAGGCACCGGCCATCAGCACCATGGCGGTGGCGGCGCCCGGCGACGAGCCCCAGACCGCGGTGGTGCCGGGCAGGATACGCCAGCGGCTGATCAGCCAGCCGAGCAGGCTGGATGCCGCGACTGTCGCCATCACGACGCCAAGGAACAGCGGCCATTCCCTGTAGAAGACGGGAAAGATATCGGCCGAGATGGAACTGGCGACCAGGCAGCCGACGACCGCCTGGGCGGAGCCGAACAGAACCCGCGGCACGCGCACCGTGGCGCCGTTGGTGCCGGCGACGATGGCCGCCAGCATCGGCCCGATCAAGAGCGCGGCGGGCAGGGCAGCGAGTTCCAGCGCGCCGGCAAACAGCACCGAGACCACCACCAGGACCGGCCACTGCCAGGCCTTGTGAATCCGCGCCAGGTGCTCGATGGCCGGCAGGTTCGGGGAAGAATCCATATCCGGCTCTTAGACCGGTCGGGGAAAAATGCGAACCCTCTTTGCCGGAGAAAATAGCCTTGGGTGGCGATAGCACCACGCCATCCGTAGCGATCCTTCGCGCCCCCCCCCTCTGTCCTGCCGGACATCTCCCCCACGAGGGCAGGGCAATCGCATTTGGATTCTTACGAAGATGGACCCCACCCTAACCCTCCCCACAAGGGGGAGGGAACGCTGCCGCGCACCCTTGCTTCTCCTTTTGGCGCCGAAAGGCAGGCAATTTGCCGAGGTCAGCGCCAACGGAAGTCTCCCTCCCCCTTGTGGGGAGGGGTTAGGGGTGGGGGTACATCGTAGAGCGAAAGCCTCGGCTTTCCATCTGCGATAGCCCTGCCCACGAGGGGGAGATCGGCTGTTCCAGCGCCACGCTCATTCCTGTGACGTTTGGTGATTGGCGAAAGCCAAGATGACGGCCAATCTCCCCCCTCGTAGGGGAGATGTCCGGCAGGCCAGAGGGGGGCGCTGTCTCGCCGGCCTATCGCGCCTCGGCCTTAGCCAGCCTTCACTCCAGCCAGCCCGAAACCACCGACAGGATGCGTTTCCACCTGGAATTCAAACCCGGCAATGATCGGCCGTGCCTTGGCGATCGCCGCCTGGACTTCGGGCAGCTGCAGCGAAGCCTTGTGGCTTTCGGCGTCGGTCCACACTTCGGTCACCCAGATCGCGTCGGCATCGGCCGGGTCGGTGGCGATGATGTAGTTCAGGCAGCCGGGCATGGCGCCGGTGCTGGCGAGCAGGATGTCCATCATTGCGTCGCGCTGGCCGCGCGTCGCCCGCATCTTGCCGATCAGTCCGTACATTCGCTTTGCTCCGTTGAGATTACGCGACCAGGAGTATGCAATTCGCCGTCTACGGCATCAACTGGCCGCCATTCACCTCGATCACCTGGCCGGTGATGTAGCCGCTCAACAGATCGGAGGAGAGGAACAGATAGGCGCCGACGCAGTCCTCGGCGGTGCCGGCGCGGCCCTGCGGGATGGTGGCGATCATCCCCTTCATCTGGTCGTCGGTCGAGTAGCGCTCGTGGAAAGGTGTGGCGATCGTGCCGGGTGCCACCGCGTTGACGCGGATGTTGAAACCGATCAGCTCCTTGGCCATGCCGCGCGTGACGTTGGAGACGAAGGCTTTGGCCGAGCCGTAAAGGCCGGCGCCGCCACCGGCGCCGTTGCGCGCGGCGATCGAGGAGGTGTTGACGATGAAGCCGCCCTGCCGCTTCAGCCATGGGATCGCCTTGCGCGAAGCTGTCAGCACCGAGCGGGCGTTGAGGTCCATCACCGCGTCGTAATGCGCCTCGGTCTGCTCGGCATAGGGCACGCGGCCGAGCATGCCGCCGGCATTGTTGACGAGGCCGTCGAGCCGGCCGAATTGTTGCGCACTGTCCTCGACGACGCGCTCGACATCGGCGGGGATCGAGAAATCGCCCTGAACTGGGAATACCTCGCCGCCGCCGTTGCGAATGGTCGCGGCCAGGTTTTCGGCAGCCACCCGGCTCGAATTGTAGTGCAGCGCGACGCGGCATTTCTGCGCGGCGTAGGCAAGTGCAAGCGCCGCGCCGATGCCGGTCGAGGCGCCGGTGACCAGCACCGCCTTTCCTGCGAGGTCGGGGATGACCAGAGTGGGGCTGACAAGGGTGGTGGTCGTGGTGGCTGGCACGTCTATTCCTCCGGGGACTCTGCCTGCTCTTCGTAGGCCCTCGCAGTCCTCGCGTTCAAGTCCGTAAAAGCCTATGGCCGCAGATAGGCGTAGCCTTGGCGCTGCAATTCGGCGAGCTTGACGACGCCGCCTCTGTCGGCGGCGTGGAAGCCGTCGAGCAGGTCGGCCAGGCCGATATCCATGCCGTGCATGGTGTTGGCGCAAGCGTGCGGGCTGAGCCCGTCCTGGACAAGGCCGGCGAAACGCCCGGAAATGGCGGCGGATATGCCCTTCGACTTGAAGGCAGCAAGTGCTGGGCCGTGCACGACAAGCGCGATGTCGACCTTGCCGTCGGTGCCTTCGAAGTGGTTCTTGATGTTGCCGAGCACGAAATTGACCTTGTTGAGATCGCTGAGGTGATAGGCGACCTTTTGCCTTTCCTCTTCTACGGCCTTGACTTCAATGGCTGCGGCCTTGATGGGGCGCAGCCCGAAAAGCCCGGCGGCCCCGGCAAGACCGACGCGGAAAATATCGCGGCGTCGCATGGCTTCATCTCCTATTTGCCGGCCCGCGCAAATTGCGTGGCCTCGGCCCCGATCCTAGCATAAATTGACGCCACGTCTTGTCGGGGCAACGGAGGGGTAGCATGACGTCGAGGACCATAATGGGGACCATTGTGGGCGCCCGACTTGGGGTTGCCTTGCTTGCCGCCGTCGCGGGCACTGCTTTCGCCGACGACACGCTCAGACTCACCGAGCTCAGCCCGGACGGCAAGGACGCCTGCTTCGGCCGCGTCTACGACCCCGCGCATCTCAAGTCGCATCCGCACCAGAAGGTGACGCGCATCTTCTTCTATTATGGCCGCGATCCGGTCAGCCGGCCGAACGAGGAGCCAAGCACCGGCGTCGATTCCTCCTACAATGGCTTCATGGCGACGACGGTGCGCGGCGCAAAGGCGCCGGAATGGCTCGGCGGCTGGTGCAGTCATGAGTCGGAGGACGGCAAGACCGGCCCGATCCATTGCGGCATGGACTGCGATCGCACCATGGCTTCGCTGAAGGTCGACGACAAAGGCCGGCTGATCGTCTCGGACGTGCAGCCCGACCTCTATCTAGACGCGGGATCGGAAGACGAGCTCGGCAAGGCGGAGTACGAACGGCAGGCGTTGGGCAAGGACGACAACGGCTTCAGGCTCGACCCGATGCCGGCCGCGACCTGCAAGGCGGAGTTCGCGCGCATCGACCCGATCGATCCGGCACTTGGCCCGCCATTGCGCGAGCGGCTGAAGCCGGACCAGGCCTTCTGCTACGGTCGTGACTACGATGCCGCGCATCTCGGCTCGCATCCCGATCAGCTGACGCAGACGATCCGGGTTTATCGCGGACCGGTCGAGCTGGCGTCTTTCGCCGGAGCTGGCGATCCGGCCAATTGGCCAAGCGGCGCCGATATCGCCGTTTCGGTTACCACGCGGCAGAAATCGGCCAAGGTCACGCAGGTCTATAACTGCCAGGGCGAGGGCGACCAATGGCGCTGCGCGGCGAGCGCGAAGACGGGTGGTGCCTCCTGCGATATCGCGCAAAAGGAGGTCTTCCTTCGCCGCGGCGCCAACGGCACGATGATGCTGGCCAACCCGAACAGCGGCCTGCCGATCGTCGATTTGTGCTCGGCGGAGGACGACACCAGCTCCGACGACAAGGTCTACCGGCTGGAGCCGATGCCGCAGGCCGCGTGCGGGCCGTGAAATTTGGTCGGCCATCTTGTCATCCATGGGGACGGTATATATCTTTGCCGTATATCTTTTTAGGAGCTGAGCGCGATGGAAAAGGCAAAGGTGTTCTGGTCAGGTCGCTCGCAGGCGGTTCGCCTGCCAAAGGAATTCCGCTTCGAAACCGATGAGGTTTCGATTCGCCGCCATGGCCAAGGTGTCATTCTCGAACCGCTTGCGCAGGACTGGGCTTGGCTCGACAAGGTGATCGGTCCGCTCGATGACGATTTCGCCGAGGCAGCGCTGGAACGTCCGGCTGAGCAGCATCGACCGGCTTTGGACGAGACCTTCAAGTGATCTATCTGCTCGACACCAATGCCGTCATTGCCGTTATGAAAGGCGATGCGGACCTGCTGGCGCGGCTCACGTCCCACGGCCCGCAGGATTTCGCAATGTCGGCGATTGTAGTGCACGAGCTCTACTATGGTGCTCAAAAGAGTCAGCGAAAGACCGACAATCTGTCGCGCATCGAAGCACTCCAGTTCCCGGTTCTCGAATTCGATCGGGAAGATGCAAGGCATGCCGGCGAGATTCGGGCAGTGCTTGCGACGTCGGGAACCCCGATTGGCCCCTATGATGCGTTGATTGGCGCGCAGGCGCGTGCCCGAAATCTCACGCTGATCACCCGCAATGTACGGGAATTCGAACGGATCAACGATCTCGCAATCGAAACGTGGTGAATTGCTTCACGCGAAGGGCACGGCCGTCGTGCCCTTGGGCAGTTTCGCCTCGTCGTCGGGCTCGACATGGATGATGACGCGGACGGAAGGAATCTCGGCCTGCAGCGCGTCCTCGATACGGTCGCAGATGACGTGGCTGGCCCCGACCGACATGTCGGCGTCGACGACCAGATGGAACTCGATGAAGGTGGCGCGGCCGGCGATTCGCGTCTTCAGATCGTGGACCTCGAGCGCGCCCTTGCAATTGGCCGAGATGATGTCGCGGATGCGGATATGTTCCTGAGTGTCGACGGCGCGGTCCATCAGGCCGTTCATCGACGAGCCGATGACGTGCCAGCCCTGCCACAGGATGTTCAGCGCCACGATCACGGCAAGAGCCGGATCGAGAACCTGCCAGCCGGTCAGCACGGCGCCGACCAGGCCGATGAACACACCGACCGAGGTCGCCACGTCGGTCATGATGTGCCTGCCGTCGGCGACCAGCGCTGGTGATTTTTCGACCCGGCCGGTGCGGATCAGCGTCGAGGCCCAGACGGCATTGATGACCGTTGCGACGCCGTTGACGGCGAGGCCGGTCCATGGCTGCTCAAGCGGGGCGGGATGCTGCCAGGACCACCAGACCTCGTTGAGGATCAGCAATGCGGCAAGCACGATCAGCACGCCTTCCAGGACGGCCGAGAAATACTCGGCCTTGTGGTGGCCGAACGGATGGTCCTGGTCGGCCGGCTTGTAGCTGACCCGGATCGCCCAATAGGCGGCCGCCGAGGCAATGACGTTGACGATCGATTCCAGTGCGTCCGAATAAAGCGCAACCGAACCGGTGACGTACCAGGCCACCAGCTTCAGGCCGAGCACGACGCAGGCGACGACGATCGACCAGAAGGCGAGGCTGGCGACCTTCTGCCTGGCGGCGGCTTTGCTATCCACCGCGGTCACTGGGGAAGAAATCCCAACACTGAGCCCTCGAATTAAGCGGCCTTTTCCTTGGCCTTGCGCGGCAGGTGCGCGACGATGTTCTCGATGATGCGCATGCCGGCGTTGTGGCCAAGCGTCATGATCGATTCCGGGTGGAACTGCACCGCGGCGATTGGCTCCTTGCGGTGCTCGAAGGCCATGATGATGCCGTCTTCGGTCTCGGCGGTGACGACAAAACCATCGGGCAGCCGCACCGGATCGGCAAAGATCGAATGGTAACGGCCGACCGTCACCTCCTTGGGCAGGCCGGAGAAGATGATGCCCGGCTTCGACACGCGGATGCGCGACGGCTTACCATGCATCGGGATATGCAACTGCCGCAGCTCGCCGCCATAGGCCTCGGCCAGCGCCTGCAGCCCGAGGCAGACGCCGAAGATCGGCAGGTCGCGCGCACGAGCTCGCTTGATGGTAGCGGCGCAGTCGAAGTCCTTCGGCGTGCCGGGGCCGGGCGACAGCACGACCAAGTTTGGCTTCAGCCGGTCGAAGACCTCGTCCGGCACCGGCGTGCGCACCGTCGAGACATTGGCGCCGGTCTGGCGGAAATAGTTGGCGAGCGTATGGACGAAGCTGTCCTCGTGGTCGACCAGGAGGATGTTGACGCCGTCGCCGACACGCGCCGTGCTGCGTTCGGTGCTGGCGGCATTGCCTGATTTGGCGTCGCGGATGGCGGAGAGCATGGCGGATGCCTTCAGTTCGGTTTCGGCTTCTTCTTCCTCGGGAATGCTGTCGAAGAGCAGCGTGGCGCCGGCGCGGACCTCGGCAATGCCGTCCTTGATGCGAATGGTGCGAAGCGTCAGGCCGGTGTTCATGTCACCGTTGAAATTGACCATGCCGATCGCCCCGCCGTACCAGGCGCGCGGGCTCTTCTCGTTCTGCTCGATGAAGCGCATGGCCCATAATTTCGGCGCGCCGGTGACGGTGACTGCCCAGGCATGCGACAGGAAGGCGTCGAAAGCATCCATGCCTTCGCGCAGCCGTCCCTCAATGTGGTCGACAGTGTGGATCAGGCGCGAATACATCTCGATCTGGCGGCGGCCGATGACGCGCACCGAGCCCGGCTCGCAGACCCTCGACTTGTCGTTGCGGTCGACATCCGAGCACATGGTGAGTTCGGACTCGTCCTTCTTGGAATTGAGCAGCTTCAGGATCTGCTCGCTATCGGAAATGGCGTCGTCGCCGCGCTTGATGGTGCCGGAGATCGGGCAGGTCTCGACGCGGCGGCCGTTGACGCGCACGAACATTTCCGGCGAAGCGCCGATCAGATATTCGCCCTCGCCGAGATTGATGAAGAAGGAATAGGGCGAGGGGTTGATGCTCTTCAGCTTGCGCGAAATCTCGGAAGGCTGGGTTTCGCAGCGCTCGTAGAACATCTGCCCCGGCACAACTTCGAAGAGATCGCCGCGTTCAAAGCTCTTCATCGCCTTGCGCACCAGCTTGGCATATTCGCCGGGCTCGTGGTCGCCGCGCGGCGGGATGCGGTCGGCGGTCCTGAACGGCTCGACGATTTCGTCGCGCGGCAGGCCTTCGGTCGAGAAGCCGTCGCCGGAGTAGTCGTAGCGATCGGTCCAGGCCTTGGTCGAATAGTGGTCGACGACGAGAATCTCGTCGGGCAGGAACAGCACGAGGTCGCGCTGGCTCTGCTTGCGCTCGAGCTTGTAGTCGACCGGATCGAACTGGAAGGCGAGGTCGTAGCCGAAGGCGCCATAGAGGCCGAGATTGGCGTCCTCCTCGGTCTTGAACAAAGCGGTGATGGCGCGCAGCACGGTGAAGACCGAAGGGACGCGGCTGCGTTCCTCTTCGGTGAAGACACGGCCGGGCTTGGCGATGTCGAGGCGGATGAGTTTCTGCGACGTCTCGGCGATCGTTACGTCGTCAAGACCGGCAAGCGCCTTGCCGATCACCGGCAAAAGCACCTGGCCACGGCTGTTCAAGGCATCGATGCGCATGGCGCGGCCGTGTGCCGAGATCACCAGCGGCGGATCGATGATGGCGGTGTCCCAGCGCGTATAGCGGCCGGGATATTCGTAATTCGAGGAAAACACCGCGCCGCGGCGCGAGTTCAGGCCATCGACATAGTTGTCGATCGCCCCCTCATACGGCCGATCATGGCGCTGGCGGGTGATCGCCACGCCACCCGCCGTGACGAAGCGCTCGGCTCCATTCTCCAGAACTTTCGTCGTCATTGCCGTCTCCATCAGCGTCTTTGGGGCAACGGACCCGGGAATGGCTTGAAAAACAAATGGCCGCCCGGACATTCCGCTGCGGCCACCCTCTATTTTCACGCGAACGCGTTCGAACAGGCCGCTGTCAGCGAGCCCACCACCAAATGGTCTTGATCGAACGCATATTCATGGCGATTCCCATAGCGGCGATTGGACGGCCGCGCAACTGGATTCAATGAAGGCCTCAGTCCTCCAGCGTCCCCGACCTTGCATCGGCGCTCTTCCTGTCGCCGACCAGCTTCAAGAGGTCTTCGCCGGCACGGATGATGCGCCGGGAACGCCGTGTCAGGATAATGCCCGCCTGCGGCGCCAATACTTCCGTGCGGCCATTGGGCTCACCGGGCGCATGGACGATGGTGGCAAGCCGCGCGCCCTTGGCTACCCGGTCGCCCGGCTTCACGTCATAAAGGATCGCGCCCGAGCGGGGCGCCGGCATCATATCGATGTTTTCGAGCGGCGCGACAATACCGGTAAAAGGACTGGGCCCGGCAAAGCCGCCGGGCGGTGACAGCGCCCGATCCAGGATGACGCCGCGCGCCACCAGCAGCCGGTAGAGCCCTTCGGCATCGGCGCCGGCCAGAGCGCCGTCGACGTCGAGTATGCCGCGATATTCAACCGTGGTGGCGACGCGCCGGTCGAAGCGCGCGACGTCGGCGGGGACATTCTGATACGGCATGATCGAGGCGCCCTCGAAGGTGCCGTCGGGGTCTTCGTCCCATAGCATCACCGCATCGACGCCCATCGCCGCCGCACAATCCGCCATGGCTGGCCACAGGCTGGTGTGGACGTAGAGATAGGCAAGGCCCTCGTCATCGCAGTGCAGGTCGAGCACGATGTCGCGGCCGATGGAGAGTTGCAGCAGCCGCGTCTTCAGTCGCTGGTCGACCGTGCCATGCGCAGGCAAGAGCGCGATGTCGGGTGCGGCGAGCAGCGGAAAGGCGCGGTTGAAATTGGTGCGCGTGCCCAGATGGAAGCGGCCCTGGTGCTCGCCGTAAAGATATTGCGCGCGGCCGATCGGATTGGCCCAGGGCACGATGGTGATATTGCCCCTGACGCGGCCTTCGGCTTCCGCCTTCGCCAGCATAGGCACCAGCGCGTCGATGGCGACGACGCCCGGCAATTCGCCGGCATGAAGCGCCGCCTGCAGATAGGCGGAAGGCGCGGTACTGTCCGACCCGGCGAAGCGGAAGACGGGAAATTCGTAGGAAACGCCTTCGCTGTCGCCGGCGATGCGTTCGATGGATTTCTGCATGCTGTCCTCCGTGAAGAGTTCGGAAGGCATGCCCGTCGCCGGCGCGCTTGTCGATTGGTCCAGCCAGCGGCGCTATGGGCGCAATGAGCCTGCTCGGCAGGATGCGCGAGGGTCGCGAGATACGTCCGGCTTACACCAGCGGCTTCAATTCCCCGGCGATGGTCGGCAGCAGCTCCGAGACGTTCGGATGGATGTGCATGGCGCGCGCCAGCGTGCTGACCGGTGCCTTGGCGTACATCAGGTCGAGCACGCAGTGCACCGCCTCGTCGCCGCCCGGGCCGAGCACCGCGCAGCCGAGGATTTCCTGGCTGTCGGCATCGACCAGGATCTTCATGAAGCCTTGGGTCTCGCCTTTCTCGACGGCGCGGCCGACACGGGTCATCGGCCGCTGGCCGACCAGGGCGCGGCGGCCGGACTTTCGTACCGCGGTTTCGGTCATGCCGCAGCGGCCGAGCGGCGGGTCGATATAGAGCGCATAGGCCTCGATGCGGTCGCTGACCTTGCGCGGATCGTTGTCGAGCAGGTTGGCGGCGACGATCTCGTAGTCGTTGTAGGAGGTGTGGGTGAAGGCGCCCTTGCCGTTGCAGTCGCCCATCGCCCAGATGCCGAGAACGCTGGTGCGGAGCTGGTCGTCGACGACGATGAAGCCATTTTTGTCGAGCTCGACGCCGGCTTTGTCGAGGCCGAGATCGTCGGTGTTGGGTGTCCTGCCCAGCGCCAGCAGCACATGCGAGCCGACCGCAGCCGCCTTGCCGGCCGAAAAGGTCACGGCAATTTCGTTGCCATGTTTGACAAAGCGTATGTCGTCGGCGCCGAGATGGACGGTGATGGCTTCGTTTTCGAGGATGGACAGAATGGCGTCCGAGACGTCCTCGTCCTCGCGGCCGATCAGCCGCGGGCTCTTTTCGATCACCGTGACCTCTGAACCGAAACGGCGGAACATCTGCGCGAATTCGAGCGAGACGTAGCTGCCGCCAACGACGATGAGATGGCGCGGCAGCTCGTCCAGATCCATCATCGACGAATTAGTCAAATACGAAATATCGTGGACGCCGGGCAGGTCCGGCACCGAAGCGCGGCCGCCGGTGTTGAGGAATATCTTTTCGGCGCTCAGCAGGTCGTTGCCGACGCGCACCGTGTTGGCGGATTCAAAACGCGCATGGCCGCGATAAAGCGTGCATTTATCCATGCTGGCGATCCAGCTTTCGAGATTGCCGCGGGCATCGTTCGATACCTTGTCCTTGCGCGCCTTAATCGCGTGATAGTCGACGCCGACCGGACCGGAGAGCGTTACGCCGTAATCGGCGGCGCGGCGGGCGAGGTGCGCGGCGTAGGCACTCGCCACCATCGCCTTGGTCGGCATGCAGCCGGTGTTGACGCAGGTGCCGCCGACCAGCTTTCGCTCGATCAATGCCACGCTCATGCCGGCCGCGGTCAGCCGGCCGGCAAGCGGCGGCCCGGCCTGGCCGGCGCCGATGATGATGGCGTCGAATGTCTTTGCCGTCATGCCACCGCCGCCACGATCAACAGGCCGCCGACGATCGCCACCGCGTCCTCGATGAAGGCGGCGGGCGGATCCTTGCCGAAGGCAGCGGCCAGGCGTTTACGGGCCTCGGCGCCGCCCAGCGTGCCGATCACCGCGCCGATGGCGCCGGCGATCAGGCCGCCGATGGCGGCGCCGATGGTCGCGCCGATCACCGCGCCGGTGAAAGCGCCCAAGACGACGCGCGCGCCGAATTGCTGCGGCACCTTGCGGCTCGGCGTCGACGGCAGTTGGTCGGTGACCAGTTCGGCGATGGCCAGGATGGTGAAGATGCCGACGGCGATCCAGTGGCCCATGAAACTCGCCCAGGTGCCGGCGACCGGCAACCAGCCAAGCCAGGCGCCCCAGGCGACAGCGGCGGGTGCGGCCATGGCGCGCAGCCCGGCAACGACACCGATCAGAAGTGTAAGCCCGTAAAGCATGGTTGATGCCCTCGATCACCGGGTCCGGGACAGGTCCGCGAGGGCAAGCTAGCATAGGATCGGCGTTTGACCAGAGGTGGTGTAGCGCAGAATCACTCGGCACCTCGCGCAGCTTCACTTGGCAGTGAACGCCGGACCAGCCGCGATTACTCGGGCGCCATGCTTGCCTATTCAACGCATCGCCACTCAGACGAGCAGACGCACCGCTAACAGTCCAGCAAACAACCCGCCGATCGATAGGGCAAGGGAGGAGACAACGTACAGAATCGCCAAGGCAGCATCGCCGCGCTCCGCCAGGAGGACGGTGTCGAGGGAAAATGTCGAGAAGGTTGTGAACCCTCCCAGCACGCCCGTCGTCACGAACAGCCGCGTTGCCTGTGGTAGCCAGCCTTGATGGCCCAGTATTCTGCGATCGAACCCATAGCGAAGAAACCAAGCACATTCACGGCCAGCGTCCCGAATGGGAAACTCATGCCGAAAAGCTTCAACGTCGGTGTGTTGACGCCAAGACGGAATGCGCCGCCTAAACCGGCACCGAAGAAGACGATCAGATAATTCACGGACGGCGCTTTCGACTGGCTATTAGTGCACTGCAGACAACTATGATGACGCTCCCGCCCAAAAGCACGCTCCCCAGGACGAGCGGCGGCGTGGCAGTCCATTTCGCAAGCGCTGCCATAGCCGCAACGAGCCCGAGCACGGCAAAAGCTAGAAACTCGTCGTCAATGAACATGCCAACCAGTTCGTGCAGGATCAGGATGAACATTTTCATGAAACCCTCGCCACGGCCGGGCGGGCGACCAGCTTGATCGTAAGCAGCCCGACGGTCAGAAAGATTGCCACAAAGGCAAGAATGGCAAGATCATGCCCCGGCCAATCAATGCCGAGACCTTCGCCGGTCCAGAATACTCCAAATGCCGAAAGCATGACGCCAACACCGAACTTAAGGGTGTTTTCGGGTACTTGCGCGAGCGGTCGATGAATAACGACGCCTATTGCCAACACTAGGACGCAGGCAGCCAGTGCACCGATAGCCGCAGGCAACAGGAGGCCTCGGCCTGCTCCGACCGCGATGACAATGAATACCACCTCCAGCCCCTCCAGAACCACGGCTTTGAACGCCGTCATTCCTGCAAGCCAGCCGAGATGGGCTTCCGGACTGCGCCTTGCCTCGCGCAGTTGAGCCTCCTCCTCAGCAAACGCCTTCACCTCATCATGGAGAGCGAGAACGCCGGCGGCACGTAGAATAGCTTTGCGCAGCCACCGGAGGCCGAACAGAAGCAACAGCACGCCGATGACTAACTGCAATGCGTGAAGGGGAACGCGATCGAGCAGCGGCCCCAGCGTTAGAACAAGAAGTGCAAGCAATGCCAGCGCGGCGCCGGCGCCAATGACCGCAGGGCGCCAGCCTCGAACCACTCCGACCGCTAGCACGATTGTGAATGCCTCGACCACTTCAACAAGTGAAGCGAGAAAAGCTGCACTGACCGCAGGTGCAATGGTTGTCCAAGTGAACATCCAGCCCCTTCCAGGGTTCAAGAAACACACAGCTCTGGAAGGTCGGGAGGTTCGACATGCTCCTACCGACGCAGAGCGCCCGGTAGGAGTCATCAGCCTTGCGGCGGTTATTGGGGGACTCCATCCCCATCGGCCTGTAACCTAGTGCATCTTTGCAGTTCGTCAAAATTGCAGTTCGTCAAAATGCTTCACAAAAAGGTGCTGGTCATCGCTCGCGGCGAAACCAATGACGGATTCCTGGAGACTGGAGGCGGCCATGGCCGGAAGCGAACGCGCGAAAATGGCGGCGGGCGAGTGGTATTGCTGCCTCGATCCGGAACTGGAGACGCTGCGGATCACGGCACGCGACGCGGTGTTCGAGCACAACAGCCTGCCACCCCGGCAGCGCGGCGATATCGGGCCTGCCTTGCGGACGCTGCTCGGCGCTGCGGGCGCGGGCGCTCGGATCGAGGCGCCGTTCCACTGCGCCTACGGCTTCAACATCTTTCTCGGCGGCCGCGTCTTCCTCAATGCCGGCTGCACCGTCCTCGATACCGCGTCAGTCCGCATCGGCAGCGGCACGTTGCTTGGCCCCAATGTGCAGATCTACTGCGCCGAGCACCACAAGGAGGCGGCTGGGCGGCAGGCGGGTCTGGAGATCGCCAGGCCGATCGAGATCGGCGAGCACGCCTGGATCGGCGGCAATGCCATCATCCTCGGCGGAGTCAGGATCGGCGACGGCGCCATCGTCGGCGCAGGTGCGGTGGTGACGCGCAATGTGGCGGCGAACACTACTGTCGTCGGCAATCCGGCGCGGCCAATCAGGCGCGGCTGAGCATCCTTTGCTCCGGTAGGAGGTCATGTCCTCGTCCCGATAGGAAAGCAGCTGGTGTCACTTGGCCGGAGGTGGATGCAATCGCGTGTCGAGCGCAAACGCCTCCTGAATCTTCATGGCGTATGCCCCTCTGGCGACGCTCGCGTCGAAGATCAGGTTCCAGCTATAGTGCGATACGGCGCTCGGAATCACCACGAACCGGTGTCGTTGTAGAAGACCGTCGCCGAACGCCTGCTGCCCGGAGCTCGGAATGCCCGGGCGCAGCCAATTGGGGTTGGGCACGGCGGCGGGGTCGACGATATGCACATCCGTGACATCGCTGACGATCGCTGCCGTCATAACATGCGCTATCGTGTCGAGCGCCCTGAAGCCCTTATGGACGGCAACTTCTAAGATCGCAGTCGAAGGATCGATCGAGCAGTAGACCGCGCGCACGCCCTTGCTGTTCCAGCGTCCGCCGACCCTGTATGCGCCCTCGCCGCTGTCCCATGTAGACGCAAACGCGGCCTGATCGAGGCGCCATCCGATGAGATCGGAGCCACCAAGCGCTGCCGGCAGGGGCGTCATGCATAGACGCCATATTCAAGCCGCTCGAGATAGTCTTCTACAAGCTCGACACCCGCCGGCGTCGCCAGGAGATCGATTGGGCGGCGCTGGTCGAGCCCGATCGCCGGGCGCTCCAGCCATTGCTCAGCTTCCGCCTGCGAACCGAACACGTCGGTCGCTTTCGACAGGATCTCCGCGAACTTCCAGGTTCGTCCGCTCTGATCCTGATTGAGAGGCTTGGAGGGGACATCCTTGCGGCGCTGATAGGTGCGCAGGCTCATGCCGACCGCCTTCTCGAGCGAATCGGTCTTCTGGATGAAGACGAGTTGCCCAATGAGATGGTCCAGCGCCGAAGCCGGCAGGCCGTGCAGAAGCAACTCATGGGCATCCAAAGCGCTGCCGAGCTGTCGTGACAGAATGCGGGCGCCGCCGAGCAGCCTGGCCACCTTCTGCAGGTCGCTGCCGCCTGCCTTTGCAGCGGCCTTCTCCAATGCCATTGCCATGGGGGTTGCCTCTTTGCGTCATCTGTCGCTTTCATATATGACACGTGACGCGAACTATTTCAATGACGGGCAGGATCGAGGCAAAGCAATCCCTTCAAGAGAAAAGATAGCCTACAACTCGGGCTAGATGGCAATTCGACGTCGGCGCCGCCCCTCATCTGCCTGCCGGCATCTTCTCCCCGTAAAGTGACGGGGAGAAGGGGCCGGCCGCGACCTCCGCACCCTTCCTGCAACGCTGGAGATTGGCGAAATCGTTCGCGAAGGCGTCTTTCTCCCCGTCACTATACGGGGAGAAATGCCCGGTAGGGCAATGAGGGGCAGTGCAAACTTGAAGCGATTGCCTGGGATCGAGAGCCGGCGCCAGTCAAATCTCACCTTGGCGTGTGCGCCACGCGCTCGCCCTCAGCGCTCTTCGAGAACTCGCGCCGGTACTGCACGGGCGAGGTCCTGAGCCGCGCCGCGAAATGCTGGCGCAGCGAGGTGGCGCTGCCGAAGCCGGCCTCGAAGGCAATCGTGTCCATCGATTTTTCCGTTGCTTCCAGCAGCCGCTGCGCCAGCTGGACGCGCTGGTCGGTCAGCCAGTCGCCGAAACTGGTGCCGATCGTTTTTTGGAAGCGGCGCGTGAACGTCCGGCGGGTAAGGCCGGCGAGACCGGCAACGCTGTCCAGACCGTGCGGATCACCCAGGGTTTTGCGCACCGTTTCGAGAGCCTGGGTGAAGCGGTCCGCATTGTCGGTCCTGGCGATGGGGCGTTCTATGAATTGCGCCTGCCCGCCCTGCCGATGCGGAGAAAGCACGATCTGCCGGGCGAGGCGAAGCGCTGCCTCCGCGCCATAACGAGCCCGTACGACGTGCAGGCAGCAGTCGAGCCCGGCGGCGACGCCGGCGGATGTCACGACATCGCCATTGTCAATGTAGAGCACTTCCGGTTCGACGAGAATGTCGGGATAGAGTGCCTGCAGCTGATCCGCGTAGGCCCAGTGCGTCGCTGCTCGCCGCCCCGTAAGCAGTCCGGTTGCCGCGACAGCAAACGTGCCAAGGCACAGCCCGACGATCAGCGCGCCGCGCTCGTGCGCGCCAAGCAACGCCTCAATCAGTGTCGTCGGCGGTGAGATCCCGAGATCCTTCCAACTCGGCACGATGACGATGTCGGCGTCATCGAGCGCGGAAAGCCCATGCGGGACGCTGATGGTCAGTCCGGCATCGGTGCGGATCGGCCCGTCCTCAATCGCGCAGACCCGGAAGTCGAATCGCGGCAGGCCGAGCGACGTGCGGTCCGCGCCGAACACGAGGCATGGCACGGAGAGATGAAACGGGCTGATGCCATCGAAGGCGATGGCGGCGACGACAGGATCGGTCATGGAAGCACCAACAGGAATAGGACCCGATTGTCCTAATTCTTTCGAACAATGTCAATCGGGACACTTTTTGCGATCCTGCGCCGAGCTTATCCTTCACCCATCAATGCCAACGAGAAAGGAAAACCCATGTTGGAACCAGCCAAAGGCAAAGCTCCACGCCGCGCCCTCATCGTCATCGACGTTCAGAACGATTATGACGGCGGCAACCTCGCCATCCAGCATCCGCCGTTCCGCGAGAGCGTCGTCAATGTAGCGCGAGCGATGGACGCGGCCACCGAGGCAGGCGTCAAGGTGGTGGTTATCAAGCAGTTGGCACCGGAAACCTCACCGGTCTTCGCCAAGGGCAGCCATGGCGCCGAGTTGCACCCGGAAATCGCCAGGCGAAGCCGCGACCACTACATCGAAAAGAACTTGCCGAGCGCCTTCACCGGCACGGATCTCGAGGAGTGGCTGCGCGCCAACGCTATCGATACGATCACAGTCGTCGGCTACATGACGCATAATTGCGATCTGTCGACGGTCATCCACGCCGTGCATATGGGTTTTGAGGTGGAGTTCCTGGCGGACGCAACGGGGTCGTTGCCCTACGCCAACAGCGCCGGCTACGCCTCGGCGGAGGAAATCCACCGCGTCGTGACGATCGTCCTGCAGTCGCGCTTCGCGGCCGTTCTCAAGACAGCCGAATGGATCGACTGCCTGAAGACCGGCGCGGTGCCGAAGCACGATACACCCTATGCCTCCAACCAGCGCGCACTGGCGCGAAGCGCGGCGTAGGAGACTATTGCGAACAGGCAGAAGGGCGCTGCAGCGTTGCGGCGCCCTTTGCCGTTCGAGCGTTGATTATCCTTAGAACAGGCCTTCGATCTGGCCCATTTCGTTCAGGAAAATCTTTTCCGAGGACGGCGCTTTGGGCAGGCCGGGCATGGTCATGACCTCGCCGCAGATGATGACGACGAAGCCGGCGCCGGCAGACAGCCGGACTTCGCGCACCGGCACGGTGTGGCCGGTCGGCGCGCCACGCAGATTCGGGTCGGTCGAGAAGGAATATTGCGTCTTGGCCATGCAGACCGGCAGGTGGCCGTAGCCGGCGTGCTCCCAGGCGTGGAGCTGGTCGCGCACCGATTTGTCGGCGATCGCTTCGGAACCGCGATAGATGCGCTGGACGATGGTGTTGATCTTCTCGAACAGCGGCATGGCGTCGGGATAGAGCGGGGCAAATTGCGATGCACCGGATTCGGCCAGCGCCACGACCTTGTTGGCGAGTTCCTCGATGCCGGCCGATCCCTGAGCCCAGTGCTTGCACAGGATCGCCTCTTCGCCCATCGAGGCGACATAGGCCTTCATCGCCTGGATTTCGGCATCGGTGTCGGAATAGAAATGGTTGATGGCGACCACGGCCGGCACGCCGAACTGGCGGATGTTCTCGATGTGGCGGCCGAGATTGGCGCAGCCCTTCTTGACCGCCTCGACGTTCTCCTTGCCGAGATCTTCCTTCTTGACGCCGCCGTTCATCTTCATGGCGCGAACCGTCGCAACGATGACCGCCGCCGCTGGCTTCAGACCGGCTTTGCGGCATTTGATGTCGAAGAATTTCTCGGCACCAAGATCGGCGCCGAAACCGGCTTCGGTAACGACATAGTCGGCAAGCTTCAGCGCCGTCGTGGTGGCGACGACGGAGTTGCAGCCATGCGCGATGTTGGCAAAGGGGCCGCCATGGACGAAGGCCGGGTTGTTCTCCAGCGTCTGCACGAGGTTGGGCTGCATGGCGTCCTTCAAGAGCACGGCCATGGCGCCGTCGGCCTTGAGGTCGCGGGCATAGACCGGCGACTTGTCGCGGCGATAGGCGATGATGATGTCGCCGAGGCGCTTTTCGAGATCCTTCAGATCGGTCGAGAGACACAGGATAGCCATTACTTCCGAGGCGACGGTGATGTCGAAACCGGCTTCGCGCGGGAAGCCGTTGGCGACGCCGCCGAGCGAACAGATGATCTCGCGCAGCGCCCGGTCGTTCATGTCCATGACGCGGCGCCAGACGACGCGGCGGGTATCGATGCCGAGCTCGTTGCCCCAGTAGATGTGATTGTCGATCAGCGCGGACAGCAGATTATGCGCGGTGGTGATGGCATGGAAATCGCCGGTGAAGTGGAGGTTCATGTCCTCCATCGGCACCACCTGTGCATAGCCGCCGCCGGCGGCGCCGCCCTTGACGCCGAAATTCGGTCCGAGCGAGGCTTCGCGGATGCAGACGATGGCCTTTTTGCCAATGCGGTTGAGACCGTCACCGAGGCCCACCGTCGTCGTCGTCTTGCCTTCGCCGGCCGGCGTCGGGTTGATGGCGGTGACGAGGATCAGCTTGCCGTCCTTGTTGCCCTTCACCGATTTGATGAACTCGGCCGAGATCTTCGCCTTGTCGTGGCCGTAGGGCAGCAGATGCTCACTCGGAATGCCGATCTTCTGGCCGATCTCCTGGATCTGCTTCTTCCTGGCGCCGCGCGCGATCTCGATGTCGGACTTCACTTCGGCCATGACGGCTTCCCTCTGGATTGGACGGATTTGACTAGTGTGGTCGCAAGAACAGCTCGGCACTGCAGGCGCGGGCATGTTCTACCCTTGTCCCTGCCGCGGCGTCAACTTTCATGCAACTATGTTTCCTACGAAGAAAATATTTCCGCAGCCGGGTGCCCTGCTACAGGTTCTTTTCGCGCCGGTTGCCGCGCCGTATAGAAGCCAGAGCAGGCGCCGTTCCGCCGTCTCAAAACAGCCGCGTAATACGCGAAAAACGACAGAAGCAACGGCGCAAATTCACCAGCGCCGGCTGTGCGGAACGATTCGCTACTGCGTCAGCACGTTGCTGATCTCGACCATGTTCGAGCGCACTCTGAGCACGTAAAAGCCCATCGTCGTCAGATGCGTTGGCAACAGCCAGCCGTCCTCGCGGCCATTGGCGATGATGAAGGGCTGGATGCGCAGCGCCGAGACGAACTGGGAGTCCATGGTGTCCCACAGGTTCTGCAGGTGCTTTTCCTTGATGACGTCCTCGAAATCGGCCTGCGCGCCCTTCATCAGCCCGTAATAGGCATAGAGCTGGCCATAGGCGAACCAGAAGCGGTCGTCGGCGCGGGTGTCGAACCAGCCATTATTGTGGTTTTCGGCGCGCTCCTTGAGGATCGCCGAGGTCGAGCCGATGTCGGACGAGATGCGGTCGATATACTGCTTGAGATTGTCGGCGCGGGCGTCGAACGTCGCCTGGCAGGCTGCCAGCCGGGCGTTGAAGGAACGCAGCTTGCGCACCGCGTCGCGATAGTAGCTCGGCGTCGGTGTCTTGGGACCGAACGGGTTCAAGCCGAAGTACCAGGTTTCCTCGTCGAACTGCAGATTGCCGCGGGCATCCTGCAGGTCGGCGTCG
Source organism: Mesorhizobium sp. M0060 (assembly GCF_040323155.1). Lineage (NCBI taxonomy): Bacteria > Pseudomonadati > Pseudomonadota > Alphaproteobacteria > Hyphomicrobiales > Phyllobacteriaceae > Mesorhizobium > Mesorhizobium sp. M0060. Next base: position 49,776 of record NZ_JAMYUP010000003.1, read on the forward strand.
ATCTGCGAAGTGGTGCGGACACGGCCGAGATTATCGGCGAGCTCGGTGGCCGTGCGCCGCACCGCCTGGTTGATGCCGCGCTGGAACGAGGCCTTGTTGTCCATGAACGGCGTGTGGTCCCAGTCGATGCCGAACAGGCCGAGTTTGTAGAGGATCATCGACGACACCCAGGCATTCTGGTTGACGTTGAAGTCGGTCAGGTCGGCCGCCACCTGGGCAATGCCTGAGTTTCCGCAGGTCTTGGCCGTATCGGTGCCGGCACCGGCGGAAAGCTGTTCACCGGCGGAGCTGTTGCGTTTTTCGAAGGTGTATTTGTCCACGTAATTCGGGTCGAAATTGTTCCACCACTGGGTGGCGTAGAAGAAATTGACATAGAGGCCGATCAACACGAGCACAGCCAGGCCGAGCACCGCCTTCAGGATCCAGCCGCGTTGCGTGTACCAGCGCCCCGCCCACAGGAACGGCCACAGGATCGCACCGATGAGCAGGCCGATGCCGCGGCCAATCCACTGGAAAATCCGGGTGAAGAAATTCACGATCGGATCAAGCATGGCGATGTCACCCCTCAGTCAGTCAAGCCGTAAAGGCGTGTGCGAAACGCCACCTTGTCCTTCAAATATGTGGTTTTCAGAACGTCCACAACATGCGATCGCCAGGCATCGCTGAAGCCGTCATAATCCCTGTAGAAGCCCGGCTTGTTGAAGACGTAACGCGAGACGAAGTCCTGCGGCACGAAATCAGAGATCAGCTGGTTGGTCAGCCAGGCGTCGGGATGGTCCGGTTTGGCGCGGATCACCAGGAAGCGCTGCTGCGGGAACACATCCTCGATCTTGAGATGGCCGAGCTGGGCGATCTCGCGCTTGGCGGCGTTGAGGAAAGGAAAATTGCTGTCCTTGGTGATCAGATCGGCATGGCCGTGGATCCAGGTCTGCAGCCAGACCTTGTCGACGTCGGTCAGATTGCGGTCGGGCTCGGTGTCGCGGATCAGCGCGCGCACCACCATTTCGGCGCGATGTTCGAGATAGCCTGAGGTTTCGATCCATGAGGCGCGCGGCAGCTCGATGCGGCCGGTCGAGGCGAGGAACTTGAAAACCTTGTCGGCGTCGTGGATCGAGAGGTAGCTCACCTGCCATGGCCGCGAGCGGCGGAAGCCGGGCGCTGACGGGTCGCTGATCACCGTCGTCACGTCCGGATCGACGAACACATAGAGCCCGCCGAAATGGCTGGTCCAATAGGCATTGTGGCGGAAGATCACCTGGTCCGGCACAAGCGCGTTCTCGCGGATGTCGCCGCAGACCTTCGCAAGCTCGACCATGCGGGCCAGCATGGCGTTGTCGCGCCAGGCATCCGGTTCCTGCTTCAGCCGGTCGACCAGCTTGCCGAGTTCGGCGGCCTTGCCCAGCACGTCCTCGGCCGACAACACCTTGAACTCAACCTGGTTGATCGACAGCAGATCCTCGATGTCGTCGACCTTGGGGACCGAATCCTCGATCTCGCCGTAGATGACGTCCTTGATCGTCAGTGCATCGATGGCGCGCTGGTTCTTCGACATGAATTCGAACATCAGCAGCGAGGTGTTGGAGAATGCCGTGTGCACCACCGGCAGGTCGATCTGCGACGGCGTCAGGATGATGAAGCGGCGGTTGACCTCGTTGGGATCGAGATAGCTGTAGTCGCCGCATTCCTCGGCGACCTGCGGCGAGAAGCCGGTGCGGTCGATCTCGAAGCTTTTCAGCTTGGTCGGCTTCAGGCCGAAGGCGACCATCGCCTTGTTATAGCGCTGGATGAGATGCGGCTCGTCGACCGTCAGCAGCCGGCCGTAGATCAGCTCGTTGTCGCGCAGCAGATCGGGTTTCTTGGTGGGGGTCATGTTGACGGCACCGAAGGAATTTCAGCCGAAGGACGAAGCGCCAACGCTGACGCCCCCCTCTCCCCGTGAAGAACGGGGAGAGGGTAAGGGTGAGGGGCGGCGCGAACGGTCAAGGACATGTCTCTCCATAGCCTTTGGCGGCGACAAATCGAAGATCATGCGTTTCGATATGGCGTTCGAGGCGTCCTTCGATCGCAGCCAACACTGTTTCAAGCACTTCTTCCCGGTCCTTCAATACATCGACGTTCCAAAAGCGCAGGATGGACCAGCCATTCGAGACGATGAAGCGATCTCGGGCTCGATCATATTTGCTGCCGATATGCTGACTTCCATCGACTTCGACGACAAGCTGACAGTCTCTCCAGGCGAAGTCGGCAAAGTAAGACCCTATCGGGAACTGCCGCACGAATTTATAGCCGTTCAGCCTGCGGTCGCGCAGTTCCATCCAGAGCGCGGTTTCCGCATCATTGTCGGATTGACGCAGGCGCCTTGCTCGCTTGGTCGTCTCGATTTCTGGCCCACGCATGCGCTGCCCCTCACCCTTACCCTCTCCCCGTGAAGAACGGGGAGAGGGGGCGTCAGCGTCTGGGCCAGGTCTTTCAGCGTTGCTGTGCGAGCTTATCCATTGCACCAGTGGCATCCGGGGAGAAGGAAGAACCTCACCCATTCCACAGCCCCTTCTTCTTCATCTCCTCGATCTCGCGGACCGCACGGTCGCGCAGGCGGGTGTCGCGGATCAGCTTGGTCACCGCCGCATCGTCGGATTTGTCGGAATAGCGGAATTCGGAATCCGCGTAGCGGTTGATCTCCTGCATGACCATGTCCATCGAGAACGGCCCGCGCAGTTCCTCGATCATCGCTCTCTTGTCGTCGTAACCCTTGTGCATGAAGGCTTCCGGCTTTTCGAACCACTCGTCGGGCAATTCGATGTCCATGGCGCGCATCTTGATCGCATCGGTGACGTTCTTGATGGCGCGTCCGGTGAAACGCGGCTCGGCATCCTTGATCAAGTGCAGATAGGTGCCGATATCGGCCATCGACTTCGGCGCGCCGTTCTCCTTCATGTAGCGCTCATAGACCTTCATCAACCCGTCTTCCTGCGGCTTCTCATGCTCCTCATAGGCCTCCATCACCGCGCGCTGGATTTCCTGAGCGGCATAGAGCTTGTGGTCGCCGAGCGGGATCTTGTGGTTCTTGCCGGCGAGCAGAACGAAGATGTCGATATAATCGTCGCGGCTCTGCGGGCCGTCGACCAGCCAGCGGGCGCCGGCGCGCTGGCGCAACGCGTCGTCGACGTTCTCGGGATAGTTGGAAAACATGCCGAACGAGCAATTGCCGCGCACGACGGTGGCCGCGCCGGCAAACGCGTCCATCAAGACACCGGTGATTTCCTGCTGGCCGGCCGAGGCGCGATCGTCGGACCGGCGTGCCGCCACCTGGTCGATATCGTCGATGGTGCCGAAGCCGATGACGCGCGGGTTCAGCACATTGTTGATAAACTGGCGGCAATTCTGGCCGGACTTGCCCTGGTAGGAGGAGATCTGGTCGACACCGAAATTCTCGTAAGCAAAGGGATAGCCGGCGACCTGGCAGTAGCCGTTGAGCAGGCCCGCGATCATCTGGATCAGCGTCGTCTTGCCGGTGCCGGGCGCGCCGTCGCCGATGAAGGTGAACAGGAAGCCGCCAAGCTCGACGAAGGGGTTCAGCTCGCGCTCGAAGTCGTAGGCCATCAGCATCTTGGCCAGCTTGACCGACTGGTATTTGGCGATGTGGTTGCCGACGACCTCTTCCGGTTTTTTGAACGTCATCACCAGCGGCTTTGCCCGCTTGCCGGGGGCGACGTCGAAACCATCAAGGGTAAAATCGTCGACGTCGATGCGGATATGGGCGTTCTCGAACGGGCCGATGCCGTCGAAGCGGCCCTTTCGCGCCAGCAGCCCGTCGATGGCAGCGCGGGCGAAGGCGCGGGCACGGGTCATCAGGTCGGCGTCGTCCTTTGAGCCTGATATCGCCCTGTCGAGGCCGGCCACGATCGACTTCACCGCATCCTGCGGCGTGTCGAACAAAAAGTCCGGCTCGGGCGTGTCGTTCGGCGCCTCGCCGTCGCTGTCGATCAGCTGGAACAGATAGGAGGCGAGGCTGAAGGCGGAGATGTAGGCAGAGGCCGACAGCAGCTTCTTGAAAGTGGCGGCTTCCTCGCCTTCGAGCGGCGCGCGGGTGTTTTTCGCCTGCAGGCTTTCGAGGTCCGAGCCTTCGGCAAAGACATCGGATATGGCCAGCGCAATCGCCAGCCCACGCCGGGCGCGAAATAACAGCGTGTGCTGCGGGATGGTCAGCAATTGGTCGTTGGGATGGACGGCGGCGACGGTTTTGGCGAGCTCGACTTCGCGGGTGCGACGAACCGAGCCGACCGAAACGGTCGAGACGAAGCGGCGGTTGGTGCCGGCGAGCGCGGTGCCGGATTCGCGCGACGGGTCTTCCAGCACGACAATGCGGGTGATGAAGCTCTGCGCCGTGGCGCGGTGCTTCTCGATTGCCGCTTCGGAGATCGTGGTCAGGCCGGTGTCCATAAGGGGAGCTCCGCGATTTGACGGTCAGACGTCGCTGATGACCTGCCCTTTGGACAGGATGTGGACCTTGTAGCCCGAAAAGATCTTCTGCGCCTCGCCGGCGGCGTAAAGCGCCTGATAGGCCTCGTGCGGGATCAGCGCGTGATTCTCATAGCTCGACACGCCCTGGCGTGCGGCCTCGAGATCGTCGGTATTGATGAAGAATTCCTGCGTTGTCTTCTCGCTCGAAAACAGCCCCTTACGGCCGGGCTTCTCGGCCTTGGAAAAGACCTCCTGGATGGTCCAGGTCAGCAGCCAGGCGTTTTCCGGCTTGCGCACCTTGGCCAGGACTTCGCTCACCGTCGAATTGTTGTCGGTAATCCCTGCAGAATAAAACGGGCCGAGCACAACGCGACGCAGCTGCTTGGGATGCAGCGACTCGAAATCCTTGTCGAGGTTGACCGCGATCGTCGCCGGCGACAGCGTGTAGGCGGAATTCTTCTCGGTGAAATCGTCGAAACGGTGGGCGAGCTCGGGATTGAGCAGCCCGTCGACCGGCAGCGGAATGTCGACCCTCTCATTAAGCTTGCCGCTGCTGTCGACCAGCTGCCGGATCATGTCGTCGGAGGAATCCTCGACCGTCGCCATGTAGACCAGCGGCAGGTTGGCGCTGCCGTCGAAGCAGGCCCAGTGGACCAGATAATAGGGCCGCAATGTCTTCGGATTGACTGAAACCTTAGCCGTCTGCGCCAGCGTGAACGGGCCGAAGGTGGTCCCGCTCTTGACGTCTTCGAGATAAAGCCGCTCGGCCATCGACTTCTGCAACGCTTCGGGGAATTCCTTGTGGCGCAGGATGAAGTCGGCCATTTCCTCGCGCAACTCGCTGGCCAACGGGATGACGGCGAGACGGCTGTCGGCCTGGAGGCGGTCGTTTTCCAACTCCAGCAGGTTCTGGAAGACCGGAAAGCCGCTCTCGGCGCGCGAGATGCGGAACGTCTCGGCAAAACCCAGCCGATTGCGCCAGCATGAGAACGACTTGTCGAGCCGCGCAATATATTCGGCGACGACCTTGGCGACGATGCCATGCCGGTAGAGCGGCGAGCGATCGTCGCGCATGAACACTTCGAGGCCGCCAAGTGCCGCCGCGATCGCTGAGAAATAGCGCGCCGCCGCTTCGTTTTCGGGAGTCATGCTGCCAGCCCTTGGGAGCAGTGCACGTGCAGCAATTACGACTGCACGTAATTTGCCGAATTGTGCTTCTTCATCACATCGTCGAAGCGGCGGGCGAAGGCATCGTCGGCGAGCTTCTTGCGGCGCTGGATGTCGGCGGTGGCGACCATGTTCTTCTCGTGCATTTCAAGCAGATCGCCAATGTGCTTCTGCGAGGCAGCACCAATGCCGGCCATGGTCTCTTCGGCGGTGTTGTCGACCTGGCTGCCCAGCGTGTTGATCTTGTGGGCGACATCCTGCTGGGCGGCGGTCTTCAGCGAATCTTCGAGCGCCTTGTACAGCACGATGCGCTGCTCGGTATCGATGGTCAGCTTGTTGATCAGCGTCGACTGCGCCGCGATCTGGTTGTTGAGCGAATCGACGAACGTCTGGAACATCGAGGTGTAGCGCTCCAGCGTCTGGCTTTCGGCGAGCAATTCTTGCTCCTTGGCCTGCTTCTCGTTGTATTCCGTGGCCAGTTTCGAGCGCTCGCCTTCAAGCTGCGTGCGCTCCTTCTGGCTGGTCGAGGCGGCGATCTTGTTCTCGATGTCAAGCAGCATCGGGTTGAGCTGCTCGATGCGCTTCTGCACGGTCTCGAGGTTGGTCATCGTGGTCTTGCGGCGCTCGATCACCTGCGACAGGCTGGCTTCGGAGGTCTTGTAGCGCGTATCGAGAACCTGCTTCTGCGCCTTGAGAATGCCGACGATGGTGTCCGATTTCGCCAGCAGCTCCTGCAAATTGCCGGCCAGCGACATGTTGCGGACGCGGTCGGTGCGCATGCGCTGCTTGCGCTGGCTGGAGAAGACGCCGACGAAGTTCTCCCAGCCGGTGTAGTTCTTCATGCTCTCGAATTCGGCGCCGAAGACGTTGGTGGCGTCCTCGAGGCCGATGATCAGGTCGGCGATATTGCCTTCCATCACCTTCTGCTGCTTCAGCACATCCTCAATGCGGGCATTCTCGATGTCGAAATTGGCGTCGCCGATCTTCTTGTCGGCGGTGGCGAGCGTCTCGAGCACAGTACCGGACTGCTCGATCTTGGTGCGCATGTCCTGCACGACCTGCTTGGTCTTGGCAATCTCGGCATCGAAATTCTGCAATGTCGCCATTGGGGCCTCCCGCTTCGGCATCGGTTTCGTTTCGCAAACCGCCGCGAATATATGTGCCGCGTTTGGCGAATGAAAGACGGAAGACATGGGATTACAGGAAAACAAAAGAATTTCAGGAGGCCGACCGCAGGATAGTCAGGCAATGATTACGGTGTAACTGCCGTCCGGTCAGACACCGCTTCAACCGCGGCTGGACTTTAGGTCGGGAGCGACGCTCAGGGCTTGGGATCGGCCTTGAGGTAGGCGATGACATTGGCGATGTCGTCGTCGCTGGTCAGGCCGGAGAAGGCCATTTTATTGCCGGGGACCTTCTGCCGCGGCGCGCGCAGGTATTCGGCAAGGTTTATTTCGTCCCAGACCAGGCCGGCGGCGCCGGCGTCCTTCATCCCCTGCGAGTAGCGGCTGAGATAACTGTCCGCGGTGCCGGCGGTGCGGCCGACGACACCCAGCAGATGCGGGCCGACCTTGTCGCGGTCGCTCGTTGCCTCGTGACAGGCCATGCATCTGTTGAAGACCTTCTTGCCGAGAGCGGCATCGCCGTCGGCATGCGCGGCAAGAGCGCCGACGATGAGGAAAGCAGTTGCAGATGAGATGGCTCGAAGCATGGGAACTCCCCGACGGCTCTGGCTGAGAGGTTTTGAAAATAGGAAGCAGGCCTTAACAAGCGCCGCACGATGGCGCGATTGCCGAACGAATGTCGGCTGGGCGGTCGGATGGAAGCAACGCGCTGGTCAGGTTTTGATGAAGCCGATGAAATCGTCGGGCATGGCGCGGCCCATTTCCTCTTCCCAATGGCGGCGGCAGAGTGAGACATAGACGTCCTTGCCGATCGTCACCTGTTCGCCCTGTTTCGCCACCTTGCCGTCGGCGCCGAGGCGGACCACCATCGTCGCCTTGCGGCCGCAACGGCAGATGGTGCGCACCTCGCGCAGGTCGTCTGATATCGCCAGCAGGGCGCGCGAGCCGGAAAACAGCTTGCCCTGGAAATCGGTGCGCAGGCCATAGCACATGACCGGGATGTTCAGCCGGTCGGCGATGCGGGCGAGTTGCCAGACCTGATCCTCTTCGAGGAACTGCGCCTCGTCGACGAAGACGCAATGCACCGTGGCGTGGTCGTGATGCTCGGCGACCCGGGCAAACAGATCGTCGCCGTCGCGGAACATCTCGGCCTCCGTCTCCAGGCCGATGCGCGACGAGATCAGCCCGGTATCGCCCTTGCGGTAGTGGCCGGCGATGAACAGCATCGTCGTCATGCCGCGCTCGCGGTAATTGTACGAGGCCTGCAACAGCATCGTCGTCTTGCCGGCATTCATCGTCGCATAATGGAAGTACAGCTTGGCCATGCCGTCCTTTTAAGCCGAGTTGCAATAAAGCGGGGAGGGGGAGCGCCTACATTCCACCGGGAAAAGACGACTTCCATCCGTAAAGCGGCGGGCGTGTCGCTGATCGGCCAGCCTGCGCCGTTGTTCGTGATTGCCTTAGTGCTTGAAACCGCAGCAGAATGGTGTTTGGCTGACGGAACAAAGGTGGAGATAAAACCGCCACTTCGCTTCACCGAGAACTGAAATGGGAGAATTTCTATGTCGCGCATGAATTCATTCGTCGCCGGTCTCGGCCTGGCGGCTTTTCTATCCACGACTGGGGCCTTCGCCGGCGATGCGGAAAGCTGCAAGACGGTGCGCATGTCCGATGTCGGCTGGACCGACATCCAGGCGACAACCGGCATAGCCTCGGTGCTGCTCACCGCACTTGGTTATGAGCCGAAGGTCATCCAGCTTGGCGTGCCGGTAACCTACGAATCGCTCAAGAACAAAGACGTCGATGTTTTCCTCGGCAACTGGATGCCGTCGATGGCCAGCATCATCCAGCCATTCACCGCTGACGGATCTGTCGAGACCATCAGCGAGAATTTGGCGGGAGCCGGCTATGGCCTAGTGGTGCCGACCTATGTCGCGGATGCCGGCGTCAAGACGCTGACCGACCTCGGCAAATTCAAGGACAAGTTCGACGGCAAGATCTACGGCATCGAAGCCGGCAATGACGGAAACAAGATCATCCTCGATATGATCGCCAAGCCGGAAGACAATCTCGCAGGGTTTGAGTTGGTTGAATCCTCGGAAGCTGGCATGCTTACCCAAGCCGACCAGGCGATGAAAAACAACGAATGGATCGCCTTCCTCGGCTGGACGCCGCATCCGGTGATGGGCGCCATGAAGATCACATATCTCGGCGGCATGGGCGACAGCGGCTTCGGCGCCGCCACCGTGCATACTAACGTGCGCAAGGGCTACACCACCGAGTGCCCGAATGCCGGAAACTTCATCGCCAATCTGAAGTTCAATCTGGACATGGAAGGCGAGATAATGGACGCAATCATCAAGGGCGCCGATGCCAACACGGCAGCGGGCGACTGGCTGAAGAAGCACCCGGACGCGGTCACGCCCTGGATTGCCGGCGTGACCACTTTCGATGGCGGCGACGCCGCGGCAGCCGTCAAAACTGCGCTCGGGAGCTGAGCCGGCTTTGAATTCAAGGTAACCAACCAAGAAGGGCAGCCATCTTAAAAGGCTGCCCTTTTTCATGTGCTGTGACAAGATGACCGTCCGGCTAGGATGGCGCGCCGACAGAAGAGGGGAAGATGGATCCGATTTCAAAATTCCTGGTCAGCTACAAGATCCCCGTAGGCGCTTGGGGAAAGGCCTTCTTCACCTTCCTCACCGACAATTTCAACACCGTCCTGAGGGCCTTTTCCAATGGTCTAAATTTCCTGCTCGACGGGATGGTCGACGGACTTCTTCTGTTGCCGCCCGTCCTGCTCATCGCGCTGATCGCATTGCTCGCCTATGCCCTGCAGCGTTCGAAGGGGCTGGCATTGGCCGTCTTCCTCGGACTGCTGTTCATCCTCAACCAGAACCTGTGGAAGCAGACGGTGGAGACGCTGGTGCTGGTGGTTGCCGCCGCCGCCACCTCGATGGCCATCGGCGTGCCGCTCGGCATCTGGGCCGCGCACAAGCCGAAGGTCTACCGCATCATGCTGCCGGTGCTCGACCTGATGCAGACGCTACCGACCTTCGTCTACCTGATCCCGGTGCTGACATTGTTCGGGCTCGGCAACGCTCCCGGCCTCATCGTCACCATCATCTTCGTCATCCCGACCTCGGTCCGTCTCACCCATCTCGGCGTCACCTCGGTGCCGAAATCGATCATCGAGGCCGGCGAGGCCTTCGGTGCCACCAGGCGCCAACTGCTGTGGAAGGTCGAATTGCCTTCGGCGCTGCCCACCATCATGGCCGGCTTGACCCAGTCGATCATGCTGTCGCTGTCGATGGTGGTGTTCGCCGCTCTCATCGGCGCCGGCGGCCTCGGCACCGAGATCAACCGCGCGTTGGGTTCCAGGAAAATCGACCTCGGGCTTGAGGCAGGGCTGGCCATCGTCGTGCTCGCCATCGTGCTCGACCGAATGACGCGCATCGGCGTGGGAGGCAAGAAATGACCGTCGCCGTCGATTTCAGAAATGTCGACATCGTCTTCGGCGCCGACCAGGCAGGCTCGCTGGCGCTGATCGACAGCGGCGCCACTCGCGCCGAGATCCTCGAACAGACCGGCAACGTGCTGGGCTGCGCCGGCGCCAGCCTCACCGTGCATGAGGGTGAGATCTCGGTGCTGATGGGGCTTTCCGGCTCCGGCAAATCGACGCTGCTCAGAGCCGTCAACCGGCTGAACGTGGTCTCGCGCGGCCAGGTGCTGGTCAAGGACGGCGACGGCACGGTCGACGTTGTCACCTGCGACGAGGCGACGCTTCGGCGGTTGCGGCAGAAACAGGTGGCGATGGTGTTTCAGCAGTTCGGCCTGCTGCCGTGGCGCACAGTGGAGGAAAATGTCGGCCTCGGCCTCGAGCTCGCCGGCGTGCCTGAAGCCGAGCGCAAGAAGCGGGTGACCAAACAGCTGAAGCTGGTTCATCTCGACCAGTGGTCGAAGAAATACGCGCATGAGCTTTCCGGCGGCATGCAGCAGCGCGTCGGCCTGGCGCGCGCCTTCGCCACCGAGGCGCCGATCCTGTTGATGGACGAGCCGTTCTCGGCACTCGATCCGCTGATCCGGACCAAGCTGCAGGACGAGCTGCTGCAGCTTCAGGCCGAGCTGAAGAAGACCATCATCTTCGTCAGCCACGATCTCGAGGAGGCGCTGAAGATCGGCACTCACATCACCATCATGGAGGGCGGGCGCATCGTGCAGACCGGTGCGCCGGAAGACATCGTGCTGCGGCCTGCCAACGACTATGTCCGCGACTTCATCGCCAATGTGAACCCGCTTTCGGTGCTGACCGCCTGGAACGTCATGCGCGACCGTCGCGACCTCGAGCACGGAGAGGACGGCTGGGTGTGGCTCGATCGGCGCAAGACGACACGCTTCAAGATCGACGAGCATGGGTTGGTGGCAGCGGCCGAGCGCGACGGCAAGCCGGCGGTGTGGGTCTCCTGCGCCGATGTCGAGGCCCAGCCGGAGGAGACGGCGCAGGTGTTCTGGGCCAATCCCGGCACTTCGCTGAAGACCGTGATGCTGGCCATGCACCGTTCGCAGACCGCACCCGTTGCGCTGTTCGACGACCAGTCGCGCTTCGTCGGCGCGATCGGCGTCAGGGACGTTCTGAGCGCAGTGTTGCGGCGCTAGAAAAACAAGGCCGAGCTTGGTCGCGTCCGCCTCTGTCCTGCCGGACATCTCCCCACAAGGAGGAAATTGGCTGTCATGGCCGGTTTCGCCACTCCAAACTTCAAAGAAAAGTCGCCGTCAGCGAAACTGCCAATCTCCCCCACGTGGGGGAGATGCCCGGCAGGGCAGAGGGGGGGCGCGAAGGAACGCCGGCTTAGCCCGATACCGCAAGCTAAACCGCCAGCGGCAATCTCAGTTCCGTCAACAGGCCGCCATCGGGATGGTTGGACAGGCTGACTTCACCGCCGGCGGCGCGGGCGATGTTGCGGGCTATGGTCAGGCCGAGGCCGAGGCCGCCGGTCTGACGGTTGCGCGACTGTTCCAGGCGCACGAACGAGCCGAACACGGCGTCGAGCTCGGCTTGCGGTATGCCCGGCCCTTCGTCATGGATCGCCAGCGTGATTGTCTTGCCTGATTGACGCAGGCTGAGATGCGCCCTCTTGCCATAGGTCACGGCGTTCTGGACGAGGTTGGTGACGCAGCGCCGGAGCGCGACCGGCCGCGCCATGCAGATCAGGCCGCGCGAGCGCGCGTCGTCATTGTCGAAGGAGACCTCGTCGAAGCCGTCGGCGATCGATTCCACCAGCGACCAGAAATCGATCCTCTCGCTCTTTTCCTCGGTCACTTCGAAGGTGGCGAAGTCGATGACCGAGCTGGCAATGCCTTCGATGTCGGCGAGGTCGTGCGCCAGTGCGGCGCGGACGGACGAATTCCTCAGCAGTTCGAGGCGCAGCCGCATCCTGGTCAGCGGCGTGCGCAGGTCGTGCGCCAGTGCGGCCGCAAGATGCTCGCGGTCCTCGACGTAGGCGCGCAGCCTCGCCTGCATGGCATTGACCGCCTTTGCCGCGGTACGCACCTCGCGGCTGCCGCTCTCGGCGATCGGCGGGCTTTTCACGTCCTCGCCGATCCGCTTCACCGCGGTCTCCATCATCCGGTAGGGCGCCGTCAGCCGGCGCAGCGACCAGATCGAGGAAGCCACCACCAGCCCGGCGATCAAGGCATAGAGCGGCAGGCTATCGAAGCTCAGTATCGGTCCGGCCGGTGTGTTCGGCTCGGTGAAGTTCAGCCATTGGCCGTCGGCAAAGCGAAGCGAAGCGGTCAGCTTGTCGCTCTGGGCGAAATCGGCCGCCAGCACCAGCAGGTCGCGCTCGACCTGGCCGATATCGGGGCCGGCGACCGTCCCACCGGGAGCGTCGGCTTCGTGCGTTGCCGGATCGCGGCGGACCCGCGCGTCGGTGATGCCGAACTTCGATAGCCGGCCGACCAATATGTCCTCCAATTCGGCCAGCTCGTCGTCGCCGGCTATCGACGAAGTAACAGCGGGCGTGCCGGAGACGGTGAGCGCGTAAGTGGCGTTGAACAGGCCGGAGGCCGTCGCCTTGCGCTGTTCGGGGGTGGCGTCATGCATCAGCTGTACCAGCGAGAAGGCGCGGTCGTTCAGCCGGTAGAGATCGACGACGTCATTGGCGGCGGCACGGTCGCGCGAAACGATGTAGAGGGTCGCGATCTGGCTGATCAGCAGGCCGGCGATGACGATGAGCAGCACCCAGACCGGCAGCGTTTGCGGCAGGATGCGTCTCATTCGGAGGTCGTCTCAGGCAGGAACTGATAGCCGCCGCTGCGCACAGTCAGGATCAACTTCGGCGTTTTCGGGTCGTCCTCCATCTTGCGCCGCAGCCGGCTGACCAGAATGTCGACGCTGCGGTCGAAGCTGTAGCCGCTGTCGCCGCCGGACAGCTCGATCAGCTGCTCGCGGCTCAGTACGCGCTGCGCGCTCTTGACGAAGGTCTGCAGGAGATTGAACTCGGCCATCGTCAGCTCGATCCTGACATCGCCGGGCGCCATCAGCCGGCGGCGCGAACAGTCCATCGTCCAGCCGGCGAAATGGTAGATCTGCCGCGAGGCGGCGCGTCGCGGCTCGGCGGCGCCATTGCGTCTCAAGACGGCACGGATGCGTGCGAGCAGCTCGCGCGGATCGAAGGGTTTCGGCACGTAGTCGTCGGCGCCCATCTCCAGGCCAACCACGCGGTCGGTGGTCTCGGTGACCGCGGTCAGCATGATGATCGGCGTGGAATAATTGGTGCGCAGCTCGCGGCAGAGTTCCAGCCCGCTCTTGCCGGGCAGCATGACGTCCAGAACGATAAGATCGACCTGGGCGCGGCGCAGGATGGTTTCCATCTCGATGCCGTCGGCGGCAACCAGCGTGTGCAGCCCCCGCTTCTGGAAAAACTCCTGAAGCAGGTCGCGAATGCCCTTGTCGTCGTCGACGATCAGTATGTGGGGGTCGGATTTCACAAGGAACCTGTCATTTGTGGATCGCCCAAGCCGTGCTTCGGCCGTCAGCCAGACGATAGAATTCAGGCCATAAGTTGGCCAGTGGAGATCGGTGGCTCGATCCGGGCTGCCCAGAAACAATCCAGAAACAAAATTCTACAATCCGGAAAAACTGCCGAAAAAAATCAAAGGCATAAGTGGTGCCGTGGCGGTCAGATCATCGGCTGCGACACGCGTTACGGGATTACGGACAGACCAATGCAAAGGTTCTCGATCAGTCTGATGGGTGCGTTGCTTTCCATTTCGCTCGTCACGGCCGCGGTCGAACAAGCCGATGCAAAGCTGGCCGATGCGAAGGTGGCCAATGCAAAGGCGGCCGATGCAAAGGTGGCGACCACCCGCAGCGAGCGTTGCATCGATCTGAACCGCCAGTTTGACGAAGCCCTCGAAACCCATGCCGCGGCAACGCAGGTCACCGCGGCGAAAGCACTTCAAAGAAAGGGAAACCGGTTCTGCGCCAACAAGAAACAGGCACAGGGAATCCGGACGCTCGCGAACGCTTTGAAGCTGCTTGGAGTGACACCGATCGATCCCGTTCAGTGACACTCAATCCGATCTGCACAAAAAAGGAAGTGAAGCCATGAAAAAGTCCCTCCTCTCCGCCCTCGGTCTCGCCATCGCGCTGGCCTTCTCGATGCCGGTTCTCGGCGCCAGCAGCGCCAATGCTGCTACCACCACCCCGGCTGCGACGACCACAACGACGACTGCGCCGGCCAAGGCCGTGAAGAAGGTCGCTGCCAAGAAGACCGTCAAGAAGCACAAGAAGCACGCGGTCAAGGCAGCTCCGAAGGCCTGATCAAGCGACATCTTTTACCCCAAGAGAAGACCGCTCCAGTTGCGATTTGCCTGGAGCGGTCGTCTTTTTGTTGCGTGCGAGACAGTACGGCGTTCCCGGCCCACTCGCCCGTTGAACGCCAGCCGGCAGTTCCCACATAGGCACGGACTTGTGAACTGCACGGCCGGGAAACCGATCGCGTGCGGTTGAATGGACGACCGCTGTTGCCCATGCCAAAATGACCGCAAAGCTGTCGCATGCAATTGCTGGTCCGATGCCTGAAATCACGACAAAACCCGGTACCAGCACGAAGCCGAAGGTCGAACGGCCGAAGCTCTACAAGGTGATCCTGGTCAATGACGATTTCACACCGCGCGAGTTCGTCGTGACGGTGCTGAAGGCCGAGTTCAAGCTCAGTGAAGACCAGGCGCATAGGGTAATGATCACCGCGCACCGGCGCGGCGTCTGCGTCGTCGCCGTCTTCACCAGGGATGTCGCAGAGACCAAGGCGGCGCGGGCAACCGATGCCGGCAAGGCCAAGGGCTACCCGCTGATGTTCACGACGGAGCCGGAGGAGTAGAGCGGTTCGCTTTCTTCCTTCTCCCCTTGTGGGAGAAGGTGGCCGAGCGAAGCTCGGTCGGATGAGGGTGCTCGAGCTTGGCAGCTACCCTTTCGTCCAGCACCCCGCTAAACCATCTTGGCGCTGCGCGCCAATCCACCGCCCGGGCGAGTCACGGGGCTCGCCCGCCCTTCGGGCCCGACAGGGGAGAAGTTAAGAGGTGCTACCGCCCTTCGCGGTACCACATCGAGCCCATTGCCAGAAGCAGCAGGCCGAGGCCGAGGAAGCCGCCAAACAGCGGCACGCGCGAGACGGCCTTGAGCACGCTGTCGTCGGTGGTGCGCAGGCCGATCCAGTCATTGCCGGAAGCCGCGCCCGAGGAACGCACTGGGACGATAGAGGGCAGCGTGACCGTGCTGGTGAGATTGCCAAGTGCCGAGGCCGGCGCCAGCCGGCGAACGCTGCCGCCGGTTGCCTCAGCCGGTGGTTTCAGCCGGGTCTCGGTGGAGACGACGTCGGTGAATTCCGGCGCGTTGACCGGCCCGACATGGGCCCATGCGGTCAGGTCGCCATTGCCGACCTGATAGAGACCGATTTCGCTGGTCTCGACACTGCCGAGGAAGACGCCTGGTTCGGATTTCTCGAGCCTGACGATCAGCGCCTTGCCGGATGGCGTAATGACTTGCGCCGGGCCGGGGTCGTCGCTCATCGTCTGGCGGCGGATTTCCAGCACCATGCCGCGGCCGTCGGCGGTCAGCCGCTCCTCTTCGAGCTCAGGCTCCTTCATCAGCCAGTGGGCGATACGCCGGTAGAGCTGGACATGCGGGCCGCCACCCTCGAAGCCGCGCGCCCACAGCCAGCCCTGGTCGGACAGAAGCATGCCGACGCGACCTTCGCCCTTGCGGTCGAGCAGCAGCAGCGGCCGGTTGTCAGCGCCCTTCATCACCACCTCGCCCTCGGGGTTCTCGACGCCGATGGTTCGGAACCAGCGGCTCCAGTGCGGCGGCTCGGTCGCGGAGCCATCGAGCCCGCGCGTGACCGGATGACGCTGGCCGGTATCGGTGAGACGTGGGTAGAACGCCTTGTCGATGACCTCGCCGGTCGGCATTGCCGGCAGCGCCGACATCAGCGGCGTGCGGGCGATCGAGCTTTCGCCGGCATATTCGGGGCCTGCCGCGATCAGCAGCGCGCCGCCTTTTTCGACATATTCGGAGATGTAATCGTAATAGAGGATCGGCAGCACGTCGCGGTGCTGATAGCGGTCGAAGATGATCAGGTCGAAATCCTTGATCTTCTCGACGAACAGCTCGCGTGTCGGGAAGGCGATCAGCGACAATTCGTTGATCGGCGTGCCGTCCTGCTTTTCCGGTGGGCGCAGGATGGTGAAGTGCACGAGGTCGACCGAAGCGTCGGATTTCAGCAAATTGCGCCAGGTGCGCTCGCCGGCATGCGGTTCGCCGGAAACGAGCAGCACGCGCAGATTTTCGCGGATGCCGTCGATCAGCGCGATGGTGCGGTTGTTGGTGTCGGTGAGTTCGCCCGGCTCGTGGTCGATGGCGAGTTCGACGATGTTGCGCCCGGCGCTGGGAATGGTCACCTGCAGCGGCATCGCCTGGCCTATGTTGGCGTGCTCGACCGATACCTGCTCGCCGTTCACCGATACGCGGACATCGACCGGGCCGGTTTCGTTGTTGGTGGCGATGACGCGATAGGTCATGTCGAGCGGCTTGCCGACGAGGCCGAAGCGCGGCGCGTTCTCGAAGCGGATGCGGCGGTCCTTTTCATGGTCGTTGCCGGTAATCAGCGCATGCAGCGGCGCGTTGAAGTCGGGTGCGCCGGGCGGCGCGTCATGCACCTCGCCATCGGTGACCATGATGGCGCCGCCGATACGCGACGGCGGCACGTCGCGGAAAGCATTTTCGAGCGAGGAAAACAACCGCGTCTCGGTGCGCTCGTCGGCGGCTTCGGACTTGCCGGCTTCGACGACACGGACGTCGAACTGCTTGAAGCGGCCGAGACGCTGCTGAAGCCCGGCCAACGCCGCGTCGGTCTGCTTGGTGCGGTCGCCGATATCCTGGCTCTGGCTGCGGTCGACGACGACGGCGACGATGCTTTTCAGCGGCTCGCGTTCTTCGTCGAGGAACACCGGATTGAGCAGCGCCGCGGTCAGGGCAATCAGGGCTGCCAGGCGGAAGATCGCGCCGCGCTGGCGAAACCAAAGGCCGACCAGCGCCAGCAGCAGCAGCGGCACCAGAACCACGGCGAGTAGCGGCCAGGTGGTGAGCGGTTCGAAGGCGAGCGACCAGTTCATGGTCTATTGCCCCAGCCGTTCGAGCAGCACCGGGACGTGCACCTGGTCGGATTTGTAGTTGCCGGTCAGCATGTACATCATGATGTTGACGCCGGCGCGCAGCGCATAGATGCGCTGCATCGGATCCGACGGCACGGTCGGCAATAGCGGGTCGCCATTCTCGTCGACCGCCCAGGCGCCGGCGAAATCATTGGCGGTGATCATGATTGGCGAAACGCCGTCGCCGGTGCGCACCGGGCGGTTTTCGGTGTTGCTGGCTTCGAGAGACGCCTCGACCCAAAGCGGGCTGCCTGCAAAGCGGCCGGGAAACTCTGGAAGGATGTAGAAGGATTTGGTCAGCACGTGGTCCGACGGCACCGGTTCCAGCGGTGGCACGTTGAGGTTGCCGAGGATGTCGCGCAGCCGCTCCGTCGCCGGGCTGGTCGAATCCGCACCAATGCCGTTGGCGAACTGGTCGCGCGTGTCGAACAAAACCGTTCCGCCCTGCTGCATGTAGGCGTCGATGCGGGCGATGGCGGCCTCGCTCGGCATCGGGGCGGAGGGGTCGATCGGCCAGTAGATCAGCGGGTAGAAGGACAGTTCGTCCTTCGAGATGTCGACGCCGGCCGGTGCTCCGGGCTCGAGCGCGGTCTTTTCGATGAGAAAGCGGGTCAGGCCTTCGAGCCCGGCGCGGCTGATCGAATCGACACCCGGCTCGCCGGTCAGCACATAGGCGATCCGGGTCTTTGAAATGTCCCCGATGGCCTCCGTATCGCCCGGTTTGGCGTCGTCGGCGCGGGCGATGTCGGCATGGCCAACCAGCGCGCCGAGCGCAATCAGCAGGACGGCTGCCGTCGCGGCAGCGCCGGCACGGCGCGGCCGGCGCGACAACAGGCCGCCCATCCAGAATACGGCAAGCGTGTCGAGCACCATCAGCACCAGGGCCGCCGTGACCAGCGGACCTTTGAGGTTGCGCTGCTCGTCGAAGGCATACTGGACGGTGGTGACCGGCACGGTGATCTCAGGCCGTGCCAGCGGCGTGAACGTACTGTCGCCACCGAGCAGATTGTGGGCGAATACCCCCGTCTCGGAGCCATACAGGCCGGGCGGGTTTTCCAGCGTCACCGGCAGCGGGCCGGCGCCGGGCACCAGCGGCCTGGCATCCGGCGTCGGCGGCACCAGCGTGCCGTCGGCGGCAACCATGCGGTAGGGCGCCAGCGAAGTGGCGGCGGCTTCGGCATTGGCGACCGCCGCGCCCTGGTTGCGCGACAGTTGCACGATGCGCCGCAGCATCTCGACAAAGCTGCCGGAGATCGGCAGGTTGGACCATGTCGCCTCGGGGGTGACGTGGAACAGCACGAGCGTACCCTTGTCCTTCTTCATCCCGGTCACCAGCGGCGTGCCGTCGGCAAGCGTGGCCCAGGTGCGCTCGACAATGTCGGGCGTCGGTTCGGCCAGCACCTGCCTGGTGACTGTGACCTCGCTGGGCGGCGCGAGGTCGGCGAAGGGGCCGGTTTTCGGGAATTCGGTGACCGGCTGTGGGGCCGTCCATGATAGTGCACCGCCGAGCGAGCGCTCGCCTGTGCGCAGCCGGACCGGCAGCAGATCGTCGTCATTGCCGGCGGCGGCCAGCCGCGAGCCGGCAAAACGCACCAGCGTGCCGCCCTTGTCGACCCAGTCGACCAGCCTTTGCCGCGCCTGTTCCGGAATGGTGCCGACATCGGCCATGACGATCATCGCCGGCTTCTGGTCGAGCAGTTGCGGGATGGCGTCGGCGAGATCGACGCTCGATGGCTCGACCAGATCGGCGAAAGGCTGCAGGGCGCGGCGGATGTAATAGAGCGGCGACAGCAGCGGTTGCGCCTGGTCGGCCTCGGCCTGCGACAGCAGCCCGACGCGGCGGCGTTTTGAACTCTCATCGAGCACGCGGACGGCGCCGGCCTGGCGCTCGCCATCGAGCGCGATATAGGCGAAATCGTTGCGCAGTTCGAACGGCACTGCCATCGTGCCGGTAGCGGTGGATACGCCGGGAGCAAAGGTCAGCGTCGCGTCGGCGATGCGGCGGCCCTTGTCGTCGAAGGCGCCGGCGGTGACTTGCGCAGGCGCCGGGTCGCCGGGTGCGCGGATGGCGGTCAGGGCGAAGCCGTCGACCTGGTTGTCGGCGCCGGTCAGGCCGGTCAGCGACAGCCGGTCGGAGACGGCCCAGACGACACGTGCCGCGTTCTTCGACAGTAGCGTGTTGAACGCGGCTTCGTCGCCTTGCGCCGCCAGGCCATCGGCGAGCACGGCGACGCTGGCGCCTGGCAGCGTTTCCAGGGCTGTCGCGACGCGGGCATAGACGGCGGGACGGTCGGTCGGGATCGGCCGCGGCTTTGCCGCGCGCAGCCGGTTGAGCGCGGCAGCGGCATCGAAGGGGCCGATCTCGGCATTCGGTTTTTCGGCGGTGAAAGCGATGAGCACCGGCACGCCGTTCGAATTGGCGTCGGCGATCAGCCGCTCGGCGGTGGCGACGCGCTTGCCCCAGTCGGCCGCGCTTGCCCAGTCATTATCGATCACCAGCGCCAGGGCAGCGCCCTCGGCCGGCAGCTTTTCGCGCGGGTTGAAGACGGGTTCGGCAAGTGCTGCCACGATAAGCGCGGCCATCAGCAGCCTGAGCAGCGTCAGCCACCAAGGGCTCTGCTGCGGCGTTTCTTCGCGCCTCAGCACGCGGGCGAGAATCCTGAGCGGCGGAAACACCTCGGTTTGCGGCCTGGGCGGGGTCAACCGCAGAAGCCACCAGATCACCGGCAGCGCCAGCAAGCCCCACAGCACCATCGGCGCCCCGAAGGAGAGCGGCAGCCAGCTCATGCGCTGGCCCTCCCGGCAAAGCTGCCGTCGGCAGTCATCGCCATGTGGATGCGCACCAGCGCCTCGGAGGCAAGGCGGTCGGTATGATTGACGGTATAGCTCCAGCCGAGCCGTTTGCACCAACCGGCCAGTTCCTGGCGGCGGGCGGCATAAAGCAGGCGATATTCCTCGCCCAGCATTTCGGCGCGGCCGGCGGTCAGCTTGTCGCCGGTCTCAGGATCAGTGAATTCGGTGCGGCCGGCATAGGGGAAGCTTTCCTCGGCCGGATCGGCGACCTCGATCAGATGGGCGCGCACGCCGTGGCGGGCGAGCACGTCCAGCCAGGCTATCGTGTCCTCGACCGGGTCGAGGAAATCGCTGACGATGACGATGTCGCAGAAGCGGCGAATGCCGGACAGGTCGGGCTTTGCCGGCAGGTCGGCAGCGTGCATCAACTGCGCCGCGATGCGCTCGGCGCCATTGCGGGCGGTGAACGGGTCGGTCAGGCCCGGCCAGGCAATGCGCTCGCCGCTGCGCGACAAAAGCTCGGCCATGGCCAGCGCCAGCACCAGGGCGCGCGATTCCTTGGAAACGCTGGTTCCGGTCGATTTGTAGAGCATGGAAGGCGAGGGGTCGGCCCACAGCCACACCGTATGGGCGGCCTCCCATTCGCGGTCGCGGACATAGGTGTGGTCGTCGCGGGCCGAGCGGCGCCAGTCGATGCGCGAGGAATCGCCTTCGACATAGGGCCGGAACTGCCAGAAATTCTCGCCGATGCCGCGCTTGCGGCGGCCATGCCACCCAGCAATCACCGTGTTGACGATGCGGCGCGCCTCGACCAGCAGGTCCGGCACCAGCGACGCCCGCAACCGGCCTCGGGCGAGCGCATCGCGCGTCGCTGCCGGTGCCTGGGCTTCGCCGATGCGCGCCATCAAATCCCTTTCGCGAGCTTCGCCACCACGTCGCGCACCGTGGTACCCTCGGCGCGGGCGGTGAAGGTCAGCGCCATGCGGTGCTGCAGCACCGGCTCGGCCAGCGCGCGGACGTCGTCGACCGACGGCGCCAGCCGGCCGTCATAGAGGGCGCGGGCGCGGGCGCACAGCGTTAGCGCCTGACTGGCGCGCGGGCCTGGGCCCCAGGCGACGTGCTTGTCGGTATCGGCGTTGCCCTGGCCGGGGCGCGCCGAGCGCACCAGCTTGAGGATCGCCTCGACGACGCTTTCCGGCACCGGCATGCGGCGGATGAGCGTCTGGATATCCTTCAGCCGCGCCGGCTGCAGCACGTTTTCGGCCTTGGCATCCTCGATGCCGGTGGTTTCCAGCAGGATGCGGCGCTCCGCCTCGATCTCGGGGTAGAGGATGTCGACCTGCATCAGAAAACGGTCGAGCTGAGCCTCGGGCAGTGGATAGGTGCCTTCCTGCTCCAGCGGGTTCTGCGTCGCCAGAACGTGGAACGGCGACGGCAGGTCATGGCGCACGCCGGCAATGGTGACGTGGTATTCCTGCATCGACTGCAGCAGCGCCGACTGGGTGCGCGGCGAGGCGCGGTTGATCTCGTCAGCCATCAGCAGTTGCGCGAAGATCGGCCCGGAGATGAAGCGGAACGAACGCTTGCCGAATTCATCCTGCTCCATCACCTCGGAGCCGAGAATGTCGGATGGCATTAGGTCGGGCGTGAACTGGATGCGGCGCGAATCGAGGCCGAGCACGATGCCCAGCGTTTCGACCAGCTTGGTCTTGGCGAGGCCGGGCACGCCGACCAGCAGCGCATGGCCGCCGGCGAGCAATGCCACAAGCGTGCGCTCGACGACACTTTCCTGGCCGAAGATGACCCGGCCGACGCCGTCGCGGACCCTCGAAATGTCGGCCAGCGCCTTCTCGGCCTGCTCCACCATGTCCTTTTCGCTGATCGGGCTTTCCTTGATCATAACGCTCATGCAGCATCGATCCTTCTGGTTGGAAATACCGCTTGGCACCTTGGGTGCCGCAGAATGCCGCGATTCGGCCTCGCATGGAGCCTGCAATGAACTTAAATCACAGACTTAGGCTGACAAGCGGAACAACAGTGACTATTTCGTGACCATGACAGAAGCCGCGGACTATCGTGAAGAGAGCCTGACGGCCGCGACCGAGCCGCGCGGGCTGGAGGCGCTGGTCTCGCGTGCGGCGCGCGCCGGCAAGGGGCCGGCGCCGGTGGAACGGTGGAATCCAGCGTTTTGCGGCGATCTCGACATGGAGATCAAGCAGGACGGCACCTGGTTTTATCTGGGAACGCCGATCGGCCGGATGCCGTTGGTGCAGCTTTTTTCCTCGGTGCTGCGCAAGGACGAGGACGGCAAGACCTATCTGGTGACGCCGGTGGAAAAGGTCGGCATCCGTGTCGCCGATGCACCGTTCGTCGCCGTCGAGATGGATGTGTCGGGCGCCGGCGACGGGCAAATCATCACCTTCCGAACCAATGTCGGCGATGTGGTCGAGGCCGGGCCGGAGCATCCGCTGCGCTTCGTCGATGAGGACGAGACCGGTGGCCTGAAACCCTATGTGCTGGTGCGCGGGCGACTGGAGGCGTTGGTGGCGCGGCCGGTGATGTACGAGCTGGTCGAGCACGGCGAAGAGATCGACATCGGTGGCAAGACGATGTTTGCCGTCCATTCGAAAGGCGAGGTCTATCCGATCATGCCGGCTGAGAAACTGAAGCGGCTGAGCGCATGATGGACCGCCTATGATGGATCAGGTGATGCCGGTGCCGTTTTCGGCCGAGAATTTTCGCCGGCGCGTCGCGGCGCAGCCGCAGGCGCATGCCGGCGATGATTTTGGCGACCACCGCTTCAATCCCGGCCATCCCAGGCTGAAGCTGGCCAAGGCGTTGCGCGATGCCGCCGTGCTGATCCCGGTGGTCGACCATGGCCATGAGGCCACGGTCCTTTTGACCAGGCGCGCGGAAAAACTGCGCAACCATTCGGGGCAGGTGGCTTTCCCCGGTGGAACCATCGATCCAACCGATGTGAGCCCCGAGGCGGCGGCGTTGCGCGAGACATTCGAGGAGATCGGTCTTGATAAGAATTACATCGAGATCATCGGCCGCATGCCGGATTACGTCTCTGGCAGCGGCTATCGCATCGCCCCGGTGCTCGGGATTGTGCGGCCCGGTTTCAGCCTGACGCTGAATTCCGATGAAGTCGATGCCGCCTTCGAGGTGCCGCTACGCTTTCTGATGGACCCTGCCAACCACGCCAGAGACAGCCGCATGTGGAACGACCTCGAATGGTTCTTTTACGAGATGCCCTATGGCGGCCAGCGCATCTGGGGCGTCACCGCCGGCATCATCCGAACGCTTTACGAGAGGCTCTATAGGTGAGCGATCCGGTGTCGATCGCGGGCAGGGCCGGTTGGCTCGGCGAAAGCCACCTGCAGCGCCTGCTCGCCGCGCTGACCGACGGCGGCGAGGACGCGCGCGTCGCCGGCGGTGCGGTGCGCAATGCGCTGATCGGCCAACCGGTCGCCGACATCGACATCGCCACCACCACGGTGCCCGAGGAAACCATCCGGCGCGCCGAGGCGGCGGGCTTCAAGACGGTGCCGACCGGCATCGAGCACGGCACCATCACCGCCGTTGCCAGCGGCAAGGCGTATGAGGTCACAACGCTGCGCGCCGATATCGAAACCGACGGCCGCCGCGCCAAAGTGTCGTTCGGCCGTGACTGGAAAGCCGACGCGGAACGGCGCGATTTCACCATCAATGCGCTCTATGCCGAAGCCGACGGAACGGTCGTCGATCTGGTCGGCGGCATTGCCGATATCGAAGCGCGGCGGCTGCGATTCATCGGCGATCCGGAAGCGCGCATCCGCGAGGATTATCTGCGCATCCTGCGTTTCTTCCGCTTCTTCGCCTGGTATGGCGACGGCAGGCCGGATGCCGAGGGACTGAAGGCCTGCGCCCGGCTCAAGCAAGGACTTGGCCAGCTCTCGGCCGAGCGTGTCTGGTCCGAGTTGAAGAAGCTGCTGTTGGCGCCCGATCCGTCGCGCGCACTGCTGTGGATGCGTCAGGCCGGCGTTCTGACCAGCGTTTTGCCGGAAAGCGAGAAATGGGGCATCGATGCCATTCACGGGCTGACTAGGACCGAGAGGGACCTGGACTGGGCGCCGGACCCGCTGCTCAGGCTGGAAGCCATCTTGCCGCCGGACGCCGCGCGCATGAAAACACTCGCCGAAAGATTGCGGCTGTCCGTGAGCGAGACAGGCCGCCTGAGGCACTGGGCGATAACGGCTGCCGTCGATCCGAAGACCACCGAAGGAGAGCTGGCGAAAAGGCTTTATTTCGGCGACCGCCAAGGCTTTAGCGATCGGCTGCTGCTGTCGCTCGCTTCCGCTCGAGCCCGCGCGGTCGAAGACAATGGCGCACTGCTCGAAGCCGGCGGCTTTTCGCGCCTGCTTGCCTTTGCCGAAAAATGGCAGAGGCCTGTCTTTCCGCTCAAGGGCGCCGATCTGACAACACTTGGCGCATCACCGGGGCCGAAGCTTGGTGCGACCTTGAAGAATCTTGAAAAGGAATGGGTCGAGTCCGGTTTTGCACTCGATCGCGGCGCGCTGCTCAAGCGCGCCGCAGAGGCACTCGAACCCTAGCCGTCACGCTGCGTCGCGGACATTCTCGATGCGCGAACGAATGGCCTCGATCATCGTCTCGCGGATCACTGTCTCGCCATGCGTCTCGCGCAGATGCTCGACGGCACGGCGCATGACCTCCGCCTCCTCCTCGGCGCGTGTGTGCCACTCGCAGCCGGGTACGAGCGACCCGCAATGGAATTCCTTCATCGGATTCTCCTTTTTCCTCCTTGGAGCGCCGGCATCTGCTTTGACACGGAAGCTCCAGCACTTTTTCCGTGCATGATCCTTTGTCGAAAACCAGCTTCGGTGTTCGGGTCATGCAATGGCCGAGCAAGCATAACACGATCGAATGGTTTTGGTTGCCGGCAGAAAGCCAAGCCGAACCGAAAAAGGCGGAGCATCGCTGCTCCGCCCTCCTACGCTACCCCGGAGCAAGACTGTCTTGCTCCGGCGGGCAGGCCATCACTTCACGATCTTGACTGCCTCGGCAATTTTGTTCTTGCCGCTCATGTCCCACGAAACGCGGACCTTTTCGCCGGCCTTCAGGCCAGGATCCTTGAAGGTCTTGGGCAGCGTAAAGGTAGATCCGTTGTCCAGAACGAGGCTAAGCGCCGTCGCGTCGAAGCTCTTGATTGTGCCGGTGGTGTGCTTGACAGCTGCAAACGCAACCGAACCGGAAGCGAGAAGGGCAGCGGCGGCAGCCGAAACAATAATCTTGCGCATGTAAAGTACTCCTGGAAAATTGCGGGCATTCGTTCGGGAAAAATGCTCCGCGTCGCTCAGGGCCGTCCGGTTGCGTCGAGTCGCAGTTCGGGGGCGAACCGCCGGCGCTTCCCGACCCGGAAACGACAAATAGCCTTGTTATTTCAAACGGATATTAGACGAAAAAGATATTCTTCGCGCCACATTCCCTGCCAAAATCCGACGATTTTGACCTGATTACGGTTCACGTCGTGCTAACCGAGATTTTACGGCCATTTTACCTCTGGTGGCAGGCTGGACAGGATTGAGGCGACATTGCCGCCGGTTTTCAGCCCGAAAATGGTGCCGCGATCGTGAAGCAAGTTGAATTCGACATAGCGGCCGCGGCGGATGAGCTGCTCGTCACGGTCGCCGTCGGTCCAGTTGTCGTTGAAGTTGGACCGCACCAGATGCCCGTAGACGACGAGAAAAGATCGCCCGACGTCCTGGACGAAGTTGAAATCGGCGTCCCAGCCGCCCTTGTCCTCGCCCGAATGCAACCAGTCGAAAAAGATGCCGCCGGTGCCGCGCGGCTCGTCGCGGTGCGGCAGGTAGAAATACTCGTCGCACCAAGCCTTGAATTTCGCGTAATCGGCGACCGCGGTGTTCTTTTCGCAGGCAAATTGCATCGCCCTGTGGAAGGCGATCGTGTCGGGATCGTCCTGGCTGCGGCGGCGGTCGAGCACCGGCGTCAGATCGGCGCCGCCGCCGAACCACTGGCGCGAGGTGACGACCATGCGCGTGTTCATATGCACGGCCGGCACGTTGGGGTTCCACGGATGGGCGATCAGCGAAATGCCGCTCGCCCAGAAGGACGGTTCGTCTTCGGCGCCCGGCATCTGCTTCCTGAACTCGGGCGAGAATTCGCCATGAACGGTCGAGGTGTGGACGCCGACCTTCTCGAAGACGCGGCCATGCATCATCGACATGATGCCGCCGCCGCCGATGCCGGCATCGCGTTGCCACGGCGTCTTTTCGAAGCGGCCGGCCGACCAGCTAGCCTGCGGCCCCTGCAGGTCCTGCTCGATCTGCTCGAAGCTGGCGCAGATGCGCTCGCGCAAGGTCTCGAACCACAGCCGTGCCTTTATCTTTTTCTGTTCGATGTCGGCCGGCAGCCCGGCCGGTATTTCGGGTCGTTGCAAATGCTGTCTCCGGTTGCCGGGCGCGCCCGACAAATGACTCGTCTTTTTCGGCCGCGATCCCTAATCTCTTAGGTGCAAGGGTCAAGTGTGAATGGAGTTCTTTCGTGCGCACCCCGGCAAGACCGCCGTTGGATGGCCTGAAGAAAAGGCTCGACCGTTCGCGCGCCGAGAACGCGCGCATGCCGCGCGACGGCTTCCTGCGCGAAACCTTCGTGCTGCCGCGCTCCGATGCGCGCCTCAAGGCGAAAGAGTGGTTCGAGCGCTTTCCCAAGCAGGCCTATTGGACCGAGATCGAAAGCTGGTTCGAGCGGCCGGGCGATGTCATCGAATTCACCATCAGGCGGCTGCCGGCGGCCGATTAACGCTCGATCAGCAAACGTCTCGCTCCCGGCCCGCGGGCGCTCAGCCGGTCGCCCTTGTTCCGCAGCGGGCATTTGTCGATCGACATGCAGCCGCAGCCGATACAGTCGGTCAGCCCGTCGCGCAGCTTCTTGAGCTGACTGATCTTCTGGTCGAGCTCGTCGCGCCAAGCCGTCGACAGCAGATTCCAATCCTCGCGCGTCGGCGTTCGGCCTTCAGGCAGTGATCGAAGTGCTGTGCCGATCTCGGCCAACGATATGCCGAGCTCCTGCGCTATCCTGATTATCGCTACACGCCGCAGCACGTCGCGGCCGTAACGCCGCTGGTTGCCTGATGTGCGGTGGCTGCGGATCAGCCCGCGCGCTTCGTAGAAATGCAGCGCCGACACCGCGACGCCGCTGCGCACCGCCACCTGGCCGACTGTCAATTCCGTTGCCGCAGTCATTGGAGTTTTCCGCTTGACCTCAAGTTAAGTTGAGCTTGTAACGAAGAAACCCTGGATAGGCAAACAGCAGGAGAAGGCGATGTGCGCCTGGGTTAGAATGACAAGAGAGGGCGCAGTTGTCGGCCAGAAAGCGGCCGTGATAGCTGCGCCTGCCGAAGGTCTGCAGATCTTATCCGAGCTGCCGGATGGCTTCGCCGGTCACCATGGCAACGGAAAGCGCAACGTTGATGCTGCGCGCGCCCGGTTGCATCGGGATGATCAGTCGCGCATCCGCCGCCTCGTGGACATGATCCGGAACGCCTGCGGATTCGCGACCGAACAGAAGAACGTCGGCGCCGGCGAAGACGAAATCCGTATAGGCGCTCGCGGCTTTGGTCGACAGCAGCACCAGCCGCCGCGCTTCGCCTTTGCGCCAATTCTCGAAGGCGTGCCAGTCGACATGCCGGGTCAGCGCCGCCATTTCGAGATAGTCCATGCCGGCCCGTTTCAGCGCCCGGTCGGAGAGCGGGAAGCCGGTCGGTTCGATGATGTCGACCCCAAGGCCGAGGCAAGCGGCGAAGCGCAGGATTGTCCCGGTATTGCCGGCGATATCCGGCTGGAAGAGCGCAATGCGGAGACGGTCGTTCATTTCCGCGTCTTTCTAATAAGTGGCAGATCAGCCACAGAGCTCTCGCGGTTTTGGAAATTCCTAGACTGGCGGGTGGTCATTTTCTGCGAAGTCGGTTATACGCCGTTCATTGTCAACCCGAACCGATGGAGGGGTAATTCATGATGGCCATGCACATCCACCACCCCTCTCGTGGGCTTACCAGCCCGACGACGGTTTCGGTACGACGATTCTCCTGAACTTCTAGACTTCAATCGCGCCGATTCCCGCCGAAACCTATTTCGGCCTTCGAAGGAATCCTGCGATGTTTTTCAAGCTGTCGAAGGGGCTGAACGCCCCACCTGAACGCGCTTCGACCGATGTCACCCTCGCCGCGCGGCGCGTGCCCGCGGCCCGGGTTGGTTCACCTTTCTATCTGAATCTTCAACTGGAGGACGGACCGATGTTCGATCCCTGTAGAATACCCGGCTCAAGAAGCCTGCACGAGCGCAAGACTGCGACCTGGGCGCTTTTAATCGGCGAGACCTATTCGTCGGCGGTTCACGCCGAGATCCGCGGGCGTCCGCATCGCGGCATGCTGCCGGACGTCGATTTCTCGCGCGCCGTTCCAGACCATAGCCGGCCGTCGCTGGTGCGCCGGATTATTAGGCTGATCCGCCCTGGTGCAAAAACAGGCGCGAAAATCCGGATCGTCAAAACGACGCCGTCAGCATCGTCAAACGAGGCTGTCGGCGAAAGGCCCGCGACCACCTATATTGCGCGAAGCAGGACCGGCGAGGCGGATGACTCCGTATCGCCGGTCCATGACGCCATGCGGTCTGGAC
The DNA here is from genome assembly GCF_040323155.1 of Mesorhizobium sp. M0060. Taxonomy (NCBI): domain Bacteria; kingdom Pseudomonadati; phylum Pseudomonadota; class Alphaproteobacteria; order Hyphomicrobiales; family Phyllobacteriaceae; genus Mesorhizobium; species Mesorhizobium sp. M0060. The sequence continues at coordinate 78,727 of NZ_JAMYUP010000003.1, forward strand.
ACTTCGTCCGTTCCCGTGCCGCGTGAGCAGAAACAGGTGTTGTGAGCATCACTATGTTTAGCTGGTTTGAAAAAAGGCTCGATCCGTTTCCCGCTGCGGAACCGGTCGAGCCGCCGAGGACGCTGATCGCCTTTTGCGTGCATTATACGCGCGGCGCATGGCCCTACATCGCTGTCGATGCGGTGCTGGTGACGACCATCGCCCTTGCCGAGGTGTGGATGTTCGGCTTCATGGGCCGGATCGTCGACTGGCTGTCGGCGCAGAACCGCGAGACGTTCCTGCAGACCGAGGGCTGGAAACTCGCTGGCATGGCTTTCGTCGTGGTTTTCGCGCTGCCGGCGACGGTCTGGTTCCATTCGTTGCTCAACCAGCAGACGCTGATGGGCAATTATCCGATGCGTATCCGCTGGCAGGTGCATCGTTACCTGCTCAAGCAATCGATGAGCTTCTATCAGGACGAGTTCGCCGGGCGCATCGCGACCAAGCTGATGCAGACGGCGCTCGCCGTGCGCGAATGCGTCATCAAGCTCATCGACGTGCTCAATTATATTGTCGTCTATTTTCTCGGCATGCTGTTCATTGTCGGCTCGGCCGACTGGCGGCTGGCTGCGCCGCTTGCCGTCTGGCTTGCCGGATATATCTTGCTCTTGCGCTATTTCATCCCGCGGCTGGGCAAGGTCGGCGAGGAGCAGGCCAATGCGCGCTCGACCATGACCGGCCGCGTCGTCGACAGCTACTCCAACATCCAGACTGTCAAGCTGTTCTCGCATGCGCGGCGCGAAGCGTCCTTCGCCCGGGAAGGCATGGCTGGCTTTCTCGATACCGTCTATCGGTCGATGCGGCTGGTGACGCAGCTCTACGGCCTGCTCTACATCCTGAATTCGCTGCTGTTGTTCTCGGTCACGGCGATCTCGCTGTGGCTGTGGCTCGGCCAGGCGGTGACGATCGGGGCCGTCGCCCTGGTCATCGGCCTCGTGCTTCGGCTGTGGGGCATGTCGCAATGGATCATGTGGGAGATGTCCACCCTGTTCGAGAACATAGGAACGGTGCAGGACGGCATCAGCTCGATCTCGCTGCCGCGCCTCGTCGAAGACCGGCCTGGAGCCAAGGATATTGCCGTGACCAGGGGGGAGATCCGTTTCGACGACATCCGCTTCCACTACGGCAAGCAGAAAGGCGTGATCGAAAACCTGTCGCTGACAGTGAAGCCGGGCGAAAAGGTCGGCATCGTGGGTCGCTCGGGTGCCGGCAAGTCGACGCTGGTCAATCTTCTGTTGCGCTTCTACGACCTTGAGAGCGGCAAGATACTGATCGACGACCAGGACATCGCGGCGGTGACGCAGGACTCGCTGCGCGCCCAGATCGGCATGGTCACGCAGGACACCTCGCTGCTGCATCGGTCGGTGCGCGAGAACATCCTCTATGGCCGGCCGGACGCCAGCGACGAGATGCTGATCGAGGCGGCACGCCGCGCCGAAGCGCTTGATTTTATATCAGGGCTTTCGGACGCCAGTGGCCGCAAGAATTTCGACGCGCACGTCGGCGATCGCGGCGTCAAATTGTCCGGCGGCCAGCGGCAACGCATTGCCATTGCCCGCGTTATGCTGAAGGACGCGCCGATCCTCATTCTCGACGAGGCGACGTCCGCACTCGATTCCGAGGCCGAAGCGGCCATCCAGGAGAACCTCTACAGACTGATGCAGGGCAAGACCGTCATCGCCATCGCGCACCGGCTGTCGACGATCGCCGCCATGGACCGACTCGTCGTCATGGACAAGGGCCGCGTCATCGAGGAAGGTTCGCATGAGGAACTCGTTGCCAAAAGCGGGCTCTACGCCCAGCTCTGGCAACGCCAGTCGGGCGGCTTCCTGCTCGACGACGGCCCCTCTGCCAACGATGCAGCCGCCAACGATGCACTCGCCAAGGGTGAAGCCGCCGAATGATGCCTGCCATCTACCGCTGGTTCGAGAACTGGGTCTATCCGTTCCGGGAGCCTGCGGACCTTCGGCCACCTGCCGGCGTCAGGGGTTTCCTCTGGCACTATGTCGGGCAGGCGAAGATCGCTTTCTTCGCCATGCTGGTGATCGGCGGCATCGCGCCGTTGGTCGAAGCCGGACTGTTCTACTTCGTCGGGCGGCTGGTCGACATCCTCGACCAGCTTCCCGGCGAACGCAGCTGGCACGCCTTGTGGACTGCCGCTGGTCCCGAACTTGTCTTCATGATCGCTGTGGTGCTGGTCATCCGCACCATCGTCGTCGGCCTGTCGGCGCTGGTCGACGAGCAGACAATCACGCCGGGTTTCTATAATCTGGTGCGCTGGCAGGCGCATCGCCATGTCTCGCGGCAATCCTACGCCTTCTTCCAGAACGATTTTGCCGGGCGCATCGCGACCAAGGTCTGGCAGGCGGGACAGGCGACCGGCGATCTGATGGAAAGCTTCATCGAGGTCGTCTGGTTCATGGTCGTCTATACGGTGACGACGCTGGCGCTGGTCGCCGGGCTCGATCTCAGGCTGGCGGTGCTGGTGGTGATCTGGATCGCTGCCTTCGGCCTGCTCGCCAGGCGCTATTTGCCGGCGATCCGGAAGCATGCCGAGGCAACCGCCGAAGCCGGCTCGATGATCACCGGCCGCCTCGTCGATTCCTATTCGAACGTGCAGACGCTGAAGCTGTTCTCGGCCGATGGCGACGACCGCTATATCAGGAACGGCTTCGACATCTATCTCGACGCGCTGCGCCCGTTCACCCGCCGGCTGACCGGCGTGCGCATGGCGCTGACGATGCTGTCGGGCATCATGATCACCGCGATCGCCTGCTTTGCCGTTTATCTCTGGGTCGAGGGCTCGATCACGGTCGGCGGCGTGGCTTTCACACTATCGCTGGTGTTGCGGCTGAACATGCTGCTCGGTCGGCTGATGATGCAGCTCAACGGCATCTTGCGGAACCTCGGCGTGCTCGAGAATTCCAAGGCGCTGATCTCGCAGCCGCTCGGCCTGATCGATGCGCCGGGCGCGAAAGAGCTTGTCGTCGGCGGCGGGCGCATCGACGTAAGCAATGTCGAATTCAACTACGGCAAGGGGTTCGGTGTGCTCAACGGCATCGACCTGGTGGTGCGGCCGGGCGAAAAGGTCGGGCTGGTCGGGCCGTCCGGTGCCGGCAAGACGACGTTGGTCAATCTGATCCTGCGCCTCTACGACCTCGAGAGCGGCAAGATCGCCATTGACGGGCAGGACGTCTCCAGGGCCACGCAGAATTCGCTGCGCGCCAATATCGGCGTCGTCAGCCAGGACACGGCACTTTTCCACCGCTCGCTGCGCGACAACATCAAGCTCGGCATGCCGGCAGCGACCGATGCCGAGGTGATCGCGGCAGCGGAGAAGGCCGAGGCGCACGAGTTCATCCTCGGCCTGCGCGACAATCGCGATCGTACCGGCTATGAGGCTTATGTCGGCGAGCGCGGCGTCAAGCTCTCGGGCGGCCAGCGCCAGCGCGTGGCGATCGCTCGCGTCTTTCTCAAGGACGCACCGATCCTGATGCTTGACGAGGCGACCTCAGCGCTCGATTCCGACATCGAAGCGGCGATCCAGGAGAATCTGGCAAGGTTGATGGAGAACAAGACGGTCATCGCCATCGCGCACCGGCTGTCGACCATCGCGGCGCTCGACCGGCTGGTGGTGCTCGATGGCGGCCGCATCGTCGAGCAAGGCACGCATGACGAGCTGGTCGCGCTCGACGGGCTTTATGCACGGCTGTGGAAGCGGCAGTCCGGCGGCTTCCTGTTCAACGAAGAGAGCGCCTTGGCCGAGACCCGGCCGGCGGAGTAGTTTTCCATAAACCGGAGTGAAATCATGGCGGTGAGAATGCCATCGAATTTCGGACGGTCCGGCGCGCAGGAGAGCGCGCTGGACCTGCTTGGTCATGAAATCCTCGGCGAAAAGGCGGCGGCGCTCGGCCGCGCCGGTCGGCGCGTCGAGGAAACGTTGGCGAGGCTGCGCGAGAATGGCGACAGCGACAATCGTGCCCGGCTGCTCAAGGACGCAGCGGAGGCGGTGCACGGCTACTTCATCCAGCGCGAACTCTGCGGCCTGCGCAAGCACGACGCGGTGATCCGGGAATACAACATTCCCAAGGCCGTGCTGGCCAGGCTCGGCGCCGCCGCATGATCCGAACCGGAATTGATTTGGGAGGCGTTATTCCAGCCACTCGGTGATGAAGCTGCCGTTCTCGTGTATGTCGGTGGTTTCCAGCGGGCCTGGCCCGAGATTGGTGAATTTGTGCGGCGTGTTCGGCGGCACGATCAGGATCTGGCCGGCTGTGGCCTCGATCTGCCGGTTGCCGACGGTGAACAGGCTGGTCCCGGTCCGGATGATGAAAATCTCGCAATAGGGATGGCTGTGCAGCCTCGGGCCGCCGCCGATCTCAGGCAGGTGGTTGAAGATCAGGCAGCTGTTGGAGCCGTAAGCTCCGCATTGCAGCTCGCCCTGCCAGCGGTCAGGCCAGCGGTCGGGCGCTTCGGCCCATTTGTCGCGGTCTATCACATGCGCCATGGGGCGAGGATAAACCGGGCCTGCGCCCACTGTCGAGGTGAACGCAGCCGTTTGGTTTTGCTGCTGTTTTCCAATCGTTCCGCTGGGCGAATTACGTCCCCGCGACAATCTGCCCTTGTGCCTTCACCCGTCTGGACAAAAACAGGCTTCACGCATAAACCCAAGTCCCAAATGCCGGAGGAATTCGCTAGCCTGTTCGCCATGCGCTGTCGGGCCGGCGCGATTGAGCGGGGAACAGGCTCGGCCGCCGGCACGGAAGAGGCGAAAGGATCAGGCACCCGTGAGCGCAACCGACACCCACGATCCCAACCGTCGTGATTTTCTTTACGTTGCCACCGGCATGGCCGCGGTCGTCGGCGCCGGTGCCGTCGCTTGGCCGTTCATCGATCAGATGCGTCCGGATGCCTCGACGCTGGCGCTTGCCTCGGTTGAGGTCGATGTCTCTTCGCTGACGCCAGGAATGTCGCTCGTTGTGAAGTGGCGCGGCAAGCCGGTGGTCGTGCGCAACCGCACCGAGCAAGAGATGAAGGACGGCGAGGCGGTCAATCTCGCCGAGCTCAAGGATCCAATTGCCCGCAATGCCAATTTGCCGGCCGACGCGCCGGCGACCGACGCCAACCGCACCACGCCCGGCAAGGAAGCCTGGATGGTGATGGTCCAGGTCTGCACCCATCTCGGCTGCATCCCGCTCGGCCAGGAAGGCGATTTCGGCGGCTGGTTCTGCCCGTGCCACGGTTCCGTATACGATACCGCCGGCCGCATCCGGAAGGGGCCGGCGCCCGAGAATATGGCGGTGCCGGTGTTCCAGTTCATTTCCGACACCAAGATCCGTATCGGCTGAGGCAGGGGATATTTCCATGAGCGAGGGACACTCGACCTATACGCCCAAGACCGGCATCGGACGTTGGTTCGATTCGCGCATGCCGCTGCCGCGGCTGGTCTATGACAGCTTCATCGCCTATCCGGTGCCGCGTAACTTGAACTATGCCTGGACGTTCGGCGGCATCCTTGCGCTCATGCTGGCGGCGCAGATCCTGACCGGCATCGTGCTGGCCATGCACTACGCGGCCGACAGCACTCTCGCCTTCGATTCGGTCGAGAAGATCATGCGCGACGTGAACTCCGGCTGGCTGTTGCGCTATCTCCATTCCAACGGCGCATCGTTCTTCTTTGTCGCCGTCTACATCCATATCTTCCGCGGCCTCTACTACGGCTCCTACAAGGCACCGCGCGAGCTGCTGTGGATACTCGGCTGCATCATCTACCTCCTGATGATGGCGACCGGATTCATGGGCTATGTGCTGCCCTGGGGCCAGATGAGCTTCTGGGGCGCCACCGTCATCACCGGCTTCTTCACGGCCATACCGCTGGTTGGCGACTGGATCCAGCAGCTTTTGCTCGGCGGATTCGCGGTCGACAACCCAACGCTGAACCGCTTCTTTGCGCTGCATTACCTGTTGCCGTTCATGATCGCCGGCGTCGTCGTGCTGCACATCTGGGCGCTTCACGTGGTCGGCCAGAACAATCCGACCGGCATCGAGGTCAAATCGAAGACCGACACACTCGCCTTCACGCCGTACGCGACCATCAAGGACGGGTTCGGCATGATCGTGTTCCTGTTCGTGTTCGCCTATTTCGTCTTCTACCTGCCGAATTATCTCGGCCATCCGGACAATTACACCGTGGCCAACCCGCTGAAGACGCCGGCCCACATCGTGCCGGAATGGTACTTCCTGCCGTTCTACGCGATCCTGCGCGCCATCACCTTCAATATCGGGCCCATCAACTCCAAACTCGGCGGCGTGCTCTGCATGTTCGGCGCAATTGTCATGCTGTTCCTGGTGCCGTGGCTCGACACTTCGAAGGTGCGCTCGGCAGTCTACCGGCCTTGGTACAAGCTGTTCTTCTGGCTGTTCGTGGCCGACGCCATCCTGCTCGGCTGGTTGGGCTCGCAGCCGGCCGAGGGCAGCTATGTGTTCATGGCGCAGATGGCGACGCTGTTCTACTTCGCCTTCTTCCTGGTCGCGCTGCCGGTGCTTGGGCTGATCGAGACGCCGCGGCGGCTGCCGAATTCGATCACCGAGGCGGTGCTCGAGAAAAACAAGGGTGGCGGTGGACATCCCGCCGGCGCCACAGCCGCGCCGGAAACCAAAGGCTGAGCGTCAGAGAATCTCAAGGGGATTTGGCATGAAGAAGATTCTCACCTCGCTGGCGCTGCTTGGCATTGTGGCCGCGGGCATTGGGGCCGCAGGCACTGGAGCCAGCGCCCAGGAAGAGGCGCACAACGAGGCGGCACCGACGCATTTCCCGATACACGAACCGAAGGAAATGGGCTGGAGCTTCGCCGGGCCGTTCGGCACCTACGACAAGGCTCAGCTGCAGCGCGGACTGAAGGTCTACAAGGAAGTCTGTTCGGCCTGCCATTCGATGAATTTGGTGGCGTTCCGCACGCTGGAAGACCTTGGCTATTCGGATGCGCAGATCAAGACGCTGGCGGCCGAGTACACGATCCATGACGGTCCGAACGATGCCGGCGACATGTTCGATCGTCCCGGCAAGCCGTCCGACCATTTCCCAGCGCCATTCCCCAATGTGGAAGCAGCGGCGGCGGCCAATGGCGGCGCGGCACCGCCCGACATGTCGCTGCTGGCCAAGGCACGCGGCGTCGAGCGCGGCTTCCCGCGCTTCGTCTTCGACATCTTTACACAATATGCCCAGGGCGGTCCCGACTACATCCATTCGCTGCTGACCGGCTACGACCAGCAGCCGCCGGCGGGCATGGTCATACCGGAAGGCACGCACTACAATCCGTACTTCCTGTCCGGCGTGTCGCTGAAGATGCCGAAGCCGCTCTCCGACGGCCAGGTTACCTATGATGACGGCGCGCCGCAGACGGTCGATCAATATTCGCGCGACGTGTCGGCCTTTCTGATGTGGGCGGCCGAGCCGCACCTCGAGGACCGCAAGAAGACCGGCTTTCGCGTGCTGGTCTTTCTGCTGCTGTTCGGTGCGCTGGTCTACCTGACAAAACGCAAGGTGTGGGCCGGCGTGGCGCACTGAACGCCGCAACACACGAGACTGGGAGGGCGTCGAAAGGCGCCCTTTTCATTGCAGGCATTTCGATTCATCGCAGCCGGCGCTGAGCAAGGCGCTTTGCCGGACAATTTTCTGTCAGGCATCACATGGCGGTAGCCGGACCTAGCTGCACCGGGCTACGATTAGCCGAATTTCCTTTCACATCTTCAGTCGAATCCGACGAAAGGCCCGGAGAGCCGCTTGATGAAATCCTCGCTCGAAGACACGCTGCTTGCCGCGATCCGCACCATTCCGGATTATCCCAAACCCGGCATCCTGTTTCGCGACATTACGACGCTGCTCGGTAATGCGCGGGCCTTCCGCCGCGCCATCGACGAGCTGGTGCATCCCTATGCCGGCCTGAAGATCGACAAGATCGCCGGCATCGAGGCGCGCGGCTTCATCCTCGGCGGCGCCATCGCCCACCAGCTCTCGGCCGGCTTCGTGCCGATCCGTAAGAAAGGCAAGCTGCCTTATGAGACGGTGCGCGTCGCCTACAGCCTGGAATACGGGCTGGACGAGATGGAGATGCACAAGGACGGTGTTTCTCCAGGCGAGAAGGTGATCCTCGTCGACGACCTGATCGCCACCGGCGGCACGGCGGAGGCGGCCGTCAAGCTATTGCGGCAGATCGGCGCCGACATTCTCGCCGCCTGCTTCGTCATCGACCTGCCGGATCTTGGCGGCCGAGAGAGGTTAGAGGCGCTCGGCGTGCCGGTGAGAACGCTGATCGGGTTTGAGGGGCACTGAGAAACGCGCCTTTCTTTCCCCCTTTGTGGGTGAAGGAAGAACTCACCCCACCTTCACCAGCACGGCACTTTCGAACTCGATGACCTTGTCGCCGGTCGAATCGAAGGCCTCCGAGCGGAGCGTCAGCAGCCGCCAGCCCGGTCGCGAGGCAATGGGGCGGTGGGCTAGCGCGGTGCGGGTGAAAGTCACGGTTTCCCCGGCATAGACAGGCTTAGGCCATTTGAGGTTCTTGAAGCCGGGCGAGGGGCCGAATTCCGGCACCGGGCCAGGGCCGGGCCAGCGGGCGACCTCGGCCTCCATGCCGGCCTCGAGGTTCAATTTCATCCAGGTGGCGGCAGTGTGCCAGCCCGAGGCGCAGAGGCGGCCGAATATGCTGTTCTTCGCCGCCTCTTCGTCGATATGGAATATCTGCGGGTCGTATTTGCGGGCGAACGCCTTGATCGCCTCCGGTTCGAATCGATGCGAACCGAGCGTGACGGTGATACCAATGCAGAAGAATTCGTCGAGGCTCACGCGTTGGCCTCGCGGGTGAGGAACATGACGGTGTTTTCGAGCTCGAAAACACCTTCGCCGCGCTGGTTGAACAACTCGCTGCGCATCGTCACCAGGCCAAGCCGGGGCTTGGATCTGGACAGGCGCTTGGCAAGGACGGTGGTGCTGCCGCTCAACAGGTCGCCGGCTAGGACCGGCCGTTTCCATTTGACCTGGTCGACGCCGGGCGCGCCCTGGGAGGTCGAGTCGAGCAGGAAGGCATCGCACAGCATGCGCATGAACATGGCGCAGGTGTGCCAGCCCGAAGCCGCCAGCCCGCCGAGGATGCTGGCCTTGCCCGCAGCTTCGTCGAGATGCATCGGCTGGGCATCGAATTCCCAGGCGAATTCCATGATTTCGGTGGCACTTACCAGCTTGGTGCCGAGGTCGAGCGAAGCGCCCTCGACGAAATCCTCATAAGCCCAGGTCTTTGCGGTCATGGTCTGGAAATCCGATTCAGGATTGTACGATCGCTACGGGTCGGGGTCCCGGATGCAGGCAGGGCGGCTTTTGGTCAAGCAATTTCTAGTGCGCCAGTTCTAGTGCGCCAGCCCATGCGCCTAAGCAGCAACAGAGGTTTGCAGGCTCTATAGCCAGCCGCGGCGGCGGAAATACCAGAAGGGTAGGATCGCCGAAAGCACCATCATGCCAATAGCGAAGGGGTAGCCAAAGTGCCATTTGAGCTCGGGGATGATCTCGAAATTCATGCCGTAGATCGAAGCGACAAGCGTCGGCGGCAGGAAGATGACCGCGGCGACGGAGAAGATCTTGATGATCGCGTTCTGCTCGATCGAGATCATGCCGAGCGTCGCGTCGAGCAGGAAGCTGATCTTCTGCGACAGGAAAGTGGCGTGGTCGGCGAGCGACAGCACGTCGCGCGACAAGGTCTTGATGCGGGCGCGGGTATCCTTGCTCATCTTGGTCTGCGTGGAGGCATGGGCAAGAAACCCGGCAAGGCGCTGCAACGAGATCAGGCTGTCGCGGATCGAGGAGGCAAGGTCCTCCTTGCGGCCAATGCCTTTCAACAGTTCCTGGAAGTCGCGGTTGCGCTTGGAAACCTTGGTCGAGCGTGCCTCGAATATATCGCGCGAGATCGCCTCGACGTCGCGGCCGGCGCGCTCCAGAATGTCGGCGAGGCGGTCGACGATCGCCTCCAGCAGGCCGATCAGGATGGTGTCGCCGCTGGTGCAGCCGGTCGCCACCTTCTCGGCGCGCAGCGGAAAGGTCTTGAACGCCTTCGGTTCGTGATAACGCACGGTGATCAGCCTGCTGCCGGCGAGCACGAAGGTGACCGGCGACATCAGCGGATCGTCCAACTCGGTCTGAGCCGGTAGAATGGCGGTCATGAAGTAGGCACCGTCCTCGACATAGAGACGGCTCGAGATCTCGATCTCTTCCATCTCTTCGCGGGTCGGAACGGCGATGCCGAGCCAGGTCTCGATTGTGGTCTCTTCCTCCTTTGTCGGGCTGAGAAGGTCGACCCAGACGACAGTGTCGCTGTTTTGCAGGAGATCGTCGACGAGGCGCAGGCGATCATTGTCGACGACGAAGGCCTTGATCATAGCCGGGTCTCCCTTGCTGTTGCCAAAGAGCGTTTCGTTCGGAAGGGGCGCGTCAGTCAGATCGCACGGATACGGGCATGTGAGGCGCGAGACCAGCGCAGAGGCCCCTTAGACCGGGCCTCACGGTCCGTCAAGCAGCGGCAAGACGCCGCTGCGATGCCTGTTATGAAGTTGTGACCGAGCGACAGCCATGGTGGCTGTGAGTGGGTTTCGCCGGGTCAGGTGTTGAACTTGAACAGCATGATGTCGCCGTCCTGGACGACATACTCCTTGCCTTCGTCGCGCGCCTTGCCGGCCTCCTTGGCCGCCACTTCGCCGCCCAGCCTGACGAAGTCGTCATAGGCGATGGTCTGGGCGCGGATGAAGCCGCGCTCGAAATCGGTGTGGATGACGCCTGCCGCCTGCGGCGCCTTGGCGCCTTTGTGCACGGTCCAGGCGCGTGTCTCCTTGGGTCCCACGGTAAAGTAGGTGATGAGCTGCAGCAGCTCGTAGCCGGCGCGGATCACCTTGTTCAGGCCGGGTTCGTCCAGGCCGAGTGTTGCCAGGAATTCCAGTTCCTCTTCATCGCTGAGCTGGGCGACCTCGGCCTCGATCGCCGCCGAAATCACGACGGTCCGGGCGCCTTGCGCGGCGGCCATCTGCTCGACCGCCCTGGTATGCGCGTTGCCGGTGGCGGCATCGGCTTCGGCGACGTTGCAGACATAAAGCACAGGGTGCGACGTCAAGAGGTTCAGCCCCTGCAGGATGCGCAGATCCTCAGGCGAGATGCCATTGAGCAGGATGCGGGCGGGCTTGCCGGCCTGCAGCAGCTCGAGTGCCGCCTCCATCATCGGAAGTACGGTCGTTGCCTCCTTGTCCTTGCCGGCGGCGCGCTTGCGGAACTGCACGATGCGGCGCTCGAGGCTGTCGAGGTCGGCAAGCATCAGCTCGGTCTCGACGGTCTCGGCATCGGCGACAGGATCGATGCGGCCCTCGACATGGGTGATGTCGTCATCCTCGAAGCAGCGCAGCACATGGACGATAGCGTCGACCTCACGGATGTTGGCGAGGAACTGGTTGCCCAGCCCTTCGCCTTTCGAGGCGCCGCGCACCAGGCCGGCAATGTCGACGAAGGAGATGCGGGTCGGAATGATCTCCTTCGACTTGCCGATCGCGGCGATCTTCTGCAGGCGCGGGTCGGGCACCGCCACCTCGCCGGTGTTCGGTTCGATGGTGCAGAACGGATAATTGGCGGCCTGTGCCGCCGCCGTCCTTGTCAGCGCATTGAAGAGCGTCGACTTGCCGACATTGGGCAAGCCAACGATGCCGCATTTGAAACCCATTTTGTCTGGTCCTATCGGGAAATCGTGATTTGATCAGGGGGCTATGGGCGAAAGCGCCGATGATCGTCAAGCCCTTGGCCACGATCCGTGACGGCGTTCAGTCCTTGCCGCCAAAAAGCTTCCTCAGCATCGCCGCCATCGGGCCGTTTTCGGGCAGCTTGGCCGCCGGCTGCTGTGGCCGCGCCTGGCGAACGTGGCTTTGTGCCTTTGGCGCCTTTGGCGCCTTGGGCGGCGGGCGGTCGTCGTCGCCTGTCGGCGTGAGCTTGTCGCGCAAGGCCAGCGTCACGCGGTTCATGAAGGAATTGTCGTCGCCCATGGCAAGCAATCCGGCACCATCGGCGATTGCGTCGAGCAGCACGTCCAGCCACTCGCGGTCGCCCTTGGCGAAATCGCCGAGCACATGGCCATGCACCATTTCCTTGACGCCGGGGTGGCCGACGCCGATGCGCACGCGGCGAAAATCCTTGCCGACATGCTGGTCGAGCGAGCGGATGCCATTGTGGCCGCCGGAACCGCCACCGACCTTGACCCGCACCTTGCCGGCGGCAAGGTCGATCTCATCATAGAAGACGGTCAACGCCGAAGGGCCGAGCTTGTAGAAGCGCAGGGCTTCGCCGACCGCCTGGCCGGACAGGTTCATGAAGATCTGCGGCTTGATCAGGATCACTTTTTCGCCGGCAAGCGTGCCTTCGGTGATCAGGCTCTGGAATTTCTTCGACCAGGGCGAAAAGGAATGGCGGCGGGCGATCGCGTCCGCCGCCATGAAGCCGACATTATGCCGGTTGCTGGCGTATTTCGCGCCCGGATTGCCGAGGCCTGCAAAGACAAGCATCGTCGCCTCCGGGCGGAAAGGAGTTACTTCTCTTCGGCGGCAGGAGCCGCTTCGGGCGCAGCCGCTTCAGTCGTCTCTTCTGCGGCCTCCGGCTTCATCGCCGAGGAGCCGGCAATGGTGGCGATGGTGAAGTCGCGGTCGGAGATCACCGGCTTGACGCCGGCCGGCAAGGTGACGGCCGAAATGTGGATCGAATCGCCAATGTCTGTGCCGGTGAGATCGATGGTGATGAAATCCGGGATCGCATTGGCCGGGCAGTGGAATTCGACCTCGTGACGCACGATGTTGAGCACGCCGCCGCGCTTGATGCCGGGCGACTTGTCTTCATTGATGAAGTGCACGGGCACGTCGACATTGACTTCGGTATCCTTGCCGATGCGCAGGAAATCGACATGGACCGGGAAATCCTTGACCGGGTCAAGCTGGAAATCCTTGGGCAGAACCTGGATCTTGTTGCCGTCGACATCGATCGTGGCGACCGTGGTCAGAAACCCGCCGCCATGGATCTTGTAGTAGATGTCCTTATAGGTCAGCGCAATCGCCAGGGGAGGCTGCTTGTCGCCGTAAATCACTGCAGGCACTTTACCGTTGCGGCGAACTGCACGGGCGGACCCCTTACCGACCTGTTCGCGCGCTTCGGCCTTGAGCTCGTAAGTATCGTGGCTCATGGCATTTCCTTTCGCGTTGTTCTGGAGCGTTCGCGGCCGGCAACTTGCCTGGGCCGTAAACGTCGAAAGCCGCCGGGTGAGGCGGCCTTCCGCCGCGTTGCCTCCAAGGGTGTCTACGCGGGTGGCGGCTCTATAGCGGAAGGCGGCCCGTGGTGCAAGCCGGGGCGGGCAATCGTGGTGGGTGGGCAGTATCTCACCTGAATTTCAGCTTGGCACCAACTGCGGACATGCAAGCACTGGCGACCTGGCGGATCGAGGCCGAAGGCCACGAACGAGGAGGCGGCGCAATGAAATTTCCGGGCTTAGGCGGGGCGAAGAGGGTCGCTCTACCCTCTATGGCTTCCGCTCGACCAGCATGTAGCCGATCCCACGGACCGTCTGAATGCTAGCCGATGCATCCGGTCCGAGCTTGGCACGCAGATAGCGAATGTATACCTCCACGATCTTCGTCCCGGGTTCGAAGCTGTATGACCAGACATTGTTGAGGATGCGCTCGCGGCTGACCACCTTCCCCGCATTGAGCATCAGGAAATGCAGAAGGTCGAATTCACGTCTGGTAAGACGGATTTCCCGATCGCCGTCCGCAAAACGGCGAGCGCTCGTGTCGAGATCGAGGCCGCCGACTCGAAGCAACTGCCCCTCCACTGCGCCCCGACGGCGTCGGCGCAGGGCGTCAATCCTGGCCACCAACTCATCAAAGGCAAACGGTTTCGTCAGGTAGTCGTCGGCGCCGCCCTTGAGCCCATCTACGCGATCTTGAATTGTCTCTTTGGCGGTCAGCATCAGGATGAGAACCGGCCACTGCTCCAATCGCACGATCCGGCACAGTTCAAGGCCGTCCAGATAGGGAAGCAGACGGTCAAGGATCACGAGATCGAATGGGTCCGTGCGAATAACGGCTAGCCCCTCGCGACCGTCCTCCGCGACACTCACGTGAAAGCCTTCGGCCTCCAGCCCCCGGCGGAGAAAGTCGGAGACACGCCGGTCATCTTCAACGATCAGGATTCGAATCATGGGTGCGTTGTACCAGCGGCAGTCTAATTCTGAGGAGGGTTCCTGAAGGTTCAATTCCTTCAAGGCCGATTGTGCCATCGTGCCTGTCTATGATCTCCTTGGCGATCGCGAGGCCAATACCTAGCCCCTCGGCTGCGGACCTCCCGCCGACACGCCCGCGATAATAACGGTCGAACACGAACGGAAGATCGTTGGCATCGATCCCTGAGCCGCTGTCGGAGATAACGATCTCAAGCATTCCATGGCGCTCAGTCATCTCGACTGCAATCGCCTGGTTTGGCTTTGAATACTTTATGGCGTTGTCGAAGCCGATCAGCAGCGCCTGCTTCAGGCGCTGGGCGTCACCCCGAATGAGGCGATGGCCTGGGTTGAGCGACAGATCGACGGATATCTGCTTGGGACCGGCGAGTACGGAAGCCTCCTGAACGGCCGCCTTCACAACCTCACCGGTATCGATGTTGTGCAAGGAGAACCTGAAATTTTCGGCTTCGGCGCGGGCGAATGCCAGAAGGTCCCCCAGGTTGCGAGCCATATCTTCAGCGTAATTGCGGATTCGGCTCAGAGCTTCGCGGTAAGGTCGAACACGCGGTTGGCCGCGGAGGGCAACGTCGGCCTCTCCGCGGAGAATCGTCAACGGCGTGCGGAGTTCGTGGCTTGCCTCCGCAAAAAATTGTGTGCGTCGGCTATCGATCGCTCTCAGTTGCTCATTGGCTTTCCGCAGTTCGCGGGTGCGCAACTGAACCTCCGCCTCCAAGCGGTCCTGTACCGAAATCAGAGCAGCGCGTTCGATCTCGAGGGCCTCGGCCATGCTGTTGAAACTTCGCGAGAGGGAAGCGAACTCGTCGCGTCCGGTCGCGGAAACGCGATGGTCGAGCTTGCCTGCAGCGATGGCTTTGGCGCTTTCGTTCAGTTCACGCACAGGTGTGGCGATTGATCGTCGCAGGACGAGGGCGAACCCTAGACTGCCCAGCATGAGCAACGCAGCGAAGCCGCCGGTCAGCAGCAGCAGTCGCCATTGTGCGCCACGGACGCGGGCGAGTTCCTCTCCAACCTCCCTGCGCTCATCGTGCAAGGCGGCTTCGATCATTTCCTCGAAATCGTTCTCTAGTCGATGCTCCACATCGTGGCGGAAGGTGTCTACGATGCCGGTTGGCTCCGCCTTTGCTCGCTGGCTGAACAATCGCCGGGCAGCCTGATCGATCGCCTCAAACAGCGCCTTGATGCGGCCGACGAATCTGAGTTCGGCCTCTTCCTGGCGTCTATCGCTCCTATATCCGAGAACGCCGAGCTCCTCGCGCGTCGCGCCCTCCAGCTTGTGGAATCCGGATTTCAGTGCTCGTCGTGCCGCTTCGAAATCCGGCATCTGTTCGGGCCCAAGCAGCAAAACCTCGGCGAGTTGCTCGGTGTAATTGTTGGACTGCCCATTGAGTTCGGCGAGCGCTTCGAACCGCCCGTGGACGCTATCGATGCGGCGGACGAACTCCTCTGTCAGATGGAGCGTTGCGAACGCCAGTCCTGAAATCAGCCCGACAAGGGCGAGAATGATGATTTGAAATAGGAGGATGCGGCCTCGAACGGTCATGCGGTGATCCTGCCGGCGGTCGGATAGCGTCTCTCACCAAATTCTAACCGGAGCTCTACCGAGCGTCTAATCGGAACCTCCTAAGTTCGAGCGTGGGGCCGTGTGGCGCCCCCGCCGCCACATCGGCGACGAGCTCGAAGAGGTTTCGGTTGGCACAAGTAGATTTTCAGACTGACATTGACGCCACTCTTCAGGACGCCACTCTTCGGGAAAGGACACCACCGGCGCTCTGGCCGATATGGCGAGCCGCACTGATCGGAACCTGTGTGTCCCTCTGCGTGGCCATCATTGAATTCGGCCTCCCCGCGCTCCCGTCCGACGCTCGGCGAGCGCTCGAGATCCTGCTTGTCGCGATCATCGGATGGACCTTGACGCCGTTAGACGACACCTTCGTTGCAATCGCCGCTGGACTGGCAATGGCGCTGCTCGTCAACCGTGATCCCGGGACGCTTTTTCATGCGCTCGGGGATGAGTTGATCTGGCTGTTGCTCGCCTCGTTCATGCTGGCGGCCGCCTTCAAGACAAGTGGGGTCGCAGATCGCATCCTCGGCCTCGTGACGGGGCGCATGCGGTCGGTTCGCACAGTCGCCTATTCTTTGACGGTTGTCATGGTTGCCACAGCCTTCATCATTCCGTCGACCTCGGGTCGCGCAGCTTTGATGATCCCTGCCTATCATGCGATCGCAGGGCGCTGTGGAAGTGCTCGGTTGCGAAGAGCGTTCGCGCTACTGTTCCCCACTGTTATTCTGCTCTCGGCCATTGCGTCACCCGTTGGCGCCGGTGCCCATCTGCTGGCGATCGAAATGGTCGGCCGCCTCTCGGGTGTGAAAGTAAGCTACCTGGAATGGATCGCTTTCGGCCTGCCGTTTGCGGTCGTGAGCACCCTCCTTTCGGTCGAATGCCTGCTCCGGCTTTTTCTGTCGCCGGTGGAGCGGCGGATGGCACTTTTGCAGCCGACGAGGGTGAACAATGCTGGTGCCGGCTTGGCACGGCAGCCGATACTCTGGATCGCCGGCGGCGTTGTCATCGCATGGCTGACCGAACCTGTTCACGGGCTCGATGCCACCGTCATCGCTCTCGGCGGCGCTCTCTTGGCCACGCTTCCTCAGGTCGGCCCCGTGGCGTTTGGCGATGCAATCAAGAGCGCGGAGTGGAAGCTGCTCTTGTTCCTGGCAGCGACGATCTGCTTGGCAGACGGCCTGACGGCATCAGGCCTCCATCGGTGGTTGATCGAGACGATGGTCGATCCACTGCGCGGCACTGGCTTGGGGCCGCTGGCCCTTGTCTCGTTTCTAGCCTTACTAGGCCTTTTCAGTCATCTCGTGATCCATAGTCGCACGGCGCGCGTCTCGGTGCTGCTGCCTCCGGCGCTGATGCTTGCGTCGACAGTGCGGCTCGACCCGCTGCTTGCAACGCTTGTCCTCGTCTCGGCAACCGGCTTTTGCCAAACCCTCATGATCTGCGCGAAGCCGGTGGCGCTTTTCGGGGGCGTCGAGGACGAAGGCTATGGCCCGAAAGACCTCGCCTTGCTCAGCTCAATCCTGCTGCCGATGCAGTTCATTCTCATCGTCGTGTTCGCGGTCGCCGTGTGGCCAGCCACCGGTGGCCTGCTCAACAACACACTCCATCTGCAACTTCCTGGAGGGCCTTAGAATGTCGAAAACCAAAGGATTTAAGAAGCGAAGGCGGCTTCGAGTATTGGTCGCACCCTCCGGCTTTAAGGAGAGCCTCGGCGTTCGTGATGTCATCGCCGCATTGGCGCGGGGCGTTCGCAATGCAGTTCCGACAGCAAAGATCCTGGGCCTTCCAATGGTGGATGGCGGCGAGGATTTTACGCGGACCCTTGTTGAATTGTCTGATGGCGAGTTGCATTCCGTCACCGTGACGGGACCGGTGGGACAATCCGTGGAGGCCAATGTCGGTTTTCTCGGGCGGAGAAAGAAACGGACAGCAGTTCTGGAAATCGCGGCGGCTGCCGGGCTCCGGCTCGTCCCCACCGACATGCGTGACCCGACCCGCACTACAAGTTATGGGGTCGGTGAGTTGATTCGTTTTGCGCTCGATCTTGGCGCGGAAAGAATTCTGATCGGCTGCGGTGACTCGGGTGTCAACGATGCAGGAACCGGCATGGCCCAAGCACTAGGCGTGCGTCTGCTCGATGGCGGCGGCCGTTCCATTTCGGGGAGCGGCTCGGCCCTCTCATCGCTAGCTCGTGTCGATCTTTCCAGTCGTGACCATCGCCTTTCGAATGTTCGTATCGACGTCGCGGTAAACCCCTACAACATGCTGCTCGGCGAGAGAGGCGTCGCCCGGGTGTTCGGCCCGCAAAAAGGTGCAACACCTGACCAAGTGGTTTTGCTCGAGCAGGGCACGGAAAATGTCGCCCACGTCGTTCGCCGCGACCTCGGCGTCGACGTGGCACCGCTTGTCGGCGGAGGAGCTTCCGGTGGACTCGGCGCCGGACTTCACGCCTTTGCCGGGGCCCGGCTGCATCCGCGCTTCGACCTGATCCTGCGGTATATGGATCTCGATCATCGGCTGTCAAACGCCGACATCGTCATGACAGCCGAGGGTGGCCTGGATGGTCAGACGAGCTTTGGAAAGATACCAGCCGAGATTGCCCGGCGCGCGAAACGTCACAATCTGCCCGTCATCGCCTTGGCCGGAACGATCGGAGCAGGTGCAGAGGCGACCCACGACATCGGCATCGATGCCTTCTTCAGCATTCTGTGCCGACCGTGTTCCCTCGAAGACGCGATCCGTGACGCCGACACGCTGCTGGCGAACGCTGCCGAGCAGGCATTCCGGCTGATGTGGGCGACTCGCGCTTTCAAGTTCAGATGACGGAGCGTGTCAGCCAATGGCCGCGATGTCGCTACGCGGCGGCCCTGACCGGCTCGAAGTCTATGTCGAGAACCGAATTTCGCGCCGCCCGGTGGGCGAGGAAGCCGAAGTCCAACCCAAACTTCACCCGATCGTGGTCACTGCCTCGAGCTTTCTCGCTTCCTTCATGTTGGGAAGAAAAACCGTGAGCAGTCCGAGTAGGGGCAGGTAGGAGCAGACCTGGAAGACGAAATCGATGCCGTTCATGTCGGCGACGACGCCAAGCACGGCGGCCGCGATGCCGCCCATGCCGAAGGCGAAGCCGAAGAAGATGCCGGCGATCATGCCGACCCGGCCGGGCACCAGTTCCTGCGCGAAGACGACGATGTTCGAGAAGGCCGAGGACAGGATCAGGCCGATCAGCACGGTGAGAACCATTGTCCACTCGAAATTGGCGTAGGGCAACGCCAGGGTGAAGGGCAGCACGCCGACGATCGAGAACCAGATCATCGCCTTCTGTCCGTAGCGGTCGCCGAACGGGCCGCCGAGCAGGATGCCCAGGGCCGAGGCGCCGAGGAACAGGAACAGCATGACTTGCGACATCTGCACCGAAACACCGAACTTATGAATGGAATAGAAGGTGTAGTAGCTGGCAAGGCTGGAAATATAGGCGTTCTTGGTCAGTACCAGCAGCGTCAGCACCAGCAGCGCTCCCATCACCTTGCGGCGCGGGAAGGGCGAGACGAGACCTGCCGCCTTGCGGGTGCCCTGTGCGGCACGCAGGCGGCTGTACCAGCCGCCGACCTGCCACAGCACGATGATGCCGATCAGCGAGCCGCCGGCGAACCAGGCGATGCTGGTCTGGCTGAAGGGCACGACAATGAAAGCTGCCAGAAGCGGCCCCATGGCTTGGCCGAAATTGCCGCCGACCTGGAACAGCGACTGTGCAAGACCGAACCTGCCACCGGAGGCGAAGCGGGCGATGCGCGAGGATTCCGGGTGGAAGATCGCCGAGCCGATGCCGATCAGCGAGGCGCCGATGAGGAGCAGCGAGTAATGTCCGGCATAGGCCAGCACGACCAGCCCGATCAACGAGGAGGCCATGCCGTAGGGCAGCGAATAGGGCATCGGCCGCTTGTCGGTGATCATGCCGATCACCGGCTGCAGCAAGGATGCCGTCACCTGGAAAGTGAAAGTCAAAAGGCCGATCTGCCAGAAATCGAGACCGTAATTGTCCTTCAGCAAGGGATAGATTGCCGACAGCAGCGACTGCATGATGTCGTTGACGCAATGGCAGAAGCTCACCGCCAGGATGACGGTGAAGGCCGTCGCCTGAGCCGAGATGTGGCCGGCCGCTGCCGGCTCGCCCTCGGCGGTTGCTGTGGTATCTGTCAAGGCATGCTCCGTGGTCTTTTTGGCGGGCACTTTCGCACGCGGTCTTATGGGGCCGGCTGCCTTATACGTTGCTTGTCACGCGACTTCTTTCGTGGTTTGGTCCAATAGTTTCGCAAGTGGGCCATAGCTGATGCCGCATGGCAGGGAAATGCTCAAAGCGGGCGACGCTGATCTCGGGCTGTTGCATGAGCGTCGCTGGCAATGGCTGGAGCAGGCCGTAGGGCCGGCAGTGGCGCTGCCGACCGAATATCCGGACGGCTACCATGTGCCACGGCACCATCATAGCCGCAGCCAGTTGCTGCACGCGCTGGTCGGTGTCGTGCTGGTGACGACGCGGCATGGGCGCTGGATGGTGCCCCCGGACCACGCGATGTGGATCCCCGCCGGCACCGAGCATTCCGTCGAGATGCTGGGCGACGTCAGCATGCGCTCCGTCTATGTGATGCCGGAGGCCATTCCCGGCCTGCCGGACGGGTTGCGTGTCGTCGGCATCACCGACCTGATGCACAGCCTGATCGTGGAATCGGAAAAGCTGCCGCAAGGCGCCGAACTGGAGGGGCGGGGCGGACTGATCATGAAGCTCCTGCTGCACGAAATCCCGAACCTGCCGGAACGGCCGCTCGGCCTTCCGTTCCCGTCCGATGCAAGGCTGGCGACGCTGTGCCGGCGCTTCGTCTCGGCACCGTCACCGCATGCGACGATCGACGAGTGGGCCGCTATCGTCGGCATGAGCCGCCGCTCTTTCACCCGCGCGTTCCACCGCCAGACCGGATTGTCGCTGTCGACCTGGCGTCAGCAGGCCTGTCTGTTCGCGGCGCTGCCACGGCTGGCCGACGGCGAGCCGATCACGAGGGTGGCGCTCGATCTCGGCTATGACAGCGTGCCGGCGTTCATCACCATGTTCAAGCGCATGCTGGGAGCCTCGCCACGCGGGTACATGCGGGGCGCCCGTGATGCTGGCGAAGGTGTGCGACGAATAAGCGGTCCGGCTCGGCCTGAGTCGCAGCCCTGAAGGGCGTCGCGTTCGACCGGCCTCATGCGACGCGCTTTGGGTTCTTGCTTTTATGCATGTCGTTATCGCAAAACCGCTGCACTTTGCGCGACACGCATTAATCGAACAGGCTCGACACCGATTCCTCGGTCGCCGTGCGCGAGATCGCCTCGCCCATCAATTCGGCGATGGAGATGACGCGGATATTGGCGGCGTCCAGCACTGCCTGGGTCGGCTGGATGGAATCGGTGATGACCAGTTCCTGCAGTTTCGAGGCGCCGATGCGGGCGATGGCGCCGCCGGACAAAACGCCATGGGTAGTATAGGCGGTGACACTGGTGGCGCCGTCGGCAAGCAGCGCATCGGCCGCATTGCACAGCGTGCCGCCCGAATCGATGATGTCGTCGATCAGCAGGCAATCCTTGCCGCGCACGTCACCGATGACGTTCATGACTTCCGATTCGCCGGGGCGCTCGCGGCGCTTGTCGACGATGGCAAGCTGGGCGTCGATGCGCTTGGCGAGCGCGCGGGCGCGGACCACGCCGCCGACATCCGGCGACACCACCATGACATTGGCAAGCTGCTTGTATTTCGCCTTTACGTCGCGGGCCATGACCGGCACGGAAAACAGATTGTCGGTCGGGATGTCGAAGAAGCCTTGAATCTGGCCGGCATGGAGATCCAGGGTCAGCACCCGGTTGACGCCCGCCCTCGTGATCATGTTGGCGACCAGCTTGGCCGAGATCGGTGTGCGGCCCGAGGCACGGCGATCCTGCCTGGCATAGCCGAAATAAGGAATAACCGCAGTGATGCGCTTGGCCGAAGAGCGCATGAAGGCGTCGATCATGATGAGCAGTTCCATCAGATGATCGTTGGTCGGGAACGAGGTGGACTGCAGGATGAAGACGTCCTCGCCGCGCACGTTCTCCTGGATCTCGACGAAGATTTCCTGGTCGGCGAAGCGCCTGACGCTGGCCTTGCCCAGCGGAATGTTGAGGTAGCGGGCGACTGATTCTGCCAGCACCCTGTTGGAATTGCCCGCGAAGAGCTTCATGCACCGTTCCTGGCGAAGGATTGAGAGACTCCGATAGCACTCCAGCCTCTTAGTCGGGCTTTTAGCGGCCCGCGCCGGTATTGCAAGCGTCGTGAATGGGAATCCGCCGGCTAATCTCAATAAACGCTTACGGCTTGAGCATGCGGCGATAGAGCCAGTTCCATGCCGACGGAATCGGGATAGCTTCTAACTTTCAGTCTGAGCATGCTCTTTTCCGAAAACCGGATTCCACTTTTCGGAATCACGCTCCAGGTCAGCCGGCGCCGCCGCCAAGCCAGGTGGCGAACTGGTCGATTGTCTGGTCGGCAATTGCCTGCATGGTCGCCGGGGCGACCGCCGCCCAGCCTTCGCCGCCGCCAACAGAGGGCGCCTTCTGCTGGCCGTTGATGCGATGCAGCCGGTTGCCGGCCGGGTCATAGATGTCCCAGACGTAGATGACGGTGGTGTCCTTGCCTTCCGTCATTGTCGAGAAATAGCCCTTGAGTACATGCGTTGGGGTCTGGTCGGTGCTGCCGGCCAAGGTGATGCCGCGCTGCTTGGCGCGTGTCTGAAGCTCGGCGGTCAGCGGTGTCGCGGCCTCTACCGAGGCGCCGACGATCGGCGCCACCTGCAGCCGGGTCCGTGCAATGGCAGCCGCGCTTTTGGCGGGCGGCACGGCTGCTGCAGCGGGAGGCTGCGCTGTATCTGCAGTTTGCGCGGTGCCGGCAGGCTGCGCCGGAGTTGACGGGGGCGTTGCGGCACCTCCGGCTCCGGGCAGCGACTGCGTCGATTGCGGGGCGATGGCCGAGGGTTCGAGAACGTCCTTCGCATTGGTGCAGGCTGCCAGCGCCAGCGCCGCGAGCAATGACACGGTCGTCACATGCGATCGTCTCATTAGCCTGAAAACTCCTTGGCGACGAACGCCTCTCACACTCTTTCCATTATGGATTCACTGCACGATCAAGTCGAGATCATGGCGGGACAGCGGCTTCGGCTGGGATTCGGTCGTCAGATAGGTGCGGCCAAGCGTCATCGCGGTTTCGGTTTCGGAGTCCATGATGATCATATGGGCGAACAGCGTCATGTTCGGCGCAATCGGTTCGGGATTACCCTGATAGAACATCGGCATATCCATCCAGGACGGGGTGAAGCGGGCGCCGAGCGAATAGCCGCAGGCATTGAGCCGGTGCTTGGTCAAATTGTGGGCTTCGAGCGTGCGGGCATGGGCGTCGAACACGTCGCCGAACGTATTACCGGGCGTCATCGCCTTCTCGACTGCAAGTAGCGCGGCGCGGGCGGCATCGAACAATTCCTGGTGGCGTTTCGATACCTTGCCGGTCAACACCGTGCGCATCATTGCCGCATGGTAATGGTGGAAGACACCGGCCCATTCGAGCGTCAGCTGGTCGTTCTTGGTGAGCTTGCGGCGACCGGCCTTGTAGCGGCAGAGCAGGGCGTCGACGCCGGAGCCGATGATGAACTCGTTGGCCGGATAATCGCCGCCGCCGGCAAAGATCGCGCCTTGCATGGCGGCGAGGATCAGCGCCTCATCGCCGCCCTGCTTGATCAGCGGCAGTGCTGCGTCCAGCGCGTCGTCGGCCAGATTTGCGGCTTTTTCCGCCTTGGCGATTTCGGCCGGGCTCTTGAACAGCCGCAGCCGGCTGACAATACCGGAGGCATCTGCGATCTGGCCGAAGGTCTGCAACTGCTCGTCGAGGCGCCGGCCATTATATGCCGTCAGGCCGTGGGTGTCGTATTCGACGCCGATGCGGGCGCCGAGCAGGTCAAGCTCGTTGAGCAAATTGCGCAGGTCGACCGCCGGATTGGCGCCGTTGCGATCCGTCCACAAAACGATATTGTCGATAATCGAGGTGTGGCGCGCCTGGCGCAAATCGGCCGAACGCGTCAGCAGCACCATCGAGCCGTCGGCCTTGACCACCAGGCATTGGAAAAAGCAGAAGCCGAATGTGTCGTAGCCGGTTAGCCAATACATGCTTTCCTGCGCAAACAGCAGGACGGCGTCGAGCTTCTTTTCGGCGATCTCGATCATCAGTCGATCGCGCCGTGCGTCAAATTCCGAGCGTTCGAAATGCAGCGCCATCAGTCAGTCTCCAAAACGATTGCCGAAACCTGCCGCCCGTAGTCGGGCTCGTTGCGATGCGTGCTGCGCCGATAGGAGTAGAAAAGCTCTTCCTCGGCATAGGTGCAGCGGTCGAGCCCTTCGGCGTTGACGCCAGCCTTGGTCAGCCGGTCGACCGTGTAGCGGTTGAGATCGAACATCGCGTGTCCGGCATTTGCGGAGGGAGCGAAATAGCGGGCATTGCCGGCATCGGCGTCGACGAAGCGGGTGACGAATTCCGGCCCGACTTCGTAATTCTGTGGGCCGATGGAAGGACCGAGCACCGCGACGATGCGCTCGCGCCGGGCGCCGAGGCCTTCCATCGCCGCAATGGTGTTTTCCAGCACCCCGGTGAAAGCGCCTTTCCAGCCGGCATGGGCGGCTCCGATAATGCGCGCCTCGGCGTCGGCGAAGAGGACCGGTCCGCAATCGGCGGTCGAGGCACCGACGGCAATGCCCGGCCGGTCGGTGACGATGGCGTCAGCCTTGGGACGCTCGCCGGCAAAAGGCTCCCTGGCGATGACGACGTCCGGCGAATGAACCTGATGAGCGGTCAGCAGATGGCTTGCAGGCACGCCCATCCATTCGGCGACGCGGCGACGATTCTCGCGCACCAGCGTCTGGTCGTCGCTTGATCCGGTGCCGATGTTGAGGCCCCGGTAGATGCCGCTGGAGATGCCGCCGACGCGGGTGAAGTAGGCGTGGCGGATGCCTTGCGCCGTCTCCAGCAAGGGCGACCGAACGGGATCCGGTTTGGTCTGATTCAGCATGGCGGCTTTGTTGTCCGTATGGGCGATTTCGTCAAGCGAGTTGAAGGCGGGCGCAGTTGAAGGCTGGCGCAGTTGAAGGCGGGCGCTAGTCGGAGAGTGGGAGAGGCGGCAGCGAAAAGTCAATCCGTGCCTGCGAACGGCGGAACGGCAATCTCAGCCGGGAGGATGGCAAGCACCTTGAAGAGCTCGCCCATGGACTGTGGACCGGCGAGGCGCTCGACGTCGGCCGCGACCTTTTCGCGAGCTGCCTCATCGGCATTGGCGCCGAGCCGGCCGGCTCGTTCGAGAAGCCCCATCTTGAGCAGGAATTCACCTTGCGTGGAGAGGTGGGCATCGAGGCCGTGTGCCCGAACGGTTGCCGCCAGGGCAGCGAAATCGACATGGGCGGTGAGATCGGCCTCCCCCGGATTGGCCAGCACGTCTTCGTGATCGTGCTTGCGCAAGGCCTGCAAGGTGTCGCCGATACCGGGCTGGAGATAGCCGTAGTCGAGAAACAGGCCGGCGCCGCCAAATCCGGCAAGTCGCTCGGCAATAGCCGTCATCAGGGCGGCTCGGGCCGGCGCCATCTCGACGATCGCGCCTTGCGGCGCATTCTCAGCATCATCCGGCAGCAGCATTGGGTCGACAGAGCCGGCGCCGGCAAAAAAGCGCAGCCCGTTCGCGTCGTCGAGACCGATCATCCGTTCGCGCCAGCCGGCCCCGGCGCGGACGAACTGGCGGATGGGCACCGCATCGAACAGCTCGTTGCCGACAATCAGAAGCGGCGTCCGCGGCAGCGTGTCGATGGTCTCGTGCCAGGCGACCGTCGCCGCCGTCCCGGCAAGCGTCCGTTTCTGGATCTCGGCCAACCGCGGGCTGGTTTCGATCATGGCAAAGGACGCACTGGCGGTGAGCGCCGGATCGAGCCGCGACAGCGTGCGCTGCATGTCTCTCATCAGCGTGCCACGGCCGGGACCGATTTCGGCGATGGCGACCGGCATCGGCCGGCCAACCGCCAGCCATGCCTGGTAAAGCCAGACAGCGATAAGTTCGCCGAACATCTGGCTGATTTCCGGCGCGGTGACGAAGTCGCCGGCAGCGCCGAACGGCTCGCGCGTCGTATAATAGCCGTCCTGCGGATCAAACAGGCAGAGTGCCATGTACTCGCTGACCGGGATCGGTCCTACCGCACCGATCAGCTCGGCGATGCGGGTTTTTAGCCGCGTCATGCCGGTTGCGGTTGCGTCACCGGCTTGGCCGTCGCCATCGCCCAGATCCCGGCAAGCAGCATCGGCAGCGACAGCACCATGCCCATGGTCAGCCAGTTCGTGCCGAGGAGATAGCCGAGCTGCTGGTCGGGCTCGCGGAAGAATTCGACGAAGATGCGTGAAAGACCATAACCCGCGATGAAGGCGCCGCCGACGAAGCGCGGCGTCTTCAGCTTGAGCCGCGAATGGGTGAGGAAGCGCAGGACCAGGAACAACACCAAGCCTTCGAGCAGCGCCTCGTAGATCTGGCTCGGATGGCGTGGATCGGTGCCGGCCAAGCACTGACCGGCCTGGAGAATGCGGTTGTTACAAAAGACGACGCCCCATGGCACATCGGTAACGCGGCCCCAGAGTTCGGCATTGACGAAATTCGCCAGGCGAACGAGGCCAAGCCCCACCGGCACGCCGGCGGCAACAACGTCAAACAGCGACCATGTGCGGATGCCGCGCGATCGAGAAAACAGCGTCATGGCGACAATGACGCCGAGCAGGCCGCCATGAAACGACATGCCGCCCTGCCAGACGGCGACAATATCGAGCGGATTGGCGATGTAACGAGGCAGGTCGTAGAACAACACGTAGCCGGTGCGCCCGCCGAGCACCACACCGATAGCCGCCCAGACGATGAAGTCGTCGAGGTCGACGGGCTTCATCGGCAGGATGCCATCAGGCCAGAGTTTTGGGTTGGTGACGAGGCGCTTGGCATACCACCAGGCGAACAGAATGCCGACGATGTAGCCGACGCCGTACCAATGCACCGCCAACGGTCCGATCCGGATGATGACCGGATCGATGTTGGGAAAGGGCAGGGCGGCCAGCGGCAGCAAATATTCGCTCAACAGGGTCTCCCGGTTCCGACCACGTTCGGGCGCGGACCATGCGGCAGGGTTTTGGCAGGGTCAAGGCGGCGCGCATGCTGTTCCCCCCGGCATCGCTCCGTCAAGTCTCCGGAAATAGAATGGCTCCGTAGTCCATCGCGCTGTGGAGGATGTGCAGTATCTCCACTGTATCGGCCTTGACGCGATAAAAGATCAGATAGCTGCCATGAATACGGCGACGAATGCCTGAGGACCGATATCGTTCCAACAACGGGTTACGCTCCGGCATTGTCCGCAACTCCATGCAGCTGCCACGCAATTCCTGAATGAATGTCATAGCGCGAAACGGGCTGTCGAGCGCGATGTAGTCGCCGATGACTTCAAGGTCTGTCTCAGCCTGGCTGGTGAAGATCAGTCGCTTCACCTGCCGGTCATCGCCTTGTATTTGGCCTCCAGTCGGTCAAGCACATCTTCGGCAGGCTTCACCCGCCCCGCGTCGGCATCGCTGACACCTTTGGCAAGTGCCGCGTCAAGCGCGGCGAGGCGCTTTTCTCTCTCTTCCACAAGGCGAACGCCTTCGCGCAGCACTTCGCTCTTCGAATTATAGCGGCCGGTGCTGACAAGCTGGTTCACGACATCCTCCAAACGGTTGCCCAAATCCGCGCTGATGGCCATGACAATGTTCCTAATGGGTCTAGCGCGATAATAATAGTTATTGGCCCGGCGCACCAGTAGCTCAACGGACCAAATTGCATGGACGGCCGATGCCACCCGGGGGCATCAACGTTCTTGCATTTCGCGCCGTGCGCCACTACGTCAATTCAACCAAGCGAGGATTTGCCATGGCGACCGGACCGAACCGCATTCTCGATGAATTCGCCAAACTGATGACCGACGCAGCCGGTGCCGCGCAAGGCGTGCGACGCGAAATGGAGACCGCCTTCAGGGGCCAGGCGGAGCGGATCCTCAACTCCATGGACGTGGTGCAGCGCGAAGAATTCGAGGCCGCCCGCGACATGGCGGCGAAGGCCAGGGAAGAAAACACCCGCCTCGCTGCTCGCATCGAAACGCTCGAGGCCAAGCTTGCCGAAATGACCGGTCAGGCGGCGCCTGCGGCTGCAGCAAAGCCGCGCGCCAGAAAATAATCAAAAATAAATCGTTAAACTTTTCCACAAAGCCGGATCGCAAAAAGCGCTTTGTCGTGAATCGCTTACCGGTACTGCGTGAATCTTTATGACAGCGCCTTTCCACATGCGAATGACGCAGTGCGAAAAATTGGGCTGGTCACGCGACTCCCGATCAATAGACTGAATTTGTTGCATGATTCGGAGCAGGGTCATGCGCCGGGCGGTGGGGTCCGGTCCGGGGTCTTTGCGTTGACGAAGTCCTGGCCGTCCGAGTTCTAGACAGAATTGTTCGAGTGTGCCTCTCCCGCGGAGCGTGTGGTGGCGCTCCCAGAACGACAGGAAGCATTTCATGGAACTTCTCGAACTCGAATTCTCCCGCGAAATCCACCCGGTGGATGTTATCGAGCAGGTGGCCCACAACAACGACTGGTCCTTCGAGCGGGCCGGCGACGACGAGATCTCGATCTCGGTTGCCGGAAGCTGGACCGACTACCACGTGTCATTCTCCTGGATGGAGGACTACGAGGCGCTGCACCTGGCCTGCGCTTTCGACATCAAGGTCCCGGAGGCGCGCGCGCTCGAGGTTATGCGGCTGCTTTCGCTGATCAACGAGCAGATGCTGTTTGGGCATTTCGATCTCTGGGAGCAGGAAGGCGCGATCATGTTCCGCCAGTCGCTGCTGCTGGCCGGTGGGGTCGAGCCGTCGAGCCAGCAGGTCGAGGTGCTGCTGTCGTCGGCGCTGGAAGCCTGCGAATGCTATTTCCAGGCATTCCAGTTCGTCGTCTGGTCGGGGACTTCGGCCAAGGACGCGCTGGCCGGCGTGCTGTTCGAAACCTACGGAAACGCCTGACCGTCGATGAGTTCGAGCAACGCGCGAAAACCCGAGATCAGCTTTGCCGATTTCGACCGCGTCGACATCCGCGCCGGCACGATCGTCGAGGCCGAGCCTTTTCCCGAGGCGCGCAAGCCGGCGATCAAGCTCAAGATCGATTTCGGCCCCATGATTGGGGTGAAGAAATCCTCGGCTCAGATCACGAAATACTATACGCCCGAAAGCCTGATCGGCCGGCAGGTGTTCGCGGTGGTCAATTTCCCGCCGCGTCAGATCGGACCGTTCATATCGGAGGTGCTGACGCTCGGCTTTCCCGATGAAGAGGGCGCCGTCGTGCTTGGGGCAATCGAGCGCAGGGTGCCCGACGGCGGCAGATTGTTCTAACTGCGCTTTGCTCAGGCGGCCAGTTTGCGCGTGGTACCCAGCGCCTCTTCGACCGTTTCCATGAACATTTCCGCGCAGGCCTTCCAGCTGTAGCGCATCGCGCGTTGCCGCGCCTCGGCGCGGTCGACATGAAGCGCGGCGAGCGCCGCTTGCCGCAGGTCGTCTGATACCGCGCCGCCGATGCCGTCACCCACAATATCGATCGGCCCGGTGACGGGATAGGCTGCAACAGGCGTGCCACTGGCCAGCGCCTCGATGATGACGTTGCCGAATGTGTCGGTGCGGCTGGGGAAGACGAAAGCATCGGCCGAGGCGTAGATCTCGGCCAGTTCGTCGTTCGGGCGATGACCGAGGAAATGGGCATCGGGATATCTGGCCTTCAGCTTCGCCAATTCCGGCCCTTCGCCGACGACCACCTTGCTGCCGGGCAGGTCCAGGTCGAGGAAGGCCGGCAGGTTCTTTTCGATCGCGACGCGGCCGACGCAGAGGAAGATCGGTCCCGGAAATCCCAGGTTCTTTCTTTTGTCCGGCCGAAAATGATCCGTGTCGACGCCGCGCGTCCATGGCCGGAGCTTGGTGAAGCCGCGTGACGCAAGATCGTCGGCAAGCGACTGGGTGGCGACCAGCGTGCCCTGTCCTGAATTATGGAAATCGCGCAGCCAGCGATAGGCCCATGCTTCCGGCACGGGCAGGCGCGCGCTCAGATATTCCGGAAAACGTGTGTGATAGCTGGTCGTGAACGGACGACCGGCGTTGCGGCAGTAGCGCCGCGCCATAACGCCGAGCGGTCCTTCGGTGACGATATGGATGTGGTCCGCCTTGCGTGCCTCGATCAGCTGTGCCACGCGGTGCGGCGTCGTCAGCGCCAGCCTGATGTCCGGATAGGTCGGCAGCGGCAGAGTGCGAAAGATGTTCGGCGTCAGGAAGGCCGTCTCGACGTCGAAGGATTTCAGGGTCTCCGAGAGGCGCTCCAGCGTGTGGACGACGCCGTTGACTTGCGGCCGCCAGGCATCGGTGACCATCAGGATGCGCATGGCGGTCCTTTGGCGGAAAGCTTGATTGCATTGCCGCGATGCCTGAACGGCGACCACGTCGCCGCTCTGGCCTCGCACCAACGCACCCGGGCAGGCGCGGGGTCGAAATGAGGCCGCAGGGCCGAATCGATCAGGATCGCGCGCTTCATTGGCGCTCTTCACCATGGTTTCATGACGGGCGGATGAAGGTCGGGCCTCCCTCCCGTCAAGCCGGGACCTTGATCACCGCCCGCAGGCCGCCGAGCGGGCTGCGTTCCAGGACGATGTCGCCGCCATGGCTGCGGGCAATGTCACGTGCGATGGAAAGGCCAAGGCCGGTGCCGCTGGCGTCGAGGTTGCGGGCCTCGTCCAACCGCACGAAAGGCTTGAACACCTCCTCCCGCTTTTCGGGCGGAATGCCCGGACCATCATCGTCGATGGTGACGAGCAGTGAGCCACGGCCATGATTGGCGTTGATCTCCACCGTCTTGGCGTAGCGGAATGCATTGCCGACGACGTTGGACAGCAGCCGGGCAAAGGCATTCGGGCGAACATGCACATGCGGATCGCCGGCAAGCACGGTCGACAGCTTGCGCTTGCGCAGCGCGGCTTCCTCCCGAAGCTTGTCGAAGAAGGCCTCGAGATCGAACCGACCGGCGTCTTCCGATGCTTCGCCGCGTGCAAAGGCAAGATAGCCTTCCAGCATCGACTGCATGTCGTCGATGTCCTGGTCGAGTGCCTGGGTGTCGGCCGCCTTGGTCCCGGCCAGCGCCAATTGCAGCTTGAAGCGGGTGAGGATGGTCCTCAGATCGTGGCTGACGCCGCTCAGCATGGCGGTGCGCTGCTCGAGCTGGCGTTCGATGCGTTCGCGCATCTGGATGAAGGCAAAGCCGGCGCGGCGGACTTCCTCGGCGCCGCGCGGGCGAAAATCGCGCGGCATCGGCCGGCCTTTGCCGAAGCTCTCGGCCGCCTCGGCCAGCGTCAGAATCGGCCGGATCTGGTTGCGCAGGAAGGGAATGGCGATCATCAGCAGCACCAACGAGGTGCCGACCATCCAGATCAGGAAAATATGGGTGTTCGACGCATAGGCCTGGCTGCGGCGCACAAAGACCCGCAGCACCTTGTTTTCGAGCTGGACGCGGACCTCGACGATATTGGAATTGCCGACCGTATCGATCCAGAATGGACGGTTGATCTGGCGGGTGATCTCGGACGAAAGGATCTCGTCGAGGATCGAGAAGAACGGCTTTGGCCCGGGTGGCGGCAGCGGGTCGGGCGGCAAGAGGTCGACCTTCAGCTGCATGCGATCCTGGGCGATACGGATGACGTTGGCGTAGTCGGCGTCGTGCGGATAGGTCTCTATCAGGTCGATGATCGCGGCGATGTCGCGCACCGTGGCCTGCGACAGGCGCTGCGTCACGGTCTGCCAATGGCGTTCCATGAAGACAAAGGCGACGACCGACTGCAGCATGATCATCGGCGCGATGACGATGATCAGCGAGCGAGCATAGAGCCGCTTCGGCATGTAAAGCGAAACCAGGCGCCAGAATCGGTTCCAGGCGCGCGGCACGGCCTTCAGCGCCCGCGTCGTGCGAGCGCTGAAGCCGCCATCTCCCGGCCGTTCGAGTTGCGTGGTCGCCATTCGTCTCTTTGCTCACCCGCGGCCCGCCAAATGACCGCTGTCGGCGGCATTCTATTCCACGCTGAGCCGATACCCAATACCGCGCACGGTCTGCAGCCAGACCGGATTGGATGGATCGCGTTCGATCTTGCGGCGCAGCCGGTTGATCTGGACGTCGATCGTGCGCTCGCCTACCTCGGACTCGTCGCCGACAAGCTCATGTCTCGGTATCGTCTCGCCGGCACGCGCAGCGAAGATCGCCAGGATCTCCTGCTCGCGGTCCGTCAGCTTGAGCGCCTCGCCGCCGCGCTTCAGCTCACGCCTGGCAATCTGGAAGGTATAGGGGCCGAAGACCAGCTGTTCGACCTTGGGCGTCGTCACGGGGCCGCCGCGGCGCAGGATATTGTTGATGCGCAGGATCAGCTCGCGCGGGTCGAACGGTTTTGGCAGATAGTCGTCGGCGCCGGCCTCGAGCCCGGTGATCCGGCTGTCGGTTTCGGATAGCGCGGTGAGCATCAGGATTGGGACGTTTTTCTCCGCCCGCAGCGCCTTGGTGAGGTCGACGCCGCTTTCACCCGGCATCATGACGTCGAGCACGATCAGATCGAAATCGAGGCCGGCGAGCTTGCGCCGCGCCTCGCCGGAATTTCCGGCGACGGTGACGCGAAAACCGTTTTCGGTCAGATATTGTTTCAGAAGATTGCGGATACGGGTGTCGTCATCGACCACCAGCAGATGCGGCGCATCGTCTTCCGGCGCTGTCGGATGATCAACCCTCTCAATGGTCTCCATGGCTTTTCCCTGACATCTTTGCGGGCACAATGTCGATCTGCGCCCTTAGTTCCGGATTGACCATCGCTTCCAGGAACCGTTCGATAACGGCGCGTTCGGTGGCTCCGGAATCTTCCAATGCAGCATGGATGCGGCGCGACTGTGGCCGCGCCAGCGCCAGCGCCAGGGCACGGCCCTTGGCGGTCGGGTAGAGTTCGCGCTGACGGCGGTCGCGCGGGCCCTGCAATTGCACGATATGGTCGGTGTCGATCAATTGCTTGAGCACGCGCGCCAGGCTCTGCTTGGTGATCTTGAGCACGTCGAGGAGTTCGGCGACCGTCAGGCCGGGCCTGCGATTGACGAAATGCAGCACCCGGTGATGGGCACGGCCAAAACCATAGTCGGCCAGGATCTGGTCCGGATCGGAGGTAAAGTCGCGATAGGCGAAGAAGAACAACTCGATGATGGCGAAATCGATGCCGTCCTCGTCGGTGATCGCCGTCCTGATCGGCTCTGCGGCTGCGTGGCTCGTCATCTTTTCTCCGTGTGAAGCAGGAAATTATGTCAGCACTATTGACGTATTTTCCGCGCGATGGTAATTTTTGGCAAGCTTTTCGGCGGATTGCGAACGAAAAGGCAAGCGAACCCCTTTTTTCCGGAACTTCCTGAGTTTGCCAGACCTTAAATATCCGCCTACGCTTTGAGACAATGGCCGCCCGGAGCGGCCGAGACGAAACACGTAACGACACAATGATGTGCGGGCTGCCGCCCGCGGGAGGTTACCATGGCATCCGTTCCCTTCGACCAACTGGACGGCTTTATCTGGATGAACGGCCAATTCGTCAAATGGGTCGACGCCAAGATCCACGTCTTGACCCACGGACTGCACTACGCCAGCGCGGTATTCGAGGGCGAGCGCGCCTATGGCGGCGAGATTTTCAAGCTGACCGACCACACGGAGCGCCTGCATGAATCGGCGCGCCTGCTTGG
The DNA here is from genome assembly GCF_040323155.1 of Mesorhizobium sp. M0060. Taxonomy (NCBI): domain Bacteria; kingdom Pseudomonadati; phylum Pseudomonadota; class Alphaproteobacteria; order Hyphomicrobiales; family Phyllobacteriaceae; genus Mesorhizobium; species Mesorhizobium sp. M0060. The sequence goes on from NZ_JAMYUP010000003.1 coordinate 112,543, forward strand.
CTTCAAGATACCCTATTCGGTCGCCGAGATCGACGACGCCTGCCGCACGCTGTTGAAGAAGCAAGGTCTCCAGGACGCCTATGTCCGGCCGATCGCGTGGCGCGGCAGCGAACAGATGGGCGTTTCGGCGCAGAACAGCCGGATCAACTGCGCCATCGCCATCTGGCAGTGGCCGAGCTATTTCGACCCGGCGCAGAAGCTGAAGGGCATCCGCCTCGACATGGCCGAATGGCGCCGCCCCGATCCGCGCACCGCACCGTCGAAATCGAAGGCGGCCGGCCTCTACATGATCTGCACCATGTCCAAGCATGCCGCCGAGGCCAAGGGCTATGCCGACGCCATGATGCTCGACTGGCGTGGCCAGGTGGCGGAAGCGACAGGCGCCAACATCTTCTTCGTAAAAGACGGCAGGATCCACACGCCCAAACCCGATTGCTTCCTCGACGGCATCACCCGCCGCACGGTCATCGGCCTTGCCATGGACCGCGGTTTGGAGGTGATCGAGCGCGCCATCATGCCGGAAGAGCTTGAAGGCTTCCAGCAGTGCTTCCTCACCGGGACGGCGGCCGAGGTGACGCCGGTTTCGGAGATCGGTCCGTACCGATTCGAGGTCGGTGAGATCGCCAAGACGCTGATGAATGACTATTCTGCGGCCGTTCAGCCCAAGCATGCGATCGCCGCAGAATAACGAAAGTCACAGCTTTTTTAACTAGTAGGGGCGGTTTTCAGGCCGCCCCTTTTATTTAAGCACTTCTGCATTTGACTTTCATGCAATTCGGCGTCTCATGATGGCGTCGGCCCGGGAGGCTGGCAGCTATGGAGGGACTGGAAATATGGACATGAACACGCTTCTTCCGATCATTATTCAGGTGATTACGGGTGTCATCGGTGGTCAGGCGGTGGGCGCGGCGCTCAAAACGGCGGCGATAGGTCAGCTTCCCAAAATCCTGGGCGGCGCCGTTGGCGGTGTCGGCGGTGCGGCTATTCTCAACAGTCTGCTGGGTGGTGGCGCGGTCGATCCGTCAGCAGCCGCTACGGCGGCAGGGGCCGGCAGCGCGTTGAATATTCCAAACATCATTGGCGGTGCCGGTGGCGGCGCTATCTTGACCGGCATCATCGGTGCGGTCATGAACGCGATGAAGAAATAAGTTTCGACGTTTCAGGTTTTCCAAATGGGCGGCTTCGGCCGCCCATTTCTTTTGTGCCGTTTTGATTTTTGTCGTTTGTCTTCTGCCGTTTGTGAGGGTGGTGGACGCCGTTCGCGTGTGTCTCTACATCAGGCCTGATGCAAGGTTAGAGCATTCCTGGTGCGTCCGAGGGGACGCACAGCGCTCCGACAGAGTGAAAGGACAAATATGGGCAAGCTCAACGCCAGCATCGTGCCGGTCACGCCGTTCCAGCAGAACTGCACCATCCTCTTCGACATGGACGACAAGAGCGGCGTCGTCGTCGATCCGGGCGGCGACATCGACAAGGTGCTGGCGGCGCTCAAGGACAATGCGATCACTGCCGAGGCGATCTGGATCACGCATGGCCATATCGACCATGCCGGCGGCGCCATGGAGCTGAAGGAGGCACTCGGCATCGAGATCATCGGCCCGCATGCCGCCGACCGGCCGCTGCTCGCCAATCTTGAGGCCCAGGCGAAGCGCTACGGCATCACCGATCCCGTGCGCAACTGTGTCCCCGACCGGTTTCTTGCCGAAGGCGAGACCGTTTCGTTTGGCTCACATGTGTTTGAGGTGTTCCATTGTCCGGGCCACGCGCCCGGCCACGTCGTCTACTATAATCGGGCCGCGAAGTTCGCCCATGTCGGCGACGTGCTGTTCCGCGGCTCGGTCGGCCGCACCGACCTGCCGGGCGGCGACCACGCCGCGCTGATCGCCTCGATCAAGGAGAAGCTTTTGCCGTTGGGCGACGACATCGGCTTCATCTGCGGCCATGGTCCCGGCGGCCGCTTTGGCGACGAGCGGCGGAGCAATCCGTTCCTGCTCTGAAACCGCTTGCCGGAAACAAAAAAACGCGGCCTGTGCGACCGCGCTTTTCCAGACGGGAAACTGTCTCAGTTAATTGGCGGTGCAGAAATGCTGTTCCCCGTCATAGCCGGTGAACGTGCCGGTGCGGGCGTTGAAGGTTCGGTAGCGGTCCGAGCAGTATTCGTACCAGCCACGGGTCCACGGCTCCGCATAGCTTTCGGCATAGGCCACTCGCGGTTGCATGTAGTAACGGCGGACCGGGGCAGGCCGGTAGTATTCATCATCATAGGCCGGGTCGTAATAGCGGGGCTGCGGGCTGGCGAGCGCACCGCCGATGAGGGCACCGGCCGCAAGCCCGAGGACGCCGGCCGCAACGGCGTCGCCGTTGCCGTGGTGACGGCGGTGATGGCGCCATTCGTCGGCACTGGCCGCAGGCAAGGTCGCAAGCGTGGTCGCAACGACCGCGGCGGACAGGATGGCAGTCTTGAAAATCCGGTTCATGTCGGTCTCCTTCGTGCCGGCCCGGGTCGTTTCGGGGGGATGCGGTCCGGCTTTAGCGAAGATTAATATGGGACCGTGGCTGAACGGGGGCTGAACGAAAGTTGACTGGCGGTTCGACGCGTGCGGCGAAAACCGCAGGCCAAACGGCCTGCGTCCATTCTGTCCAGGACTGGTTCAGCCGATCGACAGGTTGACGGCTTTCGGACCCTTGCCGCGCTTGTCCGGCTCGGTGTCGAATGTCACTTTCTGCCCATCCTCAAGACCGGAAAGACCCGACGCCTGCACGGCCGAAATATGGACGAAGACATCCTTTGCCCCGTCGTCCGGCGTGATGAAGCCGAAGCCCTTGGCATGATTGAAGAATTTGACGGTGCCGGTCTGCGGCATGGGAAGCTCCTTTGATCCCACAAGTCCAGTCTCGGGCCGGCAAATGCCCGGACGGAAATTTGTCCTTTATTTTAGTGCTATCGGCAAGAGAAAGTTTTGCGGGCGCCTGCAAGCATCCCAGAACACAAAAGGCGCGACGAAAACCGCCGCGCCTTTATAAAATTCAAATTCACTCCAAAGCCTTGCAGCATCCTCACACCCCGGAAGGACGCGCGGCACGCCGTGGATCAGGCGGCGCGGAGATTGACCGCTTTCGGACCCTTGCCCATACGGTCGGGCTCGACATCGAAGGTGACCTTCTGACCGTCGACGAGCGTGCGCAGCCCGGAAGCCTCGATCGCCGAGATGTGGACGAACACATCCTTGGCGCCGCCATCGGGCGTGATGAAGCCGAAGCCTTTGGTAGCGTTGAAGAATTTAACGGTGCCGGTCTGGGCCATTGGGGAAACTCCTTCACCCGTGTCAGTCTTGGTGGTTCCGCCCGCCGCCTGGCGCCGTGGGCAAGTCCCGGTGGTTGCTTCGGCAGTCATGCATTGGCGCATGGTAAAACCCCCCGCCGAAAACGGGGCTGTCAGAGATTCACAGTATCGGGGAAAGGTCGTCCAAAACGTTCCGCTCTCCGGGTCGCAAATGCCCGAACACAAAATTTATCGCACGGAAACGTGATGCTTGCAAGATAGAGCCGCGGGCCGCCCAAATGGGCACATCCCGACGCATCGCACCGATAGTTCCGGTTCTTCGCGCGGTCATCGGCCAGAAGCCACCCAGGCATGGTCCAGCAAGCGAGGCCTGTGCCGTTTTTGGGTTTGCGCCGGCAGGCCGCCCTGGTTTGCATGCCGCCAGGCTGCAAACGGGGTTGCATTCGGCAGCAGAATGGCGAGATTGACGAAGATCGGCCGACGCAGGCGCGATTTATGCGGGGGCGGGAGTTTCGAGGGAGGAAATATTCATGCGGTTTCTTGCGGCAATCTTCTCGCGGCAGGGTTTTTCCATCTTGTTCCTGTCGGCAATTCTTGCGGCCTGCACCGTCGTGGTCGATGAGGGGCCGGGGCCGCGCCCGCCAAGGCCGGAGCCGCAATTCTGCACCAAGCAATATGACCCGGTCTGCGCCCGACGCGGCGGCGACCGCCAGACCTTCGCCAATGCCTGCCTTGCTGAACGGGCCGGATACCGCATCATCCGTGAAGGGGAGTGCCGTGGCGGTGGTGGCGGCGGCGAGGAGCAGACATTCTGCACCCGCGAATACCGCCCGGTCTGTGCCCGTCGCCATGGCGAACTGCGCACATTCCCCAATGAATGCGAGGCCCGCGCGGCGGATTATCGCGTCGTCGATGACGGGCCGTGCTAGCGCACCGGCCTCACAGTTCGGCCGGATAGGCACCATCGGCGGGGCCGGCGTAGAGCTCGGCGCCGTCCTCGTTGGAGATGCGCAGGCGATCGGGGATCTGCGGCATCATCAGCGTGTGAAGCAGCGTGGCGGCGCCTTGCAGGGCGGCGCGCAGGTTCGGCGCCTCCAGCGACACTCGATCGAGTGTCGCTTCGTCGGCATCGCGCGAGCGGTAGAACTCGATTATGAAGTTCAAGCACGCCTCCAGCAGATTGTCGTGCGATCGAACCCTAGCCCTTGGACTTGGGTTTCATACCGGTCTCCGCCTGCTTGACCGCTGAGCCGAAGGGCGAGGCCGGCTTTGCAGCCACCTTGTCCTTCTTGGGCTTGCGTGTCTCGCGGTTGCTGCGCTGTTGACCCTTGGCCATTTCTGATCCCTCGTGCGTGGGTGGTAATGTGGATGTTGCTATCGGTCAGCCGGCCGGGTTGTCGACCGGTTCGAGATTGTCTTCCGTGGTGACCCGCTCATACGTCTCCTGCTCGCTACGAATGCGATATTGCGGCGAGCCGTCCTTGACCGGCAGCCGGCTCTTGATCTGGAACAGCTCTGCGGTCTTTTGGGCAAGGCCGATGCGGCTCTTCATGCGGACGGTCTGGCCGACGGTGAAGATATGCGCCGGCGTGTCCGTGCGCCGCGCACTCTGCTGGAAGCGGATCATGTGACATTCTCCTGGTCGTGCCGAAGCGCTGCTTCGAGTTCGGCGTGGTCGACGGCGACAAGCTGGCTGGTCGGGCTTTTCACCGTCCTTGCCGGCAGATGGATGAAAGTGGCGACGCGGCGCCAGGCAAGCCACGACATGCCGTCGATCAGTTCCTCGTCGTGGTCGATGTCATAGTCGCCGGCCGGCTGCACGCCATCCAGCCCGCCAAGCACGAAAGGTGCCGCGAAATGCGCGATGGAATGAGTGGTGCGGGCAGACATTCTTGTGCCTTGAAGTTCTTTCCGGCCTGGCCCCGAAAACGGGGCCTGGATTGCGGTACCGGGTGTCGGCGATCTGGAATGAGTTTGGCGGGCCGAGAACCCCTGACGCCGCGAGGGGCCAAGTATGGCCCAAAAACGGTTCCATACCAATAGTCTGAAAATGCGGCGTATTCAAGAAGATTCCGGCTTCTTGCCCCTACCAGCGTAAAATTACTCTTCTATGGTTATTTGCGAAACGATGATACGATCCCCCCGGGGCACCAAAAATTGTTTGAAGAAGTTCCGGAAGAATTCCTCCGGCATTTGTGTTTATTTAGGTATGAAGGGAATAGAGTCATGAATTCCGCAAGAACACCGGATGTCCCGACAGTTGTTGTCAATCCTGTCGTCAAGCCGACAAAGGTCATGTCGCCGCGCCTCACGATAAGAAGCGACGAGGCGGCAAGGCGAAGGATTGCCGACACAGACGGCACGGCGCGGCGGGCGCGCCAGCTTGCCGAAAGCAACCGCCTGATTTGACGCGCGGCGATGACACTGAATTTCCCCAATCCCAGCCGCTCCTATGACGCGGCGGCTAAGCGCATTCGTTTCGTGGGCCATGACGGCATGGCCGAAGTCCCGTTCTTCGTCGAGGTTGCGGCACTTTCGGCTGCAAGCCCGGCTGCAAGCGGAACCGAAGCCGAATATCTCAGCGCTTTCGATGCGCAGCGTTCGTCGATCCACGATGCTGCGCGCAAGGCCTACTCGTATGGCCGCAAGACCGTGTATGTGCTGACGCCGGCCGACTTCCGCTAGGCCGCCGGTCCGGGGGATTCGCTTCGTAGCGACCGCCGCCTGCTCTTGCACGCGCCGCAGCGATGGCCTAGATCGCGGCAGGCAGACAACACGGCAGGTTTCCCATCAACAGAAATCCAAGACAACCGGCAGGCGCACGTTACGGCTCAGGCGGGCAGCCGCCCCTGGGGCTCGACCAGTACGTGCAGCAGGCGCTGCAGCTGCACCAGGCAGGACGCCGGCAGGAAGCCGAGACGCTTTACCGGCAGGTGCTGGCGCAAAAGGCAAACCATGCCGCGGCGGCGCATTTTCTCGGGCTTTTGCTGCACCAGACCGGGCGCAGCGCCGAGGGGCTGGCGCTGATCGAACAATCGGTGCGTCTGCAGCCGAACAATCCGGATTTCCTCAACAATCTAGGCACCGTGCTGCGCGACCTCGGCCGGGGCGCGGCCGCCGCCGATCTCTTCCGCAAAGTGGTGGCAATTCGGCCGGACCAGCTGGCGGCGCGCGACAATCTCGGCTCGGCGCTGAAGCAGCTCGGCCAGTTCGAAGGCGCCGAGGATATTTATCGCGGCACGATTGGCCGCAACCCGTTCCATGTCCGCGCCCGCATCGGGCTTGCCGAAACGCTGCAGGAGGCGGGCCGGCTGGATGACGCGCTCGCCGCCTTCCGCGAGGCGCTGACGATACGGCCGAAGGATGCCGATCTTTTGCACGGCCTAGGCGTCGGGCTGATGGAGAAGGGCAGTCTCGACGAGGCTGCGGATCTTTTCAGGCAGGCGCTGGCGGTGGATCCCGGCTTGGCCAGGGCCTGGCTGATGCTCACCCAGGTCAAGCGCCAGAAGGAGCGCGACGCCGAGCTTGCCCGCATGGAGGCGGAGCACGCCAAGGCGCCGCAAGGCAGCCTGGCGCGCATGCAGCTTTCCTTCGGCCTCGGCAAGGCCAATGACGACCTCAGGGATTATGGCCGCGCTTTCGACTATTTCGCCGAAGGCAACGCGATCCGCCGCCAGGGCATCGACTACGACGCCGGCAAGACGCGCGGCGAGTTCGAGGCGATGAAGGCGGTGTTCGACAGGGCCTTTTTTGAAAAGCACCGGCCGAGCGGGATCGCCGACGACACGCCGATCTTCGTTGTCGGCATGCCGCGTTCCGGCACCACGCTGGTCGAGCAGATCATCGCCAGCCATCCGCAGGTCTATGGCGCCGGCGAGCTCAGCATATTGAAGACGGCGGTCGGCAAGCAGTTTCCGCTCAGCATAAAGGGCGGCTTTCCCTGGGGCATCGCCGACATGCTCGACAAGGCCTATGCCGAGGCCGGCCAAGCCTACCTTGACATGCTACACGCCCGCTATCCGGGTTTCCGGCACGTCACCGACAAGATGCCCGGCAATTTCCTCTTGGTCGGCTTCATCCATTTGATGCTGCCGAAGGCCAAGGTCATCCATTGCGCGCGCGATGCGGCGGCGACCTGCCTGTCGATCTACAAGGTGCACTTCCGCGGCGACAGCCACCGCTACGGCTACGATCTCGACGAACTCGCCGATTTCCACAATCTCTACACCGACATCATGGCGCATTGGCACACCGTGCTGCCGGGCGTCGTGCACGACGTTCACTACGAGGATTTCGTCGCCGACCAGGAAGGCCAGTCGCGGGCGCTGATTGCCCATCTCGGCCTGCCGTGGGACGACGCCGTGCTGTCGTTCCACCAGACCGACCGGCCGGTGCGCACGGCGTCCGCCGCGCAGGTGCGCCAGCCGATGTACCAGGGCTCGGTCGATCTGTGGAAGCGCTATGGCGACCGGCTGAAGCCGCTGCTCGACAGGCTGGCTTAAAGCGCCGCTGCGCCTAAAGCTCCATGAACGGCTGAAAGCCGCCGAAGATCATGCGCTTGCCGTCGAACGGCATCGTCGACCAGTCCGGCTTGAGACGCGGGTCGGCCATCACCTTGGCCATCACCGCGTCGCGGCTCTGCCGAGATTCATAGACGATCCATGAGAACACGACGATCTCGTCGTCCTTGGCCTGCACGGCGCGCGGGAACGAGGTGATCTCGCCATAGGGCACGTCATCGCCGACACATTCGACATAGGCAAGCGCACCGTGCTCCTTCCAGACGGCGCCGGCGGTTCCCGCCAGCTTCTTGTAGGCATCGAGCTTTGCCTTCGGCACGGCGAGTACGAAACCATCGACATAGGACATGGGGGACTCCTCCTGGGAGATTTTTCGAAGAGATGCCTCACCGGCATCGGCCGGTGAGGGCGCCTCGCCATTCGCGAAAGGTCAGGCTTTCTTCACCGGCGCGTTCATCGCCCATTCCACGCCGAAGGGGTCAGTCAGCTGGCCCCAGCGGTCGCCCCAGAACATCACTTGCAGCGGCATGGCGACCTTGCAGCCTGCCTCGACGGCCCGTTTCCACCAGTCGTCGATGTCGTCGCTGCCGAGATGGAGCTGCATTGTGTAGCCCTGCGGCTTCACAGCGGCCATTCCGTGCTCGGGATAGAAATCGGAAAGCATCAGCGTCGAGCCGTTGATGTGGAGATGGATATGCATGGTGCGGCCCTGTTCGTCCGGCGGATAGGCAAAGACCTGCTCGGCACCGAAGGCCTTTTGGTAAAATTCGGCGGCTTTGAAAGCGCCGTCCAGCTGAAGGTAGGGAGTCAATCCGCCAAGAACTTTGGCGGCGGGCTGGGTCTGCGGCTGGTCATTCATGTCGTGCTCCTCTTTGCGTTTGGTTTGCCTTTGCGAACCACAGGACGAATGAGACGGTGACAGTCCTACACGGCCGATGTTTTTTTAAATGCCGAGTGCGGGCTCGAAATGGCGCTTGCCGCGATGGCCAGTTGGTCTCCTTCATCCTGCGATGCGAATCCGCGGGCTGTTTTGCGCGTCGACGACAATCTCCGGCCAGCCGATATCTTTGCGCAATTCCATCGGCAATGAAAGGATGGCGCGTTCGCTGCGATAACGGGCGCGAGCCGCCGAGTAACGGGTCACGGCGTGACCTATGGATGACAGAATAGACATGATGCTTTCTCCTCGATTGGCGCCGGCATCACCGTGTCGGCGTCCCAAGGACGTGGCATGCGATCATCATCCGACAGAGCGCCGGAATTTTTTTCCGCAATCCTTCAACCGCCCGCTTCGGCAATCTCCCGGAAGAATTCCTCCGGGCTGTCGACCTCGGTCAGCCGGCGTTTTTCGATCAGCCAGAAGCGGTTGCCAACCGCGCGGATGACGGAGCGATCGTGCGAGGCGAGCAGGCAGCTCGCCTGATGTTCCAGCAATTCCGCTTCCAGCGCTTCCTGGCCATCGATGTCGAGATGATTGGTCGGCTCGTCGAGCAAATAGAAGTTGGGATTGGCGAGCCTGAGCGCCAGCATCATCAGCCGCGCCTTCTGTCCGCCCGACAGCACGCCGATCCTGCGCTCCTGCATGTCGATGCTGACGCCGGCGCCCGCCAGCAGCGAGCGGGCACGCTGCTCGCCGACGTCGAATCTGCGCGACAGCATGGCCAGCGGCGTATCGTCGCCGCTAATGCCCGACAGCGCCTGGTCGCTATAGCCGAGCACCGTCGACGGCGTCACCTTCAGGCTTTGCGCCGCCGTTTCCGGCTCGACGATGGCGTTCCGGATCAGGCTGATCAGCCGTGATTTGCCGACGCCGTTACGGCCGAGCAGGACGATGCGGTCGCCTTGGCAGATGTGGCGCTTGCCGGTCCTGAACAACAGCGTGCCGTCAGGTGTTTCGACCCCCAAATCGTCGAGCGTGATCAGCACCTTGGCATGGCTGCCGCGATTGGCGAGCTTGATGGCGCCCGCCGATCTCTCGCGGTGTGCCGGCGCTGCCGCGTCTTCCAGGCGCTCTGCTCGCTGATTGAGCTGCTTGGTCTTGACCGTCAAAAGGTCGCTGCCGGAATTGATGCCGATATTGTTGAGCTTGGCGGCCTGCCGGCGCAGCTGCTGCGCCACTTTCATGTCGCGCTGGAATTTGCGCTCGGTCGAGGCGTCGACCTCGTTCAGCACAAGCCTCGCCCGCGAATAGGGCAGCGAAAACACCGGCGATTGTTCGGGGCGAAGGAACAGGGTGCGGTTGGTCGTCGCGTCGAGAAACGCCCGGTCGTGGCTGGCGATCACCACCGGCACCTCGCGCGGCAGCGCGTTCAGCCAGATCTCGAGCTGACTGATCTTGGCGAGATCGAGGTGATTGGTCGGCTCGTCGAGAAGCAGGACGTCGGGGTCGGTGACCCAGACCCGGGCAATCAGCGCCAGCCTTTGCCAGCCGCCGCTCAAGGCCCGCATCGGCCGCTCACGCATCGGCTCGGGCACGTCGAGCGAATCGAGAACGACATCGACGCGCCACAGCTCGCTTTCGGCCTGCTCGGACGGCAAGGCATCTGCCACCACCTCATGAAAGCTGCGCCCGGCCAGCGCTGCCGGGGCGACTTGCTCGACATAGCCGACGCGCAGGCCGCGCGTGCGGGTGATGTCGCCGGTGGTGGCTTCGATCTCGCCGGTCAGGCACTTCAGCAAAGTGGATTTGCCGCGCCCGTTGGCGGCGACGATGCCGAGCCGGTCGCCGGTGCCGAGATCAAGGCTGGAAAAGAGCGGCGCACGCATGGTGACGCCGAGAGACTTGAGGCTGATCAGGGCCATGTCGATTTCTCTGGTCTGGCCGGAGTGAGTTCCGGTTCAATGCACTTTGACGGTGCGCAGGCTGGCCATCAGGCTCGGCGTTGCAGCACCACAAAGGGCGGACCAAAAAATCGAAGCGGGAAGAAAAACCCGGACCGTCTCTGGTCAGCCCTGCAAGCAAGCTCGCAGGGCAGAGACAGGGCCGCGCTGACGGTGGTGAGAAAATAACACGCCCTTTCAAGACGTTCCAGTGTGGGAACTAGGCTACACCAAGGGCAGGGTCGATGGCAAGGGGGCGTGTTCGGCTGGTCGGGCCCGGCTGATTCGACACGACGGTTTTGCGCTCTCTAGACGCCTTTGATCGCCCAAGTTTGACGAATGCGATGATCAGTGTTGCCTAGGGTAGTATCGCCTTCATTGCTGGAACTATCGCCAGCAAAGTAAGCGATCGCGAGTGCCGCCCGCTGGCCTTCGTGTAGCCCGATTTGTTGCATCACGGCAGAAGCTTCGCGCCACGGCAGCGGCTCGTCCTGAATGAGAGCTTGTGCGCAGCGAAGCACTGGTTGTTTTAGTGGATGATCAGGTCCCATCGACCATTCCTCGACAAGTTCAAGCAATCTTTCCTTCGAAACTGCCTTGCCGACCGGTGGGCGGCATAGCTCGTGGAGAACACAAAAGGCTGCGTTGAGCGAGATCGACCACCCCTGCGCGATTATAGCTGAAGCCGAACTTGCGTCCGCATATGGAAAGCGAGCGTCGATCGACGGTTCAAAAGAGACTTCAGTGGAACTGTCTGGAAGTAGCATCATACCATTGTCTCAGGGAAAACGGACGACATTAGACGGACCTCAAGTGGCCACCGCTTGCTCCGAATTCCTTGTTCAGGTCAAGCAGGAAATGCCCGAACACCGTGCTTCTGCCGAGCTCGACAACAATCACGAGAACGGTGTTGAACCGGCCTGTGCCGATCAAAACTTGGTCGAACCGGTTCCGGGCGTCGCGGTAGACATAGTGGACGTCGTTCAAATAAGGCACGCCAAGTTCATCGAGATCCAGCGCATCGACATACTGCCAAATGTCTACGGCAGCGTCCGCCGTGGCGGTGACGTCTGCCATAGGCTGCACAAAGCAAGCCTTGAACTCTTCCTCTTCAAGTCTGCGAACGACCACCATCGTTCATTCTAGGCGCGGGCGCTGAAAGTCCGCAACCGCTACTGATCTCCGAAGCCTTACCGCCCCGGCCGCCCCGTCTTGCCGGGCCGGCGCTTTTCGCGGCGGGCGTCGGCGGGGTCTTCGTAGGAACCGATGCCGGCACGTTCGCGGACAATGGGTTTGGCAGAATCATTGCGATCCTTCGCGCCCCCCTCTGCCCTGCCGGGCATCTCCCCCACACGGGGGGAGATCGGCTGTGGCTTGGCCGGCACCTTTCCTTCAACCGGCTTCTCGGTCCGGCGCACTGTCATCTCGTCGAGCGAGTTTTTCTTGAACAGCGGTTTGGTCGGCTCTCCGGGGATGCCGAAATCGGAGCCGTGCGCTTCTTCGGCCGACTGTTTCTTGAACAGTGAACGCGACACCGCGCCGGCCGGCGTCGGCATGTCGGTGCCCGGCCCCATTGCGTCGAGCGACGGTTTGGCAAAGAGCGGCTTCTTGACCGGTACGGCGCCGTCGGCGCCCATCTCGTCGAGCGCGGGCTTGCGAAAGAGGTTGGGCCGGGCCGCCTCTTCGGCGGCACGTGCCTCGTCGAGTTTGCGGAAACGCTCCTGTTCCTCTGATGTACGATGTTTGGCCACGCCCTTGTTGTGCTTGCCCTTCTCGCGGCCGGAGACGGGGCTTTCCATGTCGGCATATTTGGCCAGCGGATCGTCGGAGATCGACAGTTCCATCTCGCGCAGCCGCTTGATCTCGTCGCGGATGCGGGCCGCCTTTTCGAAGTCGAGGTTGGCGGCGGCGTCGCGCATCTGCTTGTCCATCGCGTCGAGATGGGCTTTCAGATTGTTGCCCATCATCGCGCCGGCGCTGTCGGTGAACTGCGAGATGTCGGCGCGGACATGATCCTTCTCGTAGACCGAGTCCAGGATGTCGGAGATGCGCGACTTGACCGATTCCGGCGTGATGCCGTTGGCTTGGTTCCACTCCATCTGCTTTTCGCGGCGGCGGCTGGTCTCGGCCATCGCTCGTTCCATCGAGCCGGTGATCTGGTCGGCGTAGAGGATGACCTTGCCGTCGACGTTGCGGGCGGCGCGGCCGATGGTCTGGATCAGCGATGTCTCGGAGCGCAGGAAGCCCTCCTTGTCGGCATCGAGGATGGCGACGAAACCGCATTCGGGAATGTCGAGGCCTTCGCGCAACAGGTTGATACCAACGAGCACGTCGAAGGCGCCGAGCCGCAAATCGCGCAGGATCTCGATGCGCTCCAGCGTGTCGATGTCGGAGTGCATGTAGCGCACGCGAATGCCTTGCTCATGCAGATATTCGGTCAGGTCCTCGGCCATGCGCTTGGTCAGCACGGTGACCAGCGTGCGGTAGCCTGCCCTCGTCGTTTCGCGGATCTCGCCGACCACATCGTCGACCTGGCTCTTGGCCGGGCGCACTTCGACCGGCGGGTCGATCAGGCCGGTCGGGCGGATGACCTGCTCAGCGAAAACGCCGCCGGACTGTTCCATCTCCCAGCCGCCGGGCGTTGCGGAAACCGCGACGGAAAGCGGGCGCATGGCGTCCCACTCCTCGAAGCGGAGCGGCCGGTTGTCCATGCAGGACGGCAGGCGGAAACCATACTCGGCCAGCGTCGCTTTGCGGCGAAAGTCGCCGCGATACATGCCGCCGATCTGCGGTATGGTGACGTGGCTTTCGTCGACAAAGACCAACGCATTGTCGGGGATGTATTCGAACAAGGTCGGCGGCGGATCGCCAGGCTGGCGGCCGGTCAGATAACGCGAATAATTCTCGATGCCGGCGCAGGAGCCGGTCGCTTCCAGCATCTCCAGGTCGAAGCGGGTGCGCTGTTCAAGCCTCTGCGCTTCGAGCAGGCGGCCGGCCCGTTCAAGTTCGACCAGCCGGTGCTTGAGCTCGTCCTTGATCGACTTGATGGCCTGGTTCAAGGTCGGGCGCGGCGTCACATAGTGCGAATTGGCGTAGATCTTGACGCTCTTCAGCTCGCCGGTCTTCTGTCCGGTCAGCGGATCGAATTCGGTGATCGCCTCGATCTCGTCGCCGAATAGCGAGATGCGCCAGGCGCGGTCTTCAAGGTGGGCCGGGAAGATCTCGATCGTGTCGCCGCGCACCCGGAACGAGCCGCGGACGAAGTTGATGTCCTGGCGCTTATATTGCTGGGCGACGAGGTCGGCGAGCAGCGCGCGCTGGTCGAGCCGGTCGCCGATCTGCATCTGGAAGGTCATCGCGGTATAGGTCTCGACCGAGCCGATACCGTAGATGCAGGAGACCGAGGCGACGATGATGACGTCGTCGCGCTCGAGCAGCGAACGCGTCGCCGAGTGGCGCATGCGGTCGATCTGCTCGTTGATCGAGGATTCCTTCTCGATATAGGTGTCGGTCCGGGGCACATAGGCCTCCGGCTGGTAATAGTCGTAGTAGCTGACGAAATACTCGACGGCGTTTTCCGGGAAGAATTTCTTGAACTCGGAATAGAGCTGCGCGGCAAGCGTCTTGTTGGGCGCCAGGATCAGAGCGGGGCGCTGCGTCTCCTCGATCACCTTGGCCATGGTGAAGGTCTTGCCGGAGCCGGTGACGCCGAGCAGAACCTGGGTGCGGTCGTTGCTGTTGACGCCCTCGACGAGATCCTTGATCGCCGTAGGCTGGTCGCCGGCCGGCTCGAAATCCGAAACCATCTTGATGGCGATGCCGCCTTCGGATTTCTCCGGCCGGGCAGGGCGGTGCGGCGTCCACAGCACCCCGTCCTTGTGCAGCGGATTGCCGGATTCGATCAGCGCCGACAGCGCCGCGACGGTGGCGGTGACGCCGCCCGAGGCCATCGTCTCGGCCTCTTCCAGTGAGACGTCGAGGCCGGCGACAGGATTGAGACCGGCCGCAGTGCGCTCCCGCGCCGAGGCCGCCCCGCCCATCGAGGTACCGCGTGCCGTACGGCCGGGGGAAGAGGAGCGCTCGGGGATTTTCTTCGCCGGCTTCGGCGATTTGCCGCCGTCTTTGCCGGAAAGGCGCCCTTCCTTCTCGGCTTCCTGCTCGATCTGCTCGGCCCAGTCGGCGATCGAGCCGGTCAGCGGCGCGCCGGTGAACTCGGCCTGCGGCGCTTCGGCAAAGCCGCCCTTGTGCAGCGGCTCCGAGGCATCGAGGAAATCGGTCAGCGGGCTGCGCCGCTTGGGGGGCGAAGCGCGATCGTCATTCGCCGGCGGCGGCGTTTTCTTGTCGGAGAGTCTGGCCATGGCCCCGAATATGGGAGGTATCGGCCAAAATGGAAAGAGCGGAGTGGTGAGGGGCGCGAGGCGCAATTTGGCTGCTGACAGCAGGGTGTCAGGAGGCGCGTCCAAATATGCCCCTCAATTAAACCACAGCGCAAATGTCAGAAACCCGGCGCCGCCGAACTGACGCTGGATCTGGTTGAACTCCTCGCTGGTGAGAATCTTCCCGCGTTCGAGATAGGGCGCGATGGCTGGACCGGTGATCGACAGCACCAGGTCGAAGGGCTTTGGCTCATCAAAGAAGCGCTTCATGTTGATGCCTTTGTCGGCGATGCGGAAATGCGGCAGCAAGGTGCGGCCCTCCAGAAGATCCTCGGCCATAGCCAGGGCGCCGAGCCAGGCCTGCACCTGCTGCTCACCGACTTCGAGGCCGGTGAGTGGGCTGGCGCCTTTCTGCTGCGGCCCGGGAAGCCATTCGCGGTCATTGTCGGTTTCGGTGCGAATGGCTTTCCAGTCCTCGCGCGACAGCCGGATCATTTCCATGAGATGGCGGCGTGCCGCTTGCCGGCGCTCTGGCTCGACCACTTGCCAGTTGATCAGATGGACCAGCGAAATGAAATCGGCGAGGCGCCATTCGGACGACAGAATGCCGCCATTCATGCCGCCGTCCAGCGGCACGAGCGTGTCCTGCAGCGGCAGTTTTGCGCGCGGAAACAGCATGTGGAACGAGCCGTCGAACGTGTTGCTGAAATCATGTGCCAGCCAGAAATCGGCCTGCGCCATCAGGAACTCGGCATAGCCCTGCAGCCAATAGCCGTCGGCGCGGTCGAAGCGGAAGGTGAGGGCGGGTGCGGCCGCGTCTGGCGCACCGCCGCCGCGTGACAGCGACGCCATGATCGCCGCAGCGCTTTCGTCCGGCGCAATCGTGCCGTCCTCGTTGAGGTCGATGCCGAGACGGGTGAGGTCGATGACCATGCCGATCTCCGCGTCGGCGGGCACGGAGCCGAGCGTGGCGGCGGATTTCTCCAACCGGTCGCGGAAGGCGACGAGAATGGCGCGGAATTGTTCGTAGGTTAGCGGCTCGGGATTGGCATTGTCCGGCACCGGCAGCCGCATCAGCGGCAGCATGAACGATTGCGGGCTGTCGAAACCGTGGCGGTGCAGACCGCTGGCCAGGATCTCCAACGCGGTGAAGAATTCGCCGGCGCCGGCGGCATAGGCCGATGCCGGATCGCCGGGCGCTGCGGCTTCCAGCGCGGCAAGGGCGCTGTCGCGTTCGGCCACGGTTTTTGCCTCGAACAGGGCCGCCGGTTCGGGAGCCGCGGCGCTGGCCGAAGACAGCGGCAGGAAAAGAACGATGGCGCCTGCCATCAGCCTCGAAAAACGCGTCATCTTGGTCGCCCCTCTTTGTCGCTCCGCACGAACCATACACCCATTTGGTTCACGGTGCCTGTTACCTTCGGACAGGCCGGTCATCATTTCATTTGTATTTCATCTGTGCTGAGAGTCGACGCTTCAACCGATCCGGCAGACGGTCTACACAGGGCAAACCATTGGGCGTCGCGTGTCGAATTATCCGCTTTCCTACAAACTGTCATGGCTGCCGCGCTTCCTCCGGCCTTCGCTCGACGGCGACGACCGCGGCTTCGCGCCGGCGGCAGCGACCCTGCTCGAGCCGATGCCGGCACGGGTGGTGCGGCTGGCTTTCGTCGGCGATATCTCGGCAGTCGCCAATCGCGATACGCCGGAATGCGATCCGGCGATTGCGGCACTGCTCGCCTCGGCCGATCTCGTGGTCGGCAATTGCGAAAGTCCGGTGGTGGAACGGCCAAGTGCTGTCTTGGGCACCAGGCTTGGCACGCGCCATGCGATGAGCGAGCGGTTTCTTGCCGAGGCGCTGGCAGCCGCCGGTATCTCGCGCGAAAAACTGGTGCTGTCGCTGGCCAACAACCATGTGCTCGACCAGGGCATTGCGGGCTTCGACGAGACGGTCGCCGCGGTGGCGCGGCTCGGCATCCGCACGATCGGTGCTGGGGCTCCAGTCGAGCGGTTTGCGGTCGGAGCGCTGACAATAGGCTTTGCCGCCTTCACCCTTTGGCGCAATGCCGACGCGGCTCAGTTCGGGGGCCGTGTCTCGATGGCAAGCAATCCGGCGCAATGGCCGCGCGACGCCGCTGAGGGTGTCGACCTCTTATGCGTGGTACCGCACTGGGATTGGGAATTCCGACATTTTCCGCGTGCGAAAACGCGCACACTGGCGCGGCTTCTGGCCGAACATGGCGTCGGCCTGGTCGCCGGACATCATGCCCATGTCGTGCAGCCGATCGAGCGGATCGGCAAGACGCTCGTCGCCTATGGACTCGGCGATTTCTTCGGCACTGCCTTGGCGCGCCAGCCCTGGCCCGGCCGCATCGGCGCCATTTTCGTCGTCGATATCAGCGCCGATCCCAGCACCCGCGGGGCCATCGCCGCCTACCGGCTGCATGCCTTCATGCGGCTGCGCGCCGGCGACCATGAGCGGCTGGTGCCGGTTGAAGCGCTGGCGGGAAAATCGAGGCAAAAGGCTCAGGCCCGCCTCGATGCGATCCTCGGTGCCGCGCGTTGATGGCTGCGCTGACGCAGCCCGCAAAACCGGCTATCATGCCCCACACGGGCAGGCTTGTGACGGCGGGTTGGCGATGGAAACTGCGGATTTCATGCCGAGCGAAGCGGTGATCGCCGGCATCAAGAAGGACATCGAGGCCTATGAGGCCGAAAGGGCTTCGGCCCATCGTCAGACGGGCTGGCGGGTGCCGCTGTTCATCGGGCTGGTGCTGGTGTTCGTCGCGTTTGTGGCCTGGCTCTTCAACGGGGTTGCCGACCCCAACGAGCAGTGGTTCTCGACCCCACATGTGTTCCTCTATATCGGCGGATTCCTGGCTGCGATCCTGCTCTATTTCCAAGCGATCAAGCCGGCGAGCAAATTGCAGCAGTCGTTTCGCAGCACGCTGTTGCCGATCATCTTCGGCTTCATCGAGGACATGCAGTACCGGCACAACGTCAAGCCGAATTCGTTCGACCGGCTGCCGCGCGAGACGGTTGGTCCGTTCAACCGACAGTCTTTCGACGATGTTTTCTCCGGCCGCTACGAAGAGTTTCCGTTCGAGCTTTACGAAGCAGATCTCCGGGAAGGGACGGGCAAGAGCACGACGGCAGTGTTCAAGGGCGTCATCGTCGCCTTCGAGACGATCGTGCCGTTCCCCGGCACATTGGTGGCCGCGCGCCGGACCAACAGGGCCGTCGGCTTCTTCCGCGGCATTTTCGGCAGCAAGATGCAGGAGCTGTCCTGCGGCGTGCCGGAGCTCGATGCCGCCTACGAGTTCCGCACCGACAATATCGAGGCGGCGCGGCCGCTGGTGACCGGCCGGCTGGCGCAGGCACTGCAATGGCTCGGCGAAACCCGGCCGAACGATCCGGCACGCGTTGCGCTCAACGGCAGCGACGGTTTCCTGCTGTTGCCGCAGGAAAGGAATTTTTTCGAGTTGCCGGACATCTCCACGCGCCTCGACTACACCAAGCATGTCGCGCCGATGATCGCCGACATGGGCGCGATCCTGGCGACCGCGGCGCTGGTGCGCAAGATCGGTGTGAAGGACTAGGCGGTGGAATAGCCGGAAGGCATCGTTTTTCCGCGTTAGCGCCGCCCCTCATTGCCCTGCCGGGCATTTCTCCCCGTATAGTGACGGGGAGAAAGGGGCTTTCATCAACGCTTTCGCCAGTTTTCGACGTCGCAAGATGAGCGCGAAGGTTGCAGTTACTCCCTTCTCCCCGTCACTATACGGGGAGAAGGTGCCGGCAGGCGGATGAGGGGCGGCGCGACAGCCGATATGCTTGCTTTATCTGTTCTTTGGCCACCGATTTCATGTCGTATCGGCGCTCCCGTCAAGCGCCGGTATGGTTTTTGTCTCAATCCGGCGCTATCGATGGGACAGTGGGGTGGGGCTATGGTCGAGGAACGCAAGGGGTTTCGCCTGTCGCGGCGGTTGCTGCTGGGTGCGGCGGTAGTCGGCGGCGCGATGCTGTGGGGCGGGACGACCGTGGCGCGGCTGGCGCGTGGTCCGTCGGGGCAGAAGAATTCCGGGCGCATCGCCGACATTGACGGCATCGACCTGGCGCTGAAGCCGCTGGAGAACGCGCCGGCGTACGATCCATCGCTGCCATGGCTGACCAAGGGTGGCGACATCAACGATGCCAGCGGCCTGTCGGTGACGCCGGTCTACGGCGTCGTCGAAGTCAGCGAGGAAGACCACATTGCGAGCGCGCTGGGCTTTGCCCGGGCCAATGGCCTAAAGATCTCGGTCGCGGCGGTGCGCCATTCGATGGGCGGCCACGCCTTCGACGACAATGCGCTGGTGCTCGACATGCGCAAATTCAACAAAGTCGGCGTCGATGCGGCGGCGAAGACGATGACCTTGCAGCCGGGCGCGCGCTGGCACGACATCCAGGACCTTTTGCACCCGCGCTTCGCTGTGAAGGCGATGCAGTCGACCGACATCTTTTCGGTCGGCGGCTCGCTGTCGGTCAACGCCCACGGCATGGACCATCAGGCCGGCTCGGTCGCCGGCTCGATCCGCTCGATGCGGGTGATTCTGGCCGACGGCTCGGTGACGACCTGCTCACCGACCGAAAACACCGAGCTGTTCCGCCACGTCGTCGGCGGCTACGGCCTGTTCGGCGTGGTGCTGGAGGCGACGCTCGACATCGTCGACAACGCCGTCTACCGGACCTCGCGCGCGATCATCAAATCGGACGATTTTCCGAAATTCTTTGCCGAGGTGCTGGAGCCCAACAGGGACATCGGCCTGTTCTACGGCCATTTGTCGACGGCACCGGGCAACTTCCTCGAAGACATGATCGTCTACCGCTACGACAAGGTGGCCGACCAGCCGCCGGCCGACCAGCCGGCAATCGGCGAACCGGGTTCGGTTGGGCTCAAGCGGGTGATCATCAACCTGGCGAAATGGGGCAGCCTGTTCCAGGAGCTGAAATGGTTCACCGAAAAGACGCTGGAGCCGAAATTCGAGAGCTGCACTGTGGCGCGGACGACGGCAATGGCCGAAGGCGAGGCCTGCCTGGTCACGCGCAACAACCCGATGCACGATTCAGTGCCCTATCTGTTCAACGACCTGCTCGACGAAACCGACATATTGCATGAATATTTTATCCCGCGGGCAGCCTATAACCCGTTCATCGCGGAAGCGCGCGAGATCCTGCGCAACCAGAGCCTGCCGGTGCTCAACGCCTCGGTGCGCATCGTCCACAAAGAGGATGTGGCGCTGAATTATGCGCCGGAGCCGGCCTATTCGCTCGTGCTCTACATCAATCAGCCGACCGACGCCGACGGCAATGCCAGGATGCGGGCGCTGACAAGGGCGCTGATCGACGTGACGATCAAGCATGGCGGGCGGTTTTTCCTGCCTTACCAGCTCCATTATACGGGCAAGGAGCTGCTTGCCTCCTATCCGGAACTGCCGTCTTTCCTGGCGAAGAAGCGGCAATACGATCCGGGCGAGCTGTTTTCGTCTACTTTTTATCGCGCCATCAAAGCACTGATCGGAACGGCCTGAGGGCCGGTTACAGACCGTCAGGCAGTTTCGCCGCCAGCCAGTTCGCCGAGCGCTTGGCGATGCCGATCGTTGCCGATGCGGCGCGGCCGAGATCGCTCTTGACCACGGCGTAACCGGTCGTCGTGCGGTAGAGCATGGCGCGGCCGCCATCGACCGCCGCTTCGTAGGCGACCGGCCGGACGGCTTCTGTTTCCGTCGCCGTCGCCTGCGTTCCGACCGCAGCGCTGGGCCGATGGCTCAGTTCCGATGGCAGCGGATCTGTCGCGGCCGTGCTAGCCGTCGTCAATTCAGGCTCGGAAGCGGTCGCGAGCTGCGATGACGAAGACGAGTTCTGTGTCCGGCAGATGCCCGAGACCAGCGGATAATCGAAATTGCGCTCGTGCAGCATCTGGCTTTTCATCGCCGCTTCGCATTCTGCGATGGTCGACCATTTGGCGGGCGTCTCGCCGATATACTCGCAAAGCCTGGCGTCGCAGTCGCAGCCGACGATGGTCATGGCGACAAGGGCGGTCTTGATCACGGTCTTGTCCCTTCGAGTTGCCTGGCGCATGTGCGCAAGATCAAAGTGCTACGGCGTCATCAATCGTTGCGGAACAAGGCGGGATTTGGCCGCGATTGTGGAATGAGCGTGGCGGAGCATCACGCAACGTCTTGCGGAGGCCGGCTGTGACCGAAAGGCCTCAGTAATCGTAGACGTGTTCGAGCCTGGCGCCTGCCGTCATCAGCGCCGGCAGCACGATGTGCAGCTTGCGCACGGCGACGGTCAGCCCGGTGCGGCGCGTCGCTGGCTCTGCCGGAAGCGGATAGCTGAACAAAGCGCGCGCGCCTTCGGGAACATTGATTTCGTCATTGGAAAGCATGGTGAGCATGATCTCGTCATTGCCGCCGATCTCGACGAAGGAGACGCCCTTGTCGATCAGGCGCGGGATCATGTCGGTGAACACCTGATAGCGCTTGGTGACGAAGATCGCGCCGTCGGCGCCGAGATCGCGCTCCAGCAAGGTGTCGGGTTCGTTGCGCGTCACTTCGCCGACCGGACCCTTGGCCCAGACATGAATGTCAAGCAAGGCCGGATCGGTGGTGGCGGCGAGCGCCGACTTGATCAGATCGGCATAGCCCTGCTTGATCGTGTCGGCGAGGCCGAAGGCGAGCTTGCGTTCGCCGGTGCGGACGGCGCTGTCGTCCGCTGCCGGCTGGACGCCAAACAGGCCGGCGCGCTTTTCGGCGTACGGAAACTGGTACCACGGCACCTGGTCGAGAAAGCCGGCATAATCGGCCGCCACCTTGGCCTGGTAGATGTCGACGGCGGTTCGCTTGCCGGCGGTCGCCTCGGTGATGCGGCCGACCGTATTCTCATACGCCCACTGGATGGCGTGCTCGATCGTGTGGCTGGTGCCGATGATCACCAGCATCTGGTGGTTGTCGAGGTTGAACTTGTAGGCGGAACTGGCGCGGATGACCGTCGCATAGTCCTGCCAGAAGCGGCCGATATAGGAGAGATAGGGAAAACCGCTCGGCTGGTTCTTGTCGACGAAGCCGGCATATTCGCGGGCGGCGTAGACGATGGCCCATTCCGGATAGGTGAGAAAGGTCGATTCCTCCGGCCGCTGGTAGCCGGGGATTTCGGCACGGACCTTGTCGGCCAGCGCCTTCGGCGGGGCACCCACGGCGATGCCCGGCAATGGTGTTGTGTCCAGCGACGGCGTCGTGAGAAAGCCGTAGGCCAGCCCGGCGATCGGGATCAACACGACAATGACGACGAGCCAGAGGATCGCCTTGATGATGCGCTTCAGCCAGCGGAACAGGAACATGGCCGGTCAGGCCGTGGCGAAATGGTCGTAGACGCGTTTCGACAGCCAGAACCCGACATAGACGGCGAAGCCGCCGATGACGATGTGCGGCAGGTTGGCGAAGAAGCGGGCCGGAAATTCGATGTCGTTCAAGGAGCGGAAGCCGTTGATGAAGATGCCGCCATCGAGGCAGCCGGAACCGGTGACCAGCCCGAGCACGCCGTCGAACAGATAGACCGAGCCGAACAGCTTGAAATAGAACACCGCCTGGCGGTGCGAGATGAAGGCGGCGGCCAGCGCCCAGACGCCGGAGAAGGCGTGCAGCAAATCATCATACCACTGCAGCGAGAACAGGCCGAACAGATTGCCGCCGGCATCGTTGAAGGCCGGCACATAGCCGATGGCAACAACACCGAAGAACAGGAAAGCATAGGCAACAGCAAGCTTTTGGATGAGCGTCATGAAATGTCCCCCTGCCGTCAGCCCTTTCAAACGGCCCCCGACGGCCAATGGATAGTAGCTGATTTTGGCGTGGGGTGAAGCGTCGCCGGCAAAATCGTCAGGCGGAGCCACAAAGACAGTCGGCGCCGGGATTTCTCCCAGCGCCTCCCTGTCAGATCAGGACACGGTCGCGGCAGCAACTCCCGAAAGATGTCGCGCCATGCCGGCCTTGATTTTGACGGTCCTGCCAGTCGCCGCCCGAGGGCAGCGTCCGTTCCGGACCACGCCGGTCTCCACTCTTGCGAGCTTTGCCCAGCGCGCCATCGAAGGTTTTTGCCGTCCTTCATGGCAGCATCGGTCCGCCGTCGGCGTTCGCACGCTTTCCGCGGCCCCGTAGGTCTCGGCTTCCATCCCTCCAACAGGCAAGCCTGTTCTCGTTCAGGGCCGTACGGGCCTCAGGAAATCCGCCGTTCCGCTTTGCCTTTCGGCGTGGCGATCGGTAGCCGCCTGAGATGGGTTTAATGTACGGGGGATAAGCGTTTGGCGAAACTGCCGCAAGCCTGTGAATAGCGGGATTATCGGGGACTGACCCTGCCAAAATAGCGACTTTCCGATCTCTGCCGCCGCCGGCCGGGATTTGCCGCCTCGATGCGGAAGCCGCATTGTCGGACATTCGATCTTGCCCCGCGGGCCGGCGCGGGCTTCAATGCCGGCAAATGATTGGAAGGCGTGTTCGATGGCCTTGGGGAGGCAGGCTTGAAGGTCGCGGTGGTTCTCAATCCGATCGCCGGCGGCGGCAGGCTCAAGCGGCATTGGCCCGAGGTTGCGGCTTCGTTGAAAAGACATTTCGGCGATTTCGAGCTGCGTGAAACGCAGGCCGAGGGCGATGCCGAAAGGCTGGCGCTCGACCTTGCCGCCATCGGCTTCGAGCTGGTGATCGCGGCCGGCGGCGACGGCACCGCCAGCGAGGTTGCCGACGGGCTGCTGAAAGCTTTCCGGGAAAGCGGCCGGACGGCCGAGCTCGGGCTGCTGCCGTGCGGCACCGGCATCGACTTCGCGCGCGGGCTCGGCCTGTCGAACAACGTCGACCTGACGCTGAAGCGGATTGCCGAGGCCAAAGGGCGCAAGGTCGATGCCGGCTGCACCAGCTATGTCGACGACCACGGCGCGCTGGCCAGCCGCCATTTCATCAACATCGCCAGCCTGGGGCTTTCCGGCGCCACCGACCGCGCGGTCAACGCCGACAAGCGCAAGGGCAAGGTTTCGGCCAAGGCACTGTTCTACTGGCGCACGGTCTGGGAGTTCCTCCGCTACCGGTTCCAGGAGGTTGCGATCACCGTCGACGACGGTGCCCCGGTCGAGGCGCGCATGGCGCTGGTGGCGGTGGCCAACGGAAAATTCTTCGGTGGCGGCATGATGATCGCGCCCGACGCCGAGCTTAACGACGGCGAGTTCGACATCGTCATCCTGCGCGCCGCCGGCAAGCTGAAGCTGATCTGGGACATTCGCCTGCTCTATGGCGGGCGGCACCGCAACCATCCGGCGATCACCATCCTGCGCGGCAAGAAAGTGGTTGTCGAGCCGCTCGGCGATGTGCAAAAGAACGCCGCGCTGATCGACATAGACGGCGAATCGCCGGGTCGCATACCGGCAACCTTCGAGATCCTGCCCGGCGCATTGACGCTGAGATATTGAATCAAGCTGTTAAAACTTTGATTCAGTTGACTGCGGCTCTGGTTCCGGCGATCTCTCCAATCGACTGAAATCGATTGATAATCCGGCCAATATCAACTTGCGAGTTTAGCCGGGAAACCGAGTGCGCGCAGGTCGGTGCCGACGGCATCCTCGAGCAGTTTGACGATCATGGTCGACCAGGCGCTGCCGCCATAGGCCTGCTTGCCTTGCCTGAAGATTGCGTCGACGCGCGAGGCAAGCTCGAGCGGCACGCCGAATTTTTCACCCATGCCGAGGGCGAAGCCGAGATCCTTCAACGCCAGGTCCATGGTGAAGCCGATGTCGTAGGAGCCGTTCAGCACCAGCTGGCTTTCGGTCTCATGGACGAAGCTGTTGCCGGAGGAGGCGACGATGGCGTGATAGGACTGGGCAAGGTCGAGCCCGCCCTTTTTGGCCAGCATCAGCGCTTCGCCGGCGGCGACCAGATGGATGAAGGCCAGCATGTTGGTGATGACCTTGATCACCGCCGCCGAGCCGACCGGACCCATCAGGAACGAGCGCGCGCACATCGCCTCGACGGCCGGGCGGTGGCGAGCGTAGAGTGCTGCGTCGCCACCGACCAGCGCGGTGATCTGTCCGACGGCTGCCAGATGCACGCCGCCGGTGACCGGGCATTCGAGCGTCTCGACGCCTCTTGCCGAGGCGAGGGATGCAAGGCGCACGATCTCGTCTTGGCCATTGGTCGACATCTCGATCCAGCCGCCGCCTGCGGGGAGGCCTTCGAGCAATCCGCCGGGGCCGGCCAGCACCGCCTCGCTGACCTGTGGCGATGGCAGGCAGGTGATGGCATTGCCGGCCAGAGCGGCGGCCTCGGCCGGGCTCCCGCCGGCATCGGCACCAAGCACCACCAGCCGCTCGACGGCCGCCGGGTCGCGGTCGAATACGGTGACGGCAAAGCCGTTGCGGATCAGGTTGGCGGCGAGCTGGCTGCCGAGATGGCCAAGACCGATGAAGGCATAGCTCCGGCGCGCGCTCACGGCATCAACGGCGTCTGCATCATCTGCAAATGCAGGTCCTTGCCGGTCCAGGGATGCGCCTCGCAGACGGCTTCGTCGAGCTCGACGCCGAGGCCTGGCTCCTTAGACGGGATGACGTTGCCGTCCTGCCATTCGATTTTCTTCTTGAGCAGCTTCTCGTGAAAACCGTCCCACTGCTTCAGCGATTCCAGAATGAGGAAGTTGGGCAGCGTCACCGCGAGCTGGATGTTGGCGGCGCCGACGATCGGTCCGCAATAGCAGTGCGGCGCGACCTGGATGTGATAGGCCTCGGCCATGGCGGCGATCTTCTTGGTTTCGAGAATGCCGCCGGAGCGCCCAAGGTCCGGCTGAAGAATGGTCGCCGCACGGTTCTCGATGACGCGGGCGAATTCGAACTTGGTCGTCAGCCGCTCGCCGGTGGCAATCGGGATAGACGTGCCGCGCGCCACCTGAGCCATGACCTCGGGCATGTCGGGCGGCACCGGCTCCTCGAACCACAGCGGATCGTAGGGTTCGATGGCGCGGGCGAGGCGCAGCGCACCCGAAGCTGTGAACTGGCCGTGGGTGCCGAACAGGATATCGGCGCGAGTGCCGACCGCCTCGCGGATCGCCTTGACCATGCGGGCGGAGAGGTCGATGTCGACGAGGCGCGGCTGGTGGCCGTCAAAGGCGGTGTAGGGACCGGCCGGGTCGAGCTTGACGGCGTTGAAACCCTGCTCGACATATTCGAGCGCGCAGGCTGCAGCCAGATCAGGATCGTTGTAGACGTTCTTGCCGCGCGCATCCTCCGAATGGACGCTGCCGCTGTGCGGGTAGAGGTAGGTATAGGAACGCAGCGTTTCGTGCACCTGGCCGCCGAGCAGCTTGTAGACCGGCTTGCCGGCCTCCTTGCCGATAATGTCCCAGCAGGCGATTTCCAGCGCCGAGAAACAGCCCATGCCCGACACGTCGGGCCTCTGGGTGAAGCCGGACGAATAGGCGCGGCGGAAGAAGTTCTCGACATCGTGCGGATCGCGGCCGACGAGATAACGCTCGGCCATGTCCTCGATCATCCTCGCCGTGACATGGGCCGAGAAAGTGGCGTTGTAGGCCTCGCCATAACCGACAACGCCGCCATCGGTGGTGAGCTTGACGAAGATGAAATACTTGCCGCCGATGCCAGGTGGCGGATTGCCGACCACCCAGGTCTTGACGTCGGTGATTTTCATTTTTGATCCTCCAGAACCAGTTCGGCGCCTTTCCATCCGGTCATGATAGCGGCGGCGTTGGTGTTGCCGGTGATATTGTCGGGAAAGATCGAGGCATCGATGACGCGCAGGGCTTCGAGGCCATGCACCTTCAGGCGCGGATCGACGACGGCGCGCGCCGGGTCCGGCCCCATGCGGCAGGTCGAGACCGGATGATAGACCGTGCCGGAGCGCTTCCTGAAATCCTGGATGAGATCCGCATCGGAGGTGATCGACGGACCCGGCAAAACCTCCTCCTCGATGATCTCCGCCATCGCCGGCATCGATGCGATCTTCCTGACGAATTTCACCGCCGCCAGCATTTCGGCGACGTCTGCCTCGGTCGAAAACGCGTTGGCGACGATTTTGGGATGATCGCGCGGATTGGCGGAGCGGATCATGATTTCGCCGCGGCTCGACGGCCGGCAATTAGAGAGGCCGATGGAAAAGCCCGGCCACGGATCGGGCGTCAGGATCGGGCGCTCGCCGCTCTTCGGAATGACGGTCGAAAGGGCCTGGAAATAGAGCTGCATGTTGGGCCGTGCCGCGGCCGGGTCGGTGCGGAAGAAGCCGCCGGCATTGTTCATCGACAGCGACAGCGGACCCGACCGCAGGAGGACATATTGCATGCCGACCAGGAGCTTGCCCCACCACGGACGCAGGATCTGGTTGAGCGTCGGCTGCCTGCCCTTGAAGGTGTAGTTGATGCCGACATGGTCCTGCAGGTTTGCCCCGACATTCTCGTTGGCGCAAATGACGGGAATGCCGAGCGCACCAAGCAACGCCGATGGGCCGATGCCTGAAAGCTGCAGCAATTGGGGCGAATTGACCGAACCGCCCGACAGGATGATCTCGCGGCCGGCGCGGGCGGTTTTCGTCTCTCCATTTTGGAGATACTCGACACCGACGGCGCGCTTGCCCTCGAACAGGATTTTTGTCGCCAGCGCGTTGATCTCGACGCGGACATTTTTGCGCTTCATCGCCGGGCGCAGGAAGGCGCGCGCCGCCGACATGCGGCGGCCGTTCCTGGTGGTGATTTGATAGACGCCGACGCCTTCTTGCGTGGCGCCGTTGAAATCCGGGTTGAGCGGCAGGCCGGCCTGGTTGGCGGCTGCGAGATAGCGCTTGGTGAGCGGATGGACAGAGGTCGAGCAGTCGGTGATATGCAGCGGCCCTCCGACGCCGCGCCATTGATCGGCGCCGGCCTGGTTGTCCTCCAGCGCCTTGAAAGCGGGCAGCAGGTCGTCGAAGCCCCAGCCGGGGTTGCCGGCATCCCGCCAGGCGTCGAAATCCTCGCGCGCGCCCCTGATCCAGACCATGGCGTTGATTGAACTCGAGCCGCCGAGCAGCTTGCCGCGCGGCCAGTGGTCGACATTGCCGGCAAGCCCGGGGTCAGGCTCGGTCTTGTAGTTCCAGTTGACCGCCGGGTCGAAGAAGGTCTTGCCGTAGCCGAGCGGCATCTGGACGTAGAAGCGGCGGTCGCTGCCGCCGGCCTCGAGCACCAGCACCGAGAAGCGGCCGGAAGCCGACAGCCTTTCGGCCAGGACCGAGCCGGCCGAACCGGAGCCGACGATGATGAAATCATAGGTCTGCATAGTGGCTACGGGCGGCTCCGGAATTCGGGCTCTAACCTAGACTTGGGCGCGGCGCGGCGTCGCCGGGTCTTCCGGCATCCGATGTGAAAAAAGCGACTGGTAACTTCGTTTGAATTTCGACTTTCAGCGCCAAGAAGATTGATGAAGACCTAACTTGCCCACGCATCGAGTTGATTGAGGACAGCAATCGCTGGATAGGATTTTCGGTTGGGATAAGCATGCCTATAATAGGCATTCCAATAGCTTGTGGCCCTGGTGCGCATCGTACGCGTTATGTTTCGGTTCTGTCGGACAAAGCTGGCATAGGCTGATGCGTCCAGATCAGGTACTGCCGCGTAGATATCTTCGGCGATTTCGACGACATATTCGCCCAACAGCAGAACGACGAAGGCGATGCTCCAACTTTCGTTCAGCGAAAGGATCACCCTGGCTGATTTCTGCCGCAAAAAGCCATCTGTCGATCGTGTCAGCAGGCAATGCGACGGAAACGAAAAGCCAAGGTGATGCTCTCGCACGCTTGGCAGAAAATGTAACCGATAAGGAATATAGATGCCCGCTCCATCAGAAATGAGATGCCGGGACGTCGTTCGGTAAGTGTCGTCGACAAAGGGCGTCAGCTCCTCCTCTGCCATGGTGGTCAACGTGCTGAATGGGAAAGCCCACTTCGCAACGCCTGAGAACGGCTTTCGTCGTGTGAACCAATCCACGTTGTGCCCCTGACCAAAGTTGAAACATCTGTATACCGGGATCACGTCGGCTGCGCGATGGCACTGCGACCGCGTCGACCCATTGCCGAATTTCAAGCCCCGCCATCTGAACTCAGGACGTTGGCCACGCCTTCGCCTGTGCTTTGTCGGCAAGCCCGTCCGAGCATCACGGGCGATGATCGGCAATCTGCTTGAAATGATAGCGCATGATCGGGCGGGCCGGCGTCCTGCGGGCAACGACCTTGAACCCGGCGCGCGCGAAGGCGGAGGCGTATCCGCTGCCGGAAGCGCTCGGCGATACGTCGGCGTCGAAAGGATAGGCTTCGAGTGCCGGAGCATTTGCGCGCCTTGCGACTTCCAGGGCCTGTGCAACCAGCTGGGATGTTACGCCCCGCCTTGCGGTATCGTTTTCGCACGTAGAGGCAGGACAGGGACTAGACTGGCCTGTCGTCCACGCGCTTGAGCTGCCATAGCCGATCGAGCCAGGGCAGGGCATCTCGCGGTTTCACCTGGCACCATCCGACAGCCGTATCGCCGTCGAAGGCGAGGATGCCCGGAGGCGGACCATGCTGGACGGCCTGCCGGAACGCTGCCCTGGTTTCCTCGCCGAGTCGCTTTCGATAAGAACGACCGATCCGCCCGTACATACACCAACAGCGACTGCAGACGGCGCTGTCACCGAACAGGCCCTCGAGCGCCGGCCACAGATCGGGCGTTAATGGGCGAATGCTGAGTTCCATATCAACCGTCATCCGCTACCTATGTTACCCAGTCTAGCCTGAGCTACGCGTTAATGCATCATAGGTTGCGGTCCATGCGCGCGATGTTCGAAAACGGGGTTTCACTCAGCATCCCTGTCGTGCTCCAACTCAGCGCAGAAAACCGAGCACGGCCTCCATGAACTCGGCAGGGTACTCGACGTTCGACAAGTGAACCGCGGGCAGGACAACCAGCTTCGCGCCGGGCACCGTCGCCGCGATTAGCTCGCTGTGACTGACGGCTGTCACAGTGTCGTGCTGGCCGGCTATCACGAGCGTTGGCCTGGAAATCAGCGCTATGGTTCGGCGAAGGTCCGCATCGCGAACCGCCGCAAACAGACCAGCCAGGCCTTGCCGATCTATGGCCAGCAGCATGGTGCGAAATGCCTCGATGACGGGCTCGCCGGCCGCCAGCATTTTTGCAGGGAACCAGTTACCCAGGAACATCTCGGCGGTTTCGGACATGTCCGGCGCCTGCAGCACGGCGGCAATCCGCTCGTCAAACTGCTTTGCCGGTCCGAGGTAGGATGAGGTGTTGCTCAGGATCAATCGCTCGATCCGCTCCGGCGCGTGGATGCCGAGCCACTGCCCGACGAAGCCGCCCAACGACAAGCCGAGGAAGTGTACGCGTTCAATGCTCAGGGCATCGAGCAACTCGATCACGTCGCGGCCAAGCCGGTCGAGCGAATAAGCACCGGCCGGAACGCTTGACCCTCCGTGGCCGCGAAAATCATAGCGCAGAACACGGAAATGCTTCGACAGCTCGTCGACTTGCATGTCCCACATCCGCAGCGTGGTGCCGATGGAATTCGACAGCATCAGCACGGGCTTCCCGGCGTCGCCGTCGATGCGATAGGCGATGCGCGCGCCATCGCCGACGGTCACGAAATCCAGCTCATTCATGGTGAATATACCTTCCTCTTTGAAGCGTTGGATGTGGCAAGCCTAGCTGCGGCGCGCTTTTGATTATATTACAAAGATAGGACTATCTCTGTAATAGAGGCTGACATGGCTGAATTCACCCTGCACGACCTGCAATGCTTCGATGCCGTGATCCGCTGCGGCGGCTTTCAGCCTGCGGCGGCCATGCTGCATCGCTCGCACCCGGCGGTGTTCGCAGCCGTTGCAAAGCTGGAGCGGCAGCTCGACCTCGTCCTTTTGGATCGCGGCGGCTATCGCGTGCGCCCCACCGAGGCAGGGCTGTCGTTCCATCGCAGGGCACAATCGCTGCTGCGCGAGCTCGAGGGCTTGCGGCTTCATGCTGCTCAGCTGTCAATGGGCGAAGAAAGCGAGATCCATGTGGTGGTCGGCGACCTGTGCCCGCGCCCGCAGGCACTGGGCATGCTCGGACGATTCTTCGCCCAGTGTCCGGGCACACGCCTGCATCTGCATTTCGAGGCGGTGGGCGGCCCATGGGAGCGCCTCTTCGATGACGAAGCCGATTTGATTCTGCACTGGATCGACAGGAGCGACCCGCGGGTGGAATGGATCGATCTGTGCAAGGTGCCATTCCTTCCCGTAGTGGCGTTGGGCTTTCTGCCGGAGCGCATCAAGCACCCAATCACACCGGATCAGATGCACGCGCTCACCCAATGTGTCATGCGCGACACGGCCCGCCATTCACCGCAACAAGACTACTTCATGATCGAGGGTGCGCCTCAATGCATGGTGGCCGATCAGGGCATGAAGAAGGAAATTATCCTGCAGGGCCTCGGGTGGGGCCACATGCCCCGTTTCCTGATCGAGGAAGAACTGCGCGACGGACGCCTGCAATCCATTGCCGGTCGTCATCTGCCAGGCCGTACTGAGGAGTTGGTGGTGGCGCGCCGCCGCGACCGGCCGCACGGGCCGATCTCGAACCGTCTGTGGGATTATATCGAGCAAGAGGCGCCGACGTTGCGCCGAGCGCTCGAACGTCGGACACCTATCCGGCACGCAAAGCAAGGGCTCGGCATCGAGTGAATTCTTCGAGGCCGTTCAGTCTATCCGTAGGTAGAACCGTAATTCCTATATTGTTGTTATCTCAGTCCTTCGTTAGGGTCTGCTGCATCTGACAAAATCGGCGACGCTCACGTGAAGAGTCTCAAATGCGCCTCATCTTTTTATTGCCGCTTCTCGCATCTCTCGCGTCGTCGACCGTTTTGGCGGAGGAGGTCTATCACAACGTGGCCAGCCAAGATTCATTGGCTCGCGCCGACATACTCGGCCGCATGATGAACGCGCTGACGAGACACAAAGAATTTGACGACAAGTGCGACTTGGTTCCGCTGATAGACATGAAGGCATTCGAAAATTACTACAAGAAGCTGACTTGGAGCCTTAGTCCTTCAGACCTCGCGCTGGTACAAAAGCACTACTCCGACGCACAAACCACTTGGAGCGCCAAAGGCGGCGGGATACCCGGAACAGAGTGTGATGACCTTAGCTATGAAATTCTAAATTTCGATATTGGAACTCCGAATCCCCGCGACGAGATGCTAAGCCTACTCAATGCGGCGCCGCGTGGCAGTTCACAGTACCAAATCTACGCAGCGGCGACGGCATGGGGTGGGTATCTCCAAGGTTTCATCACCTGTCCCGATTACTATGTCAGTTCGAACGCCGTGGATAAGATCCAAAAAAGTAATAGGGACGAGTTTCGAGTCCCATACCTATTAGCAAGGATGGCCGCCGTTAAAGCCGCTCCTGATTGTCGAGATATAGAGCCTTTCGCACGTGATGGCGGGGTGTATCGCCCTAGAAGCAAGTGAGAAGTCCATCGATTACGCACTCTATCGTTAGTACGTGCGCCGCGCACCATACCGGCAACCCAGGTGCGGAGAGCGCGTTGACGTATCATCGTCCCGCCGATACGGATCGGGACAATCGATCGCAAAGGTTTTTCAGCATGGTGCATTATGCGGACGGGCGGCCGATCGGCGATCTGACGCTCAGGACGCTGGCCATGCCTTCCGACGCCAATGCGGCAGGCGACATTTTTGGCGGCTGGGTGATGGCGCAGATGGATCTCGCCTGCGGCATCCGCGCCGCCGAGCGCGCCAAGGGCCGCGTGGTGACGGCGGCGGTGAAGGAAATGTCCTTCGCCAAGCCGATGAAGATCGGCGACACGCTATGCATCTATACGCATGTCGAACGCGTCGGCCGCACCTCGATGACGCTCAAGGTCGAGGCCTGGGCGCAGCGCTATCTCTCCGACCTGATGGAGAAGGTCACCCATGCCGACTTCGTCATGGTGGCGCTGGACGGCGAAGGCAAGCCGAAGGCTGTTCCGGCCGAAGGCTGACCCGGCCTGATTCCAGAAGACGGATTTAAACAGCCGTCTCTCCCGCGCGGGGGATGCGGACAGCGATCCCGCGTGGTCTTTGGCTAACGGGTTCCCGCATGCGCGCCTGCAGCGCGACCGACGGGATCTTGGGAGGAAAGACAATGCGTCAACACATGCTGAACGCTGCCCTGGCGGGTGCCTTTGCAGCCTTGCTCTGCCTGTCGTCCGCAAGCGCTTTTGCCGAGGTCAAAAAAGGCGATCCAGGCGCCACCTGCACGTCGGAAAACCGCACCATCAACGGGCAAGCGGCCAAGTGCGAGATCTGCAAGGCGACGAAGTGCGACACCAGCGGCACGACTGTGAGCAATTGCCGCACAGAGACGACCACGACCTGCACGGTCGGCGGCAGGGTGGTCAACCCCAACCCGAAATTGAACCAGATCGAGAAGCTGCCGAAGGGCAAGATGCAACTGAAGAAGTAGCGCTCATCCGGAAGGTCCCGACAAGCTGAACCCCTTGCAGCGCAAGGGTTCAGCTATGCATGGCGTCGAATTTTTCGCGCGCGACCTTGACGCGCTCGGTGTTCTTGCGCGCCCATTCGCCGAGCGCACCGACCGGCACCAGAAGCTCGTAGCCAAGATCGGTCAATTCGTAATCGACACGCGGCGGGATGGTCGGGAACACCGTGCGCGTGACGAAGCCGTCGCGCTCGAGCCCGCGCAAAGTGGTGGTCAGCATCTTCTGTGAAATGCCGCCGACGGCGCTGCGCAGTTCATTGAAACGGAACGGTCCGTTACCGAGCTTGCCGACGACGAGCACCGTCCATTTATCGCCGACGCGCTGCAGGATTTCCGAGACGGCGCGGCAATCCTCGGTGCGGTGCGGGTGCCTTGGTAACAAAAAAGTGCCTCCTTGCACATTGAGCGACCAGTTACTCATATAGCTCAGGTATCTAAATGATACCAGTATTCCCTGCAAGGAGAGCCCTCTATGTCAAAACCCAAAATCGCCATCATCATTGGTTCAACCCGCGCGGCGCGCTTTGCCGACGTCCCGACCCAATGGATTGCCAAGATCGCCAGGTCGCATGCCGACATCGACGTCGAAGTCGTCGATCTGCGCGACTTCCCGCTGCCGTTCTTCGATGAGGTTGCATCCTCCGCCTGGGCGCCGTCGCAGAACGAAGTGGCGCAGCGCTGGCAAAAGAAGGTCGCCGGATTCGACGGCTTCATCTTCACCGCCGCCGAATACAATCATGGCCCGACGGCCGTGCTGAAGAACGCCATCGACTACGCCGCCAACGAGTGGAACAAGAAGCCGGCCGGCTTCGTCGGCTATGGCAGCGTCGGTGGCGCGCGTGCGGTCGAGCAGCTGAGGCTGCATGCGGTCGAATTGCAGATGGCGCCGGTCAAGTCCGCCGTCCACATCGCCTGGGGCGATTTCCTTGCCGTCAAGCAAGGTGACAAGAAGCTCGACGATTTCGAGCACCTGAACCAGGCGGCAACCGCGCTGGTCAACGACATTGCATGGTGGGCCAGGGTGCTGAAAGCGGCGCGTCAGGCCGATGCCGTCGCCGAGGAAGTCAAGGCGGCCTGAGAGCAGGTTCGAACAGTCCTCCCAAGGATTAATTCTCCCAAGCATTAGGGCGGCGCATGCGCCGCCCTTTTTGTTCACACGGCATGTGCGCCCTGCGCTTGCCGTGGCCTGATGATGCAATCGGCAAGGCGGTCCATCTCATTCAGCTCGTCGGCGTGGTGCTGGCCCCATTCGCAAAGTGCCAACAGGATAGGCTCGAGGCTGACGCCGAGCCGCGTCGCCGAATATTCGACGCGCGACGGGATCTCGGCAAAGATTTCGCGGCGGACGAGGCCGTGCTCTTCCATTTCGCGAAGCTGCTGGATCAGCACTTTCTGGGTGATATCGGGCATCAGCGCCTGCAGCGCCGACAGCCGCCGGGGCCTGTCGAAGAGATGGTAGAGGATGACCGCCTTCCAGCGGCCCGAAATCACTTTGAGCGCGCGCTCCGCCGGCAGCATCGGCAGTCTCTTGATCAGCTTGGGCATGGTCACCTCCCGGTCAGCAGCGCACAAATCGGTGTGTAGTCGAAGCCAGGCAGATAGTGGCAAACAGCGGCCGATGCCAATAGCGATCGGTGCGTGCGATGAGAGCCATTCAACTAAGCCGTTTCGGCGGGCCCGACGTTCTCGAAATAGTCGAGGTGCCGAAGCCTGGGCCGCAAGCCGGCGAGGTCCTGGTCCGCGTTCATGCGGCGGGGGTGAATTTCTTCGAAGTGCTGATGCGCGCGGATCGCTATGCCGTGACGCCGCAATTGCCGATGTTCCTTGGCGTCGAGGCTACCGGGATCGTGGAGGCGCTCGGGCAAGGGGTGGATGCTTCCTTGCTCGGCGCGCGCGTCGCGGCGCCGTTGTTTGCCTCAAGCCGCCCGTTTGGCGGCTATGCCGATTATGTGACGATCGACGCAAGCCTGGCCGTGCCGTTGCCCGATGCTCTGTCGTTCGAAGATGCGACGGCATTGATGGTGCAAGGGCTGACGGCATTGCATCTATCGCGGCAAAGCCCGCCCAGCGCCAAATCGGTGCTGGTCGCGGCTGCCGCGGGCGGCGTCGGCTCCCTGCTTGTCCAGCTTGCGAGGCGCCAGGGCGCAGGCCTCGTCTTCGCGGCTGCCGGCAGCAAGGCCAAGCTCGAGCTTGCTTTGTCGCTGGGAGCCGACGCTGCCGTCGACTACAGCAACGCGGATTGGCCGGGGCGCGTCCGGGAAGCGGCAGGCGGCGCCGGCGTCGACATCGTCTACGACATTGTCGGCGGCCCGCTGACGGCGGCCGCGCTGGAGGCTCTGGCGCCGTGCGGAGAGGTGGTGTTTGCAGCACTTGGTAGATACGCGCTCGGCGCCCCGGAGATGGAGACGATGATCGGCCGCAACCAGTCGCTGAGAGGTTTTGCGCTGCTGCCGCTGCTGTCTGCCGATGTGCTGAGAGCCAGCCTTTCGGAGCTTTTCGATCTGGCCGCCGGTGGTGAGCTCGTGATGACCAAAGGCGGCAGCTTCCCGCTCGACCAGGCCAGCCAGGCGCATCGCCTGCTGGAGGAGCGCGGCGCGACCGGCAAGGTCGTCTTGATAGCTTAGTGTCGTGATCGGCTAGAGCCGTCCACACGCCGATCGTCGATTCTGACCGTTTTGCGCGGCACTCTCGCCGTGATGCTGCGACGTTACGATGCATTCGTTGGCAGCGCAGACACGGTGCTCGGCAAGGAGCCCAGGGTCCGGGGCTTGTGCCGTACAGACCGTCAGCGAACCCTGTAGAACGGATTCGGCAGCAGGAACAGCTTCTCGGCATGCCCTCCGAACAGGTCGGATGGCTGGTCACCGACATTGGCAATTATCGTGTAGCCGGCCTTTTCGATTTCGGCTCTTATGGGTGACTTGAAATCTGCGGCGGAACCATATTTGGCTCCAGGCTGGACCATGTAGAGTTGCTCATAGCCGGCATAGCCCGCCGACTGCAGGTTCTGTTCGGTTGCCTGACGCTGATCCTCCGGACGTCCGGTGATAAAGAATACTGCGACTTTCACCGCTCGCGCCTGCCGGAAGACCTCCAGCACAGGGTCGATAGCCGGATCCTTCGCAAGCTGATCCCAGGCGGCCCAGCCACAGGGACCGTCGATTGCGATGTCGCAGGCGCCGCCGATCGGGCGGCCGAAGTTGTCACGTGTGATCACTTCCCAGTTGGCCAAAGCCGTCTCGTCGATATCGAGCACCAGTGCGGGGCGAGGCACCTCCATTGCGCGCTTGACGACCCAATCACCTGCCTGCTTCGCCACTGCGGCAAGGTCGCGATCATAGTCGCCGGAATCATGATAATTGGCAGCCGCCAGCATCGCATCGCCGACATTGGCTGGCTGGGACGGGCTTGTGAGAAGGAGCGAGTCGGAACGCGCCGGCGCAGGAACATTTGTGCCAATCATCAGCACGATTGCCCCGACACGCGCAATTCTATTCCAACCAATCGCCCGCATCACGAGACTTTGCGGTCGCTAGAAGTCCATGTCAAGCGAGGCAAGGCACAGTTCTCGAAACTGCGACGCCGAAGTAGAAATTTCGAAACAGACGCCGAATATCTCTATGATTGCTGCAAGCTACACGATTTCCACAATCGCCGCTCAAAGTAGCCGCGCTGCTCGCGGTCTTTCCCTCCGGCAGGTGACGCACCGCCGAAATCTCCGGCGGAGGTGCGTCACCCGAAATCATAGCCAACACGGCCTTGGCCCAGCCCTACGCCGCCTGAACGATCTCGACCAGTTCAACGTCGAACACCAGATCCCGTCCGGCCAACGGATGATTGCCGTCGAGCTTGACGCTGGCGTCGTCCACGCCGACGACCGTTACCGGCATGGGGCGCCCTTCTGAGGTTCTGACCTGCAATCGAGTGCCGATATCAACGTTGATGTTGTCTGGCACGCGGGCGCGGTCGATGGTCATGACCGCTTCGGGGCGGTGGGGGCCATAGGCGGCGTCGGCGGGAACAGTGACGGTGCTTTTCGCGCCCACCTCCATGCCCTCGACATGGGTTTCAAGACCGGGGATCACTTGTCCTTCACCCAGCGTGAATTGCAGCGGTTCGTTGCCGGAAGAATCGAATTGGGTGCCGTCTGCCAGGCGTCCATTGTAATTGATGCGCACGGTGTCGCCATTCTTGGCCTGTGTCATGGTAGTCATCCTTTGAAAGGTTTTGAGGGGCCGGCCAGAGCTCACGGTCCCGTCCTCGATCATCCACGCACTCGGGTGCGCGGCGCGAAACGCTAAAACTAGGGACCTGGCTGCCGATGTAAACCCCGATTGGGCTACGCCGGCATGATCCGCCGGCGTTCGTCGCCTTCGGCAGGAGTGCGCCGGTCTAGCAGTCATACCGGCTCTACCCATTCAGGCGGCGTGCAAATGGCGGCTAGATCAGGTTATGGCCGCCATCGAGGCGGATTGTCTCGCCGGTCGTGAAGTCGCTTTCCATGAGGTAGAGGTAGGCGGCGGCGACATCCGCAGCGGTCGGAATTTTTCTCGAGGGCAACCGGGGCAGCCATGTCGGCAAAGAAGCCGGATTTGGCTTCTCCAACGACATCCCACATCGGTGTGTCGACCCATCCGGGTGACACGACATTGACGCGCGTCGGACCCAGTTCGAGCGCCAGGGCCCGGGCGAAAAAGCTGAACGAGCCGGCAATCGCGGAGACGACTGAGTCTCCCGGAATCGCCGGCTTGTCCTTGTTGATACCCGACGTGAATGTCATGGAGCCGCCGGCCCTCATCCGCTCCGCACCCCTCAGGATCTCAAACATCACACGCTGATCCGTGACAGCTTTCCGATCGACTGGGCGACCTGGCTGGCGAGCGCCGGGGTCGAGGGCGTGGACCCACAGAGCGGGATTACCTTTGACTCTGCCACCTTTGCCATGGAGTCGGCAGCACAAGGCGAAGGGGTAGTGCTCGGCCGAACCATGCTCGTTGCAGCCGACCTCGCCGCCCGGCGACTTGTCCGCCCCTTCGGCACGCCCTGAAATCCCCCTCCAGCTTCTATCTCGTCTACCCGCCGGAGGCGATCCGTCAGCGCAAAGTCAGGGCTTTTCGGGATTGGCTGCTTTCAGAAGTCACGCCGCAAATGGACTGACGGGAAGGCCGAGCCGAGGGGACAGGATCGCCTACCGGTCAATGTCCGCCAAACCGAGCGGTTACAATCTGCTCGCCCGAAATGCGGTGATGATCCAGGCACGCGAGTCAAAAAGCACACCGTCCGCGGTCAAGTGCGCATCCAACAGATCGCGCAACCGCCGCAGCGCCGCATCAACATCCACATCCGCGCGGGCCAGCATGCGTTCCCGCCTTGACGGCAGCCCTGAAGACCTCGTTGTGCCGTCGCAGTTCGGCGTCGTAAAACTCAGCGCAGTTCAACACCTTCGCACGCCTGTCTGGCTCGGCGGCGTTCCTGGCGCCGCTCTGATTTTATCGATGACCTCCTCAGCCGGGCGATGCACCGGCTTCCGCCTCGGGTCACCGCAAGAGTGTTAGCCGCGCCGCGCCGCCTCGATCGCTGCGACGTCGATTTTCTTCATCTCCATCATCGCCTCGAACGCGCGCTTTGCTTCATCGCCGCCGGCGGCCATTGCCTCCGTCAGCACGCGCGGCGTGATTTGCCAGGAGATGCCCCATTTGTCCTTGCACCAACCGCACGCACTTTCCTGGCCGCCATTGCCGACGATGGCGTTCCAGTAGCGGTCGGTCTCCTGCTGATCGTCGGTGGCGATCTGGAAGGAGAAGGCTTCGTTGTGTTTGAACGCCGGCCCGCCATTGAGGCCGAGACAGGGGATGCCGGCGACCGTGAAATCGACCGTCAGCACGTCGCCCGCCTTGCCGGACGGATAGTCGCTGGGGGCGCGGTGGACGGCATTCACCGAGCTGTCAGGAAAGGTCTCGGCATAGAAGCGGGCTGCAGCCTCGGCGTCCTTGTCGTACCAAAGGCAGATCGTGTTCTTGGCGATTGTCATTGCTGGTCCCTTTGCTTTTGAAATCAACCTGGCTTTTGAAGTTAACCCGGGCTTTTGAAGCCGATCCGGCCATTTTCCCACCCTCGGGCCGTTTCACAGCCAGCCTCGGCTTTGCACCAGAACATGGAATGCGCTTGTGCCATCTGACGTTCCGACAGCAACACCTGAACGGTAGCAAGGTATCACGGCTGGTGCTTTTAAGACCAGACGCGGGCAGTGACTCGAACGGGCGACGGTCCGCCGGGGCCTCGACCGGCGGACTTCACTTTTTTGTCTGGGGCAGCGCCGCTTTGCTCAAGGTCGTGCTGCCTTTCAGTTGGGAGCGGCGGTGCCTCAGAAGGCGCACAAGCAAGTTCCGTCTGCCCTTGCGCCGGACGAGATCGATATCGCTGACAAGTTTTGCGCCGCCCTCGCGCCGCTCCAATGTGATCTTGCGGCTATGGAAGGCTTCCAGCTCGGCGCGATGCGCTACGCTGATGATGGTGACCTTTGGCAATTCGCGAATGATCATCTCCATCATCGTCTCCTGGCTCTTTTCATCGAGTGCTGAGGTTGCTTCATCCAGCACTATGATATCGGGGCTGTGCAGCAGAAGACGCGCGAAGGCGAGCCGCTGCTTTTCGCCACCCGACAAGGTCTGGTCCCATGGCGCGTCGACCTCGATCTTATCGTTGAGATAGCCGAGTCCCACCTTGTCGAGGGCAGCCTTGATCATATCCAGCGTCCAGTTGTCGGCGGCGCCTGGATAGGCGACTGCGCGGCGAAGGGTCCCGGTGGGTATGTAAGGCCGTTGCGGCAACATGAACAACCGTCGGTTGGCGTGGATGTTGACGCTGCCGCTACCCCACGGCCACAGACCTGCGACGGCCCGCACCAGCGTGCTCTTGCCTGAGCCGGATTCGCCAGCAACGAGCACCCGCTCGGCTGGATCGATCACGACCTCGGTTTCTTTGACCACGGCGGTGCCGTCGTCGAGCGACACGGAGAGATTGTTCAGGCCGAGCATCGCATCGCCTTCTGTTTCGCCGCGCTTTATGCGTCCAAGGGTGTTGCTCTGTTCCGCACGCTCAAGCCCGTCGAGCGACATCATCAGCGAGGCGATGCGCCGTGCGCAGGCGTTCCAATCAGCGAGACGGGGGTAGTTGTCGACCAGCCATCCGAACGCGCCCTGCACGATGGCAAAGGCAGAGGCAGCCTGCATTACCTGTCCAAGTGTCATGCTGCCTTCGAGAAACTTTGGGGCGCAAAGCAAAACCGGCACGACTGGCGCAAACAGGCTCGACCCCTGCGACACCAGCGCTGTGCGCATGTGCTGGCCTGCAAGGAGCGCCCATTGCCTGAGCACATGGGCGAATGTCTTGTCGATGCCGCTACGCTCCTCCTCCTCGCCGCCGAGCAATGCGATACTCTCGCCGTTTTCCCGCACCCGCGTCAGCGTGTAGCGGAACTCGGCTTCCGCCTGATTTTTTTCCTCGGAGAGGTGGACGAAATGGCGGCCAATGACCGCCATCGAGGTGGACGTGATCGCGGCATACAGCACTGCGGTGATGACCAGGAAGCCGGGAATGGTGACGGTCGAACCTGCAATCGTCAGGGTCAGGGCCCCGCCGATCGTCCAGAGCACCACGATGAAGGTCGAGGCCGACAGAAATGCGACGATGACACCGGCGATGAAATCGACGGGCGATTCGGTGGCAATCCGCAAATCCTCCGCGATGCGGGCTTCGGGGTTGCTGTGGTCGCCGCCGACGAGGTTCAGCTGATAGTAGCGGCCGCTTGCGAGCCAACGCGCGATGACCGCGGTGGTGAGCCAGGAACGCCAGCGGCGCTGTATCGTCATACGAAAGAAGACTTGTGCCACCACAAGGCTTGCGCTTCCGAGCACGAGTGGCAGGAATACGCCGCTCAGCCAATATACGGTATGGGCATTGCGTTGCTCAATGGCGTCGAAAATCGCGCGGTTCCAGACATTGATCCCGTACTGGAAGCCGACATTGGTGACGATCAGGACCAACAGCCCGATCGTGCACGGCCAAGCGAGCCTATCGCCACTGCTGCCCCAGTAACCGCGCGCGCTGATCCAGAAACGCTTCAGCAGGTATCTCTTGCGCGCCTGCTCGGCCTCTTCAGGTGTCAGCTCAGGATCGGGTTCGATGAAATCCGGCGGCGGCGCGGCCTCGCCGACGACCTCAGACGCGACTTCGACAGTCGATTGCTTCTCCTGGCGCGACTTTTCAGTATCGCGCGATTTGGCGCCGTCGATCAATTTCGGCTTGAATTTAGCCTCGGACATCCGGCGATAACGGCTTAAAAATCAGAAGGTTTCATGATCTCCGCTCGAGATGCCGGCGTCTCTATAATTCGTTTCAGGCTTTCAAGATTCGTTCGCATGCCGCGTTCGAAGAAGCTGGACGCAAGCGGCGCGAGAAGTGCCATCGGCCCGGGAAGCCCCCTTTCCGCTGATCGAACCCTCAAGATGGAGATGCGTTCTGTTTCCCGTCGGCACCAGCCGAAAGCGATAGGTAAATGGTGTCGGCCCGTCCAAGCTTGATAAAGTCAGCAGTGCATCGGCGTCGAACTCCGTGACCTCCACGATATTTTCGAGGACCTGCCCGGCAAGGTCGCGGCTGAAGCGATAGCGGCTGCCGCGACCGACCGGGCCGGCCGTGAGCTTGGTCACCGACTGTACCGCCGAGTACCAGGCCGGAGCGGCTTCGATATCCTCGATATGGCGGAAGACGATCTGGGCAGGCCTGTCGATCTCGATTGATGTGTCGAACATTTGTGACTTACTCCTTCGGGAGATCGGATGATGGCCCATTGCGCCGGGCGATTGCGTTGCCGGCAGCTGTTCCCGCGACCAGAGTTCGCAGCAGCCCGACGGCGGTTGTGATCTCGTCCAGGGTGAGCCGCTGGCCCAGCCATCCATAAAGCCGGGATTCGACCTGCCGGATTTCGGCGGCGAGCCGGTGCCCCTCCTGTGTCAGCTCCAGCTCCACCTGCCGACGATCCTCGGCGTTTTCCCGCCTGACGACGAGCGCCCGCTCGACCAGCGTGCTTACCAGCCGGCTGGGACTGCCGGTCTCGCAGACCAGCAGCTTGCCAACAGCGTTGAGCGACATTGGTTCGCCGGCCTTCAGGCAGCTGATGACTTCAGCCTGGGAAGGGGTGACGCCAAGCGGGGAGAGCAAGTCGGTAAGCAGCCTGTTGCCTTCGCGCTGGGCACCGAGAATCAGGAATCGCAGCTCCTCTTCCGGGTTCATGCCGCCGCTCCCAGTTCGAACGGAGCGGTCACCAGCTGACGCGTCGCCAGCCGCACGGCGCCCTCCGGATCATGGGTTGGCAGATAGATCGTCGGCCGCTGCTCAGCGAGGTGCCGGACGGCTCTCAGGGTTGCAGCGGCAACCTTGGTATCGGGTCCCACCCCGTCCACCTTGCCGGCAAGCATCAGTGCCTGGTTGTACGACGTGTCGCCTGCGAGAAAGAGCGTCGCGTCGCCGTCCTCCACCAGCACCGAAAGATGACCGGCAGTGTGACCAGGGGTAGCGATCGCTATGACGTCGCCCGCGATGGTCAAGCGCTTGCTCGCCGCAAATGGACCGAATGGTCCATCGTCGAGCTCGAGCCGTGTGGGGTTGAACCAGTCGGGCCAGCGTTGCGGCAGGTAGCCGCGGAGCATTCCCATGAAACCCGACGCCGTGTCGATCTCACTGGGGGCGGCGAGTATCTCGCTATGTGGAAAGTGCACGAGACCCGCGTCATGGTCCATGTGCAGATGCGTGAGCACCACCCACTTGACGTCGCGCGGTCCCATGCCCAGGCTGCGCAGCTGCGGCCCGATCTCCTCTTCCGGCTCGATACGGTAGCGTACTTCCCAGCGAAAAAACGGATGCAGCGAGCGTCCGTGCCCGTTCAGCAGATGTGCCGCCTGTCCAGTGTCGACAACGATGACGCCCTCGTCGTGCTCGATGGCCCAGGCGAAGGTCGGCAGCCAGTCGGACCAGTTCCTGTCGGCAAAGATGCTGGCAAGCCCATGGCCGCGTCCCTCGATCTGGGCCGTCTTGATGCGGACCGATCCGGTCCGGATGGCATGTACCTTCATTTTCATTCTCCATTAGATGACGTGTCATTATATGACGCGTCGTGTATTAGGTGTCAATATGGGCCGAGGAGAAAGATCGGCGCGCTTGCGCTATGAGAATCGCGAGCATCTGCTGCTCGCCGCTGACGCCATGCCGGCGCTGAATTCCGGAACAAGGGCGCGATTTTGCCGTTGAGCCAGAAATTGGAAGCGATCCGCATGTCCGAATTGCCTAATGAAGAGATCGAAGGGCGGCTGAATGCCCAGCGCGAGACTTTGGCGCTGGTCATCGCGCTACTTGCCCGCCTGGACACGCCACCCGAGCGGATATGGGCCGAACTGGAGGCCCGTTTTCAGTTTCAGAACAGTCAGGAGGACCCCGGCGTCCTGCCAAGCCGCGCATTCGCCATCGAGGGTGCGAAGATGCGGGAGTTCAAGCTGATCGCCGAAGAAGCGCGAGCGCGCAATGCGGAATGGAACGACAGGGACAAGCCACAGGGCGCCAACTGAACCCCGGCGAGTGGATGCAGGACCGGCTATTTTGCGAGGGACCGAGCCGCGTCAGCTTTGCCCAAGAAGTGCACGCGCCAACTCTTCCCATTCCTCGTCAAGCG
Source organism: Mesorhizobium sp. M0060 (assembly GCF_040323155.1). Classification (NCBI taxonomy): domain Bacteria; kingdom Pseudomonadati; phylum Pseudomonadota; class Alphaproteobacteria; order Hyphomicrobiales; family Phyllobacteriaceae; genus Mesorhizobium; species Mesorhizobium sp. M0060. The sequence goes on from NZ_JAMYUP010000003.1 coordinate 156,843, forward strand.
TTGAGGTCGACGGCGCGGCGTTGCTGCGGCGATACCAATATTCCGCATTCGACTGGTCGCCTTCCTTGCGATGGAGGTAGGCATGCACGTGCATGCCCGCCGTATCGTCGCGCTGCTGCGCGCATTCGTGCGCCTTAGCCCAATCGCCCTTTGCATCCCACCACAGCGCCTGCAGGGCAGGGCTCAAGCCGGCTGGTGGCTGTGGTTTTGCAATCGAATCCCTGAAGGTTTGCAGATCCATTTTTCCACCGTGGTGACATGCAGAGCGCCGATAATAGCCGCACCGGCAGCCGACCGATAGCGTGCATTGGGCGGGATGACTGGAATGGGTGTCAGGAGCGCTGAGAGCGGACGTCCGATAACCGCACGGCCAGACGCTTGATTCGGTGACGTGCATGAAATAGTGCGCACCACGACACCATGACGCTTGAGACAACGAGGATGAGTAGCGAGCCGATGACAGCCTCCGACAACCCGCGCCAATTCTACCACGGCACCCGGGCCGACCTTAAACCGGGAGACCTGATCGAAGCCGGCTACAGTTCCAATTACGGCGCGCGAAAGCAGGCGGCCTGGGTCTATCTGAGTGGCACTCTGGATGCGGCCATCTGGGGTGCCGAGCTGGCCACTGGTGACGGACGGGAAAGGATCTACATCGTCGAGCCAACCGGCCCGATCATGGACGACCCAAACCTTACCGACAAGAAATTCCCCGGCAATCCGACGCAGTCCTATCGCGCCCGCGAGCCGCTCAGGATCACCGGCGAGGTCACCGAGTGGCAGGGCCACTCCCCCGAGCGGCTGAAGGAGATGAAGGATCATCTCGAACGCCTGAAGGCGCAAGGCATCGAGGCGATCGATTGAATTGCCAAGCTTGGCCTTGGCGTACGGTCGGCGGCAATCGCATTTCTGCGTCGCAGCCGCGCGAAAAATACGGCTCCACGTCCGCAATTGGGTCAAGAGCTGACATTCGAACAGCCCACCCCGCACCGCGTCTTACCGCACCACCTCGCGGTGGCCGCCGGGCAGGCGGGTGGCGATGAGCTTGTCGATGCGGCGGCCGTCGAGGTCGACCACCTCGAAGCGCCAGCCTTGCGCGTCGACGCATTCGCCGGTCGCCGGCAGATGGTGCATATGCGACAGCACATAGCCGGCGACGGTTTCGTAGTCGCGGTTCTCGGGCAGGTCGATGCCGAGAACCTCCGCCATCTCGTCGGCCTGCATGTAGCCGGCGAGCAGCCATGAGCCGTCCTCGCGCTTGACGGCGTTTTCCTCTTCGCCGGCGTCGAGGTCCGAACGGAAGACGCCGGTGATCGCCTCCAGTATGTCGGCCGGGGTGACGATGCCTTCGAAATGGCCGTATTCGTCATGCACCAGCGCCATCGGCACGTCGGATTCCTTCAGCGTCGCAAGCACGTCCAGCGCGTCGGCTTGGTCATGCACGATCGGCGCGGCGCGCACGTGCCGGCGCGGGTCCAGCGCGCGGCCGCCCAGCATCGCCGCCAGCACGTCGCGGGTCTGGACGACGCCGATCATGGCGTCGACGCCGCCGTCGCCGGCCGGCAGGCGCGAATGCTGGGTTTCCATCAACAGCTTCCTGATGGTCGCCTCGTCGGATTGCAAATTGATCCAGTCGACCTCGGTGCGTGGCGTCATCACCGCACGCACGGCACGATCACCGAGCCGCATGACGCCCGCGATCATGCGCCGTTCGTCGGATTCGATGGTGCCATGGTGCTCGGCTTCGGCGACCAGCATCTTGATCTCCTCGTCGGTGACCTTCTCCTCGCTCTGGCCGCGCTGGCCAAGCAGCCACAGGAGGGCACGGCCGGAAAAATCGAGCAGGAAGACCAGCGGCGCCGAGACGCTGGCGAGGATTGTCATCGCCGGGGCGACCCTGACGGCGACCCGTTCGGGGTCGCGCAATGCGATCTGCTTGGGCACCAGTTCGCCGATGATCAGCGAGCCATAGGTGATGACAGCGACGACGATGCCGACGCCGAGGGGATCGGCGAGGCTTTCGCGGACGCCGGCCGACGCCAGGAAGGTAGCCAGCCGCTGGCCGAGCGTGGCGCCGGAAAAGGCGCCGGACAAAACGCCCACCAAAGTGATGCCGATCTGCACCGAGGACAGGAACTTTCCCGGATTGGCGCCGAGCGCCAGAGCCCGGCCGGCACCCTTGACATTGCGGTCGATCATCGCTTTGAGCCGGGCCGGCCGCGACGAGACGATAGCGAGCTCGGACATCGACAGAAGGCCGTTCACGCAGATGAGGACGACCACGATGGCAATTTCAGCATAAAGCATGCCGGGTCCATAGCATTGCCGCGCGGTTTTCGAAAATAGGACGGCCGCGATTTTTCAAGATAGCGCGCGGAGCTGATCTCCGACATCCCAAGGCGGCGCGGAAAAATGCTCGATCAGGGTGTCGACGACGACGCGGACTTTCGGCGCGAGGTTGCGCGTCACCGGCCAGATGGCATGCACCACGGCGTTCTCGACAAGACAGTCCGACAGAACCATTTCGAGTTCGCCGCGCCTGACGCTATCGGCCGTCAGCCATGTCGGCAGAAAGACGATGCCGCAGGCCGCCAGTGCTGCATCGAGCATCGGTTCGCCGTGACCGAGCACCAGCCGCGCCTTGGGCGCGAACTTTTCGAGACGGCCGTCGGCATGCCTGATGGTCCAGGGATGGACCGTGCCGTCGCGGCCGTAGCCGATGAGGCTGTGCCTGGCGATCTCCTCGATCGATCGCGGCCTGCCATGTGCATTGAGATAGGCGGGGGCGGCGACGATGCCCGAGCGCTGGGCATAGATGCGGCGCGCGGCGATGGAAAGGCTGTCGTCGAGGTCGCCCATACGCACCGCCAGGTCAATGCCTTCCTCGATCAGGTCGACGCGCCGGTCGTTGAACGAGATTTCCATCGTCAGGTCCGGGAATTTTTTGGAAATGTCGAACAGCAGCGGGGCGACGCATCGCCGGCCGAAGGCCAAAGGCAGGTCGACGCGCAGCCGCCCGGAAGGCACCTGCTTGCGCGATGCCAACAGCGACCGGGCGGCTTCGATCTCGGCCAGCGCCCTGACGCAGGCTTCGTAATAGCTCAAGCCCTCGCTGGTCGGGCTCAGGCTGCGGGTGGTGCGGTTGAGCAGGCGAACGCCCAATCGTTGTTCCAACTGCGCGATCGATTTGCCGACCGCCGATTTGGTGACATGCAGCCGGACAGCGGCGCCGGTGAAGCTGCCGGCCTCCACCGTATGAACGAATGCGACGATGCCTTGCAGGTTGGCCGATTCCAATGAAGCTCTCCTATTGTAGAGTTTTGTTCCTAAATTTGTTGCGGAACATGCCACATGGAAGCACTTTTCTCGATAGTGAAACGGCGTAAATATCTGGCGCAGCCATCAACAGCGGAGCGCGAACCGAATGAGCACCGAAAACAACACGTCCTGGGAGATGAACGGTTTCGGCCTGTCCAGGATGAAGCCGGCTAAGGGAAAGGTGCCCCAACCCGGGCCACATGACCTTCTGGTACGCGTCACAGCGGTATCTTTGAACTACAAGGACAGGATGATCGTCGATGGCGTGCTGATGCCGGACCTCACCTTTCCGTTCGTGCCGACATCGGACGCGGTGGGCGAGGTGGTGGCCACCGGCGGCGAAGTCAGCCGCTTCCGGGTCGGGCAGCGCGTGCTCGGCCAGGTGATCGCCGACTGGCCGGACGGCGGCGCACCGCCGGTGCTGCACAAGCATACGTTGGGATCGTCACTGCCCGGCACGCTGTCCGAGCATGTGCTTTTTCATGAAGATGCCGCCGTGGCGGCGCCGCCGTCGTTCAGCGATGTCGAGGCGTCGACGCTGCCGATCGCGGCGCTGACGGCGTGGTTCGCGCTGGTCGAGGCGGCCAAGCCGATCCCGGGCGAGACCGTTCTCATCCAGGGCACCGGCGGCGTGTCGCTATTTGCGCTGCAGTTCGCCGCCGCCTTCGGCCTGCGCGCCATCGTCACCTCGAGCAGCGACGAGAAGCTCGAACGGGCGAAGGCGCTCGGCGCCTGGCAAGCGATAAACTATCGCAGCCATCCGGCATGGGACGAGGTCGCCCGCGAGTTGACAGACGGCACCGGCGTCAGGCACGTGCTGGAAATGGTCGGCGGCGACAATGCGCGGCGCTCGCTCAATGCGCTCGGCGCCGACGGCCGGATGTCGGTGATAGGCCTTCTGGGCAGCATGGAACTCAGTTTCCCGATCATTCCGTTCCTGCGCAACCGGATCGTCGTACAGGGCATATCGATCGGCCATCGACGCGCCTTCGAGCGGATGAACCAGGCGATCGAGACGCTCGCGATCAAGCCAGTGATCGACAAGGTCTTCGGCTTCGACGAGGTGCCGCAGGCATTCGAGCGGTTGGAGACGGGACCGTTCGGCAAGATCGTGATCACCGTGCCCTGACCCCGTCGGGACGAAGGCTGTCATACGGCGCGCCTACGGCAGTTGCAGCAGGATGCCGAGGATGACCTTGCCGTCGGTGAAATAGGGATCGCCTTCGCCGTTGCGCCCGGTCTTTGTGGCGCCGACACCTGGTATCTCGCTGGTCGAGATCAGCATGCCGGCGGCGGCGAGGTCGCGCATCAACCCATCGCGCTCGGCGTCGATGTCGGGGCCGATGTGATGGGTGATCGCGCCGGTATCGTGGCTGAGGCCGACGCCACGATCGAAGCTGGCCGAGCCCAGCCAAAGCGGTCGGCCGTCGTCGCCGGTCGCATCGGTCTGCCAGAAGCGGACGTGGTGGCGCCGGTCGGCGCTGTCGCCGACCGGCTTTTCGAAGGCGAAGTCCTGGGCGCGACCTTCGAACAACAGCCGGCTGACCGGCGCGTCGGGATAGGGGCGGCCGAACAGCACGCTTTCGCCGATCTCGATCGCGGTCTTCAGCGTGATTGCGTCTGCCGTATCCCAGCCGGCGACGGCAAAAGCATGGACAAGCTCCTTCTTCGTGCCGACGAGGCCGACATTGATCGGATCGCCCGGAATGCCTTGCGGCGTATGCGTCACCATCTCGAATTGGCGGCTGCGAAAATTGCGGTCCCGCAACGTCCAGAACTCGGGCGCGGCGAAATAGGCGAGCGATAGATAGGCGGCACAGCATGCCACCAGCCAGGTCGTTGCGCGTCGTCGAAGGCTTCGTTTGCTCATGCGAAAACTTAGCGCCTAAGTGTATCTGGCTAGAGCTTACCACGCCTTCGTCATCCTCGGGCGGAGCAGGAGCGAAGCGACGTCGCGGAGACCCAAGGATCCATGCCATGAGGTGGAACGAAGTGCGCAACGGTCCAGAAAACGGGCATTGTCCTTATTGTTCTTTGCCATCCGGACAAAGGACGGCTTCACCGCCATTGTCGTCGTCTTCACAAAAATCCCAGCTTCCGCACCGCAGCGACGCTCGCCGGTCACGGGCATGGATTCTCGGGTCTGCGCGCTTCGCTTCGCTCACGCTCCGCCCAAGGATGACCAAGGGATATATGGTTTCGGCCAATCTGAAAGACTGCCAATCAGCGGCAGGCGCGATAGCCGTTCTTGCGGTTCTTGATGTCGAAATGGAAATGGTTGCGGTGGTCGTAATTATAGCCGGGGCCGAGCACGGTGGTGAAATATTGGCAGCCGTCGGCGCGCACATTGTTGAGGAAGCCGCGAGTGCGGAAGGCGAACAGGCCGGGCTTGCGGACGTCGATGTCGTCGCCATTGTTGAGCTCGATGCTCATCACGTCGAGCGCATTGCCCTTGCCGTGTTCCGACAACACGCCTTCGCCGGCGATCCTGCGGCAGGAATAGCTCGAGCCCTGGTGGATGGTCTTGACGCCTGAAAAATAGCGCCAGCGGGCCGACGGGACGAGTTCGTTCCTGGTCCAGCCGGCGAAAGTGGCGGCCATGTCGCAGGTCAGCGTCGCGGCCGGCTTCATCTCGACGCTGCCGATGGCCGAGATCTTGACGGGATAATCGATGCCGCACTGGCCTTCATGGATCGGCGCAATGTCGGTGTAGACGACACCGAGGCGTTTCAGTTCCTTTCGGCAATCGATCTCGGTGGCCGGCATCTGTTCGGCCGGCGACATCGGGTCGCCCATGCGCGGATAGGCGGCCGTCATGTAGGGGTTGGATGGGACGAGGCGCTGCATGCCGGAATATTCTGGGCCGGAACTTTGTGGGCCGGAAGTTTGCGGGACGGCAGCGGTCTGGCTGCCGACATCGACGGCCGGCTGCAGCGACAGCACGCTGCTGGTATTGCAGGCGGAGACCCCCGCAATGGCAAGCATGGCGGCAAGCCTGCCGGCCATACGCGCGCGCCTTGTTTGCCGCGCGGCGGCAAGCGCAGCGCGAAATATTCCGGCCATCGGCAGGTATCCTGTCCCCAGATGGCACAGAGTTTAATCGCCAAGGGTAAAGGAAACATCAGCGGCGCCGTTCACGCCTGCGGCCAAATTGCGGCGCCCGATGTCGGCGGGCTCGATGTCACTGGCAAAACGTACCGCCGTTGCGGCGCGGTTCGAGGTCGACGTGGAGATGCAGCGAATGATCGGCATCGCTGCCAGGGCCAAGCACGGTTTTGAACGGTCCGCAGGCCGCCTTGCGCACCGTGTCCAGAAATTTCGCGTCCTTCTGCGGCGGCGCCGGGCCGACATCGATCTCCTTCCCGTCCGAAAGCTTGAAGCTGGCGATATCGAGCGCATTGCCGAAGGCGTGCTCCGATAGGTTGCCGCCGGCGTGGCGCGGCCGGCAGACGAAGGCGGAGGCCTGGCCGATCGATTTGAGATCCTCGCCAAACTCCGCCTTGGCCGCGGGCTGGATGACGGCAGCGGCAAAGCGCGCGGTGGCCTCGGCCATTTGGCAATTCAGCTCGGTTTTGGGGCCGATGGCGATGGATTTGCCGAGCGTCTTCAGCACGATCGGGTAGGGGATAGAGCAACCGACCGCCGCATCCTGCTCGGGCTTGCGCTCCTCGAAATCGACGCCCATCGACTTCAGCCGCCTGCGGCAGGCCAACTCCTCGTCCGGCATTTCTTTATCGGCAATAGCCGCCGATCGAGGATCTGGAAGGATTTTTTTCTCCTCCTTTTTGTCCTCGGCTTCGGTCGGGTTTTGTGGCGCGACCGGTGCGCTTGCCAGCGGCACTGACTGTGCCGGCTTTTCAGGAGGTAGTGGTGCGATCGCCGGCGGCTCAGGCTGCTCGGTCTTGGATTGGCCGTTTTGGGACTGGCCGTTTTGGGATTGGCCGTTTTGCGGCTGCCCGTTTTGCGGCTGCTCGATTTGGGGCTGCTCGGCCTCTGCGGCCGGGCGCGGTTCGGGGACCGGGATGTCGGCCGGCGATGGCGGGGTGGCTTCCTGGTTGAACTCGGGAACGGGTGCAGTTTGCGGTAGTTTGGGCGCCTCGGCCGATACGGACCCGGCCAGCAGCGACGCCGCCGCAACGGCGAGCATCAGTCTGCACAATCTGGAAAAACCAAACGCCGCCATCAGCTCGCAACGGCCAGCGTGCAGGGAAGTTGCTTTGGGCGAGGGGCGCTGCCGATCACAATCGGTAACCGCGCTGTCATGCGCCGATCGCTTCAAGGCCCTCCTCGAGCCAGTCCGCCAGCAGCGGCATGCCGAGCAGATATTTTGCGGTGCGCTTGTTGGCGCGCTCGCGGGCGGCGGTCAGCGCGTCCGTCCATTCCGTCGCGTCATAGTCGCCGCGCCCGACCCAGGCCAGCGCAATCAGCTCGGCCGCTTCGTCGACATTGAGGTCGTCGATCAGCTCGCGCAGTTCTTCCTCGGTGAGATTTTCGGAGCTTTCCTCGGCAAGGCCGTCATGATGGTGGTTGTCGTGCGCGTTGCCGTCGAGCTCTATCTCGTGCTCGGCGCCGTCGGCATAGTCTTCGTTGACGGCGGCGCTGAGCGCCTTCGCCTTGAGGATGAACAGGCGCACGGTATCGGGACCGATCGAAAGCTCCCATTCCCGTTCAAGGCGTTGCTGCACCGGCGCTCTCCCTACTTCGTGCTCGGTTTGCCGGATGATAGCGGATTTGCAGCGCTCGTCACGTCATCTTGCGCGTCGGCGTTAATCGTTGAAGCATGATTTCCGATGCCGTGCGTTCCTGGGATGGATGGCGTTTGTAGGATAGGATGACATTTCCGGGACGAAACGGCTTTGGCCCGGCGTTAATGTTGCATTGTCAGGTTCAAAGGAGACTTCGATGCGCAGACGACTGCTGATTCAGGTCATGGCTATCGCCGCCCTGCCGCTGTTTGTGGCCCCGGCGTTTTCGGCTGGTGAGGGTGGGGGAGGTGGCGGCGGCGGAGGCGGAGGCAATGGCGGCAGCCAGACCCAGTGCAAGAAGGGGGAGGTCTGGGACAAGAAGCAGAAGAAATGCGTCTCGCCGAAGCAAGGCATGCTGGACGACGACAGCATCTATGATGCCGGTCACGATCTGGCGATGGCCGGGCGCTATGACGAGGCGATCGCCGTGCTCAGCCTCGCCGCCAACAAGCAGGATCCGCGCATCCTCAATTATCTCGGCTATTCGCACCGCCATTCCGGCCGCGTCACCGTCGGCCTCGGCTATTACGAGGAAGCGCTGCGCATCGACCCGAATTACACGCTGGTGCGCGAATATCTCGGCGAGGCGCACCTGCAGATCGGCGATCTTGCCGGCGCCCAGGAACAGCTCCGCGAGATCGAGAAGCGCGCGGGCAAGGGATCACGCGAATACGGCATGCTGTCGGAGCAGATCGATCATTTCATGAGGAGTTGATTCGACCCCCGAAACGCTCCTCATAACCGGCTGTGAGCAATCGCAGCCGGTTTTTTGCTGGGCTGCACATGTTGGCCCCCAACCGGGATTTGGCATCACGGTAATGTTGGAAGCGCCGCTTGACGTTGGGTCAACCGTGCCATCGGTGGATGATTTTTCAAAAACCGACTTTTTGGACGTGAAAAACCCGCGAAGATTGCTATATCTTGCGAAATTGTGGTGAGACGGTTCCGTTAGCCCGAGGCTGCCGGACCGTTTTCTTTTTGTACCATCGACAAGGTCGCTCCCGATTGCGGGGGCGGCGGCAGGAAAGGTCAGGCATTATGAACAAGGTCCCGATGACAGGCGAGGGGTTCGCGTCATTGAAGGAAGAACTGCGCTGGCGCCAGCAACAGGAGCGGCCGCGTATCATCGAGGCGATTTCCGAAGCGCGCTCGCATGGCGACCTCTCCGAAAATGCCGAATATCACGCGGCAAAAGAGGCACAGAGCCTCAATGAGGGCCGGGTCAACGAACTCGAGGACCTGATCGCGCGAGCCGAGGTGATCGACGTCACCAAGCTCAGCGGCGACAAGGTCAAGTTCGGCGCCACCGTGGTGCTGGTCGACGAGGATACCGAGGAGAAAAAGACCTACCAGATTGTCGGCGACCAGGAAGCGGACGTGAAGTCCGGCCGCATCTCGATTTCGTCGCCGATCGCGCGCGCCCTGATCGGCAAGGAAGTCGGCGACGCCATCGAGGTCAACGCACCGGGCGGCGCGCGCGGGTATGAGATCGTCCAGGTGCAGTTCATTTAAGGGCGCCTTTAATTCCATCAGCTAGCGCTGCCCCTCATCGCCCTGCCGGGCACTTCTCCCCGTATAGTGACGGGGAGAAGGGGCTGGCCGCAACGTCGGTGCTGTTTCTGCAACGTTGCTGATTGGCGAAATCCTCGGTGAAGGCGTCCTTCTCCCCGTCCCTATACATACGGGGAGAAGATGGCGGCAGCCAGATGAGGGGCAGCGCTAATCTTGCCGGTCAGCCCCTACCAACATTGATCGGACCAGTCTCCCGAAGCGCCAGCAACCTTTCGGCTTCCGCCACTACCTCCGCCGGCGTGACGATGCGCCCAGGCGCGGCCAGGAGCGTCGATGAGAATGGTCCGCGCGGGCCGGTCAGGCCGGGCTCGGTGGCGAGGAATACCGCCACCGTCGGCAGGCCGAAAGCGCTGGCGAGATGGGTGAGGCCGGTGTCGGCGCCGATGACCAGCGTCGAGCCGCCGATGACGGCGACGATCTCGGCAAGCGGCGACCTGGGAACCACCACGGTTTGCGAAACGGCGCCGGCGATCGCTTCGGCAACCGCCTGTTCCCGGTCGTCCGACCAGGTGGTGACCGGCGTCATTCCCTTGTCCACCAGCAGGCGAGCGGTTTCGATCCAGTCACCGACCGGCCATTTCTTGTCCTCGCGGCTGGTGCCGTGCAGCAGGAAGGCTGTCTTTTCACCGGCAAAAGTCGATCTTGCGGCCGGCGGCGCGATGCCGGAGTCAAGCCGGGAAAAATCCGGCTCGTAGCCGAGCGCCAGCCCGAACAGCCGTCTCGTGCGCTCGATGGCGTGCAGGCCGCGCGGCACGGCGTAGCGATGGCCATAAAACAGGCTCGCCGAAGGCTCGCGGGCGCTCGAACGGTCGAAACCGGCGATCGGCGCTGCCGCCAGCCGCGCCACCAGCGCCGATTTCAGCAGGCCTTGCGCATCGAGAACGAGGTCGTAGCGACAATCGCGCAAGGCGCGGCGCAAGCCGATCACTTCCTGCCATGTGCCGGGCTGAAGCAGCTTCCTGCGCCAGCGCCGGATCGCCACGCTGTGGATGGTTTGGATGGCTGGATGCAAGGCGACGATGCCGGCAAAGGCCTCTTCCACGCACCAGTCGAAGGAGATATCCGGTCGGCCGCGGCGCGCATCCTTGACTGCCGGAAAGGTGTGGATGACGTCGCCCATGGACGATGTCTTGACGATCAGCACTTTCATGCGGCGGCCGGCATTTCCAGCAGCCGCTCCGCCGCCGCCACGACGCGTTCGACCTCCAGCGTCTTCAGGCAGTTGAGATGACCGAGCGGGCAGATTTTTTTGTGGCAGGGCGAACAGGACAGGCCGAGCCAGAGCAGTTCGCGGCGCTCGGCGAGCGGCGGCGTGTTCTGCGGCGAGGTCGAGCCGTAGACGGCGACGACCGGCGTGCCGACGGCGGCGGCGACATGCATCAGCCCGCTGTCGTTGGAGACGGCGAGCCTCGCCGCCGCGATCAGGTCGATGGCATCCTCGAGCCGCGTCTGGCCGGCAAGATCGACGGCGCCCGGAGCCAGCGCGGCGATTTCCGCCGTCACCCCAGCGTCGTTCTTCGATCCGAACAGTGCCACGCCAAACCCTTTCGCCATCATCTCGCGGGCGAGCCCGGCATAGTGTTCGCTCGGCCAGCGCTTGGCCGGGCCGAATTCGGCGCCGGGCATGAGCGCCACGAATTTCCCCGCCGTCAGCCCGAAACGGCCGAACAATGCCGCCTGGTTGGCTTGATCGACGGCAAGCTTCGGCGCCTGGAACGCGCCGCCCCGGGCAAGGCTGAAATAGGCCTGCGCGGTGCGCCGTTTCAGGCGATCGGGCAACGGCACGATGTCGGTCAGCAGCCCGTAGCGCATTTCCTTGAGATGGCCGACACGGCGTGGAATGCCGGCAAAGAACGGGATCAGCGCCGACTTCCAGCTTCCCGGCAGGACAAAGGCCATGTCGTAGCGGCCGCGCAGCAGGCGGCCGAAGCGCCTTCGGACGCGGAATTCGAACGCGCCGGATTGCAGCGGCAGGTCGATCTGCTGGCGGATTTCGGGCATGCGCTTGACCAGCGGCGCTGCCCAGGCCGGCGCCAGCACGTCGATGGCGGCATCCGGATGAAGCTCCCTCAGCGCCTGGAACAGGCACTGCGCCATCACCATGTCGCCCACCCAGCGTGGGCCGATCACGAGGATCGTTGGGCTTTCAGCCATTCGACATAGTCTCTGACGCCGGTTTCCACTGTGCGGAACTGGCCATTGTAACCGGCTGCGCGCAAGCGGGACATATCAGCTTGCGTAAAGCTCTGGTAGCTGCCCTTGAGGTGGTCGGGAAACTCGATGAATTCGATCTGGCCCTTACCGAGCGCCTCGATCACCGTCTCGGCAATGGCGCGGAACGGCTGGGCCTTGCCGGTGCCGCAGTTGAAAATGCCGCTCGAGCCGCGTTTCCATAGCCACAGATTGACGTCGGCGACATCGCCGACATGGATGAAGTCGCGGCTCTGCTCGCCGGGCCCGAAACCGTCATAGGCGCCGAACAGCTTCGGGTTTTCGCCGCGTTCGACCTGGTTGAACAAATGGAAGGCGACCGAGGCCATGGCGCCCTTATGCGCCTCGCGCGGCCCGTAGACGTTGAAATAACGCAGGCCCGCCACCGGCGGATGGTCGGTATCGAAAACGGTGCGGCGGACATAGTCGTCGAACAGCTTTTTCGAATAGGCATAGACGTTGAGCGGCCGTTCGCATTCCGGCTCCTCGCGGAACTCGGCGCCGCCGCCATAGACGGAAGCCGAGGAGGCATAGAGGAAGGGCACGCGCAGCGCCAGGCAGGCGTGCAGCAGCCGCTTCGAATAGGCGTAGTTGACCTCCATCATGAACTTGCCGTTCCATTCGGTGGTGGTCGAGCAGGCGCCCTGGTGGAAGACGGCCTCGATGCGGCCGAGGTCCCCGGCCTCCATCCGCGCCAGGAAATCGTCCTTGTCGAGATAATCGGCGATCTCGAGGTCGGCGAGGTTGGTGATCTTGTGGCCGTCGGTGAGGTCGTCGACGACGAGGATGTCGCTGAAACCGTCGGCGTTGAGCGCGGCGACGATGTTGGAACCGATCATGCCGGCGCCGCCCGTGACGATGATCATGAAAGCCTCTGGTATCTTGTGCCGATTGTAGCCCTTGTGGGATTCTGGCCTTATAGGGGAGGCGGGCCGGGCTGTCGACAAAGAGGTGGCGGGGCGGCCGGGTGAGCGCCATAGTGGCGCCGCAAAGGTCTCGTTTCAGTCGGCCTGCCGGCCGATCGGCGACAGGAGCAAGGTAATGCCGTCAACCGAACTGCTTGTCGCCTTTTTCGCCACCACGGCGATCTTCGCCTATATCCCCGGCCCGGCCATGCTCTATGCCGCCGCGCAAACCATGGCGCGCGGCCGCTGGTCCGGCCTGATGGCGGCGCTCGGCATCCATCTCGGCGGCTATGTGCATGTCTTCGCCGCCGCTGTCGGCCTGTCGGTGCTTTTCCATGCCGTGCCGGTGCTTTACATGGCGGTCAAGCTGGTGGGTGCGCTCTATCTGATCTGGCTCGGTGTTTCGCTGTTTCGCGCCAAGGCGCAAGGCGATGCCGTCTTGCCGGGAATTCAGCCGAAATCCGCCCGCCGTGCCTTTTTCGAGAGCGTTGCCGTCGAGGTGCTCAATCCCAAGACGGCGATTTTCTTCATGGCGTTCCTGCCGCAATTCATCGACGCCTCGGCAGCGTTTCCGGTCTGGCTGCAGTTCGTCGTGCTTGGAACGATCGTCAACCTGATGTTCTCGTCGGCCGACATCGTTTGCGTGGTGCTGGCCGGCGCGGTGATCGCCAGGCTGCGGCGCTCGAGCCGGGCGCAGCGCCTGATGCGACGCGCCGGCGGTGCGGTGCTCGTCGGGCTAGGCGTGCATGTCGCGTTGCAGAAAAGCTGACGGACTGTCTCGCCGCCGCGATCTGCCGCTGCCCTGCCGTTGCGTTGGCTGAAATTGCGGTATATCGGCATCGCCATGAATGGTCGGCCCTGCCAATCGAGTCTCCCTGTCACTGAAATCGGCTCTCCCGCGCGTTGACATGATCAAGCTGCCTCCTCCCGAACCTCTTCACCGCGCCATCTCGCGGTTCGGCAACGCCACCGTGCTGGTGGTCGGCGACTTAATCCTCGACCGTTTCGTCAATGGCGTGATCGAGCGCATTTCGCCGGAAGCGCCGATCCCCGTGCTGCACGGGCGCGGCGAAACGCTGGCGATGGGCGGCGCCGGCAATGTCGTCGCCAATATCGTTTCGCTCGGCGCTGCCGCGATACCGGTCTCGGTGATCGGCGCTGACGAGGCCGGCAAAAACCTCATGCGCATGCTCGGCGAATTTGGCGTCGACATCGGCGGGCTGGCACAGGATGCCGATCGCATGACCTCGTCCAAAAGCCGCTTCAGCGCGCTCAACCAGCAGGTGCTGCGTTTCGACGAAGAGGAAATCAAGCCTTTGGGCAATGCCGAGCGCGCGATGCTGGTCGGGCGCTTCCGCGAAGCGCTGGCGCGGGCCGACATCGTCATCCTGTCCGACTATGGCAAGGGCGTGCTGCTCGACGGCGTCGCCGGCGAGCTGATCTCGATCTGCCGCGCGGCGGGCAAGCCGGTGCTGGTCGATCCGAAAGGCAGCGATTATGCGCGCTACGCTGGCGCGACGGCAATCACGCCCAACCGCAAGGAGCTCGGCGAGGCGGTCGGCCGCGCAGTGTTCGCCGACGACGAGATCGAGGCGGCGGCGCGCCAGCTGATTTCGGCGCACGGTTTGGATTTCGTGGTCGCGACGCGCAGCGAAAAGGGCATGAGCGTCGTCGGTCCGGACGACGCCCGCCATGTCGCCACGCAAGCGCGCGAAGTGTTCGACGTTTCGGGCGCCGGCGACACGGTGATCGCGACATTCGCACTGTCGCTGGCAGCAGGCGCCGACCGCGTCATGGCCGGGTCCATCGCCAACGCCGCCGGCGGCGTGGTGGTGGGCAAGCGCGGCACCGCGCGGCTGACGATTGAGGAACTCACCGGTGCGCTGTTTCGCTCGCATGGTCCGGTTGCCCACAAGGATGCGATCCTCGATGCCGCCGCCGCAGCACGGCTGGTGGCGGCCTGGAAGGACGAGGGCTTGAGCGTCGGCTTCACCAATGGCTGTTTCGACATCCTGCATGCCGGCCATGTCAGCCTGTTGCATGCGGCGCGCAGCCAATGCGACCGGCTGGTGCTCGGCCTCAACAGCGACGCCTCGGTGCGCCGGCTGAAAGGGCCGGGGCGCCCGGTCAACGACCAGCATGACCGCGCCTGCGTGCTGGCCGCGCTAGCCTCGGTCGACGCCGTTGTCATCTTCGAGGAGGATACGCCGCTTTCGCTGATCGAAGCGCTGAGCCCCGACATACTGGTCAAGGGCGCCGACTATACGGTCGATCAGGTGGTCGGCGCCGATGTGGTGCAGAAGGCGGGCGGGCGCGTCGTGCTGGTCGACCTCGTCGCCGGCAAAAGCACGACCGGCACCATCGGCAGATTGCGCGCCGGCAACTGAGGGTTTCATGTCCGAACTGAACGAATACCTGGTCCGCTCGGCGGCCGCGATTTCGGCGATGATCGAGCGCGACCTTGCCAGTGAGATGGAGCGGGCGGTGAGCGCCGTGGTCGCGGCGCTTTCGCAAGGAAAGGCACTGCTGATAGCCGGCAATGGCGGCTCGGCCAGCGATGCCATCCACATCGCCGGCGAGCTGGTCGGCCGCTTCCTCAGGGAGCGCAAGGCCTACAACGTCATCGCGCTGCCGGCCAATGCGGCGGTGCTGACCGCCTGGGGCAATGATTACGGCTTCGACACGGTGTTTGCGCGCCAGGTCGAGGCGCACGGCTCGGCGGGTGCGGTGCTGCTCGCCATTTCGACCAGCGGCAATTCGCCAAGCATCCTCGCCGCCGCAGAGCAGGCGCGCTTGATGGACATGACGGTGATCAGCCTGACCGGCGACACCGGCGGCAAGCTGAAGCCATTGTCGGACATCCTGCTCAACGTGCCCTCGACCTCGACGCCGATCATCCAGCAGGGGCATTTGTGCCTTTATCACCATTTGTGCGAAATAGTCGAAACGCGCCTCTGCGACGCGGGGTGATCGCGCGTTCCCCTTGCAGGGGCAGATGGCCGGCAGGGGGTGCTGTCCCGCCGACTTCTCAAGACCTGGGTTCCTCGCCCACCGCGAAGCGGGGGAGAGGTGGCCGCGAAGCGGCCGGAGAGGGGCTTTCGTAGAGCGCGGTTCCCCTCTCCGTCTCGGCTTTGCCGAGCCACCTCTCCCCACTTTCGTGGGGCGAGGAACCCAAGCTGGAATGAAGGCCGGCAACTTTGTTCTTGCTTTGTGCCGGCAGCTATGCTACTAATCTAGCTATGGTGCTGATTCGCGCCGACGACCCGCCGCCGAGGCGGGTTTTTTATTTCTCAGGCGCTTTGCCTGGGATCGTACCCACTTAAGCCGAAAACGCCACCAGGCCTTCGTCCTTGACCCGGCGGATGGTCAGCGCGGTTCGCACAGTGTCGACATTGGGTGCCGAGGCCAGTTCCTCGATGACGAAGGTCTGGAAGGTACCGAGGTCGCTTGCCACGCAATGCAGCAGGAAGTCGGACTCGCCCGACACCATCCAGGCATCGCGCACGATCGGCCAGCCGCGGGTGCGCTCGGCGAAGGTCTTGAGCTCGGCGTCGGCCTGATGATGCAGGCCGATCAGGCAGAAGGCGACGACGTCGAGGCCGAGCGCCGGCGCATTGAGCAGAGCGCGATAGCCGCGGATGACGCCGGCCTCCTCCAGCCGCCTGACGCGGCGCAGGCATGGCGGCGCCGAAATGCCGACGCGGCTCGACAGTTCGACATTGGTCATACGCCCGTCCTGCTGAAGCTCGCGCAGGATCTTCCAGTCGATGGCATCGAGATCGGCCTTGATCGGCATGGCAGCTTCCGTGGTCACGCGAAAGAATCTTTCGCGACTTTGTAGTTAAACGACTTTGCTGTCCATTCCATCCGGTGGATCGAGGATTTTCGCATCGTCTTGCCGCGGGTTGCTTGCCGCCACCGTCGCGCCAAAGCTTTCCGGGGACGAACGGCAACTTGCCTTGCTGGCATCGCAGGCAACACTTACATTACGCGCAACAATCGACGAGAGTTCATGCCGCAATCCACGGCTGCTCCCCGCAGAGGCTTTTCATGATCACCAAGCACGCGCCTGTTCTCATCATCGGCTCCGGCCCTGCCGGCTATACGGCGGCGATCTATGCCGCCCGCGCCATGCTCAAGCCGATGCTGGTCGCCGGCCTGCAGCAGGGCGGACAGCTGATGATCACCACCGACGTTGAAAATTATCCGGGCTTCGCCGACCCGATCCAGGGTCCATGGCTGATGAGCGAAATGCTCAAGCAGGCCGAGCATGTCGGCACCGACATCGTCAACGACATCATCACCGAGGTCGACCTGAACGTGCGGCCGTTCCGCGCCAAGGGCGATTCCGGCACGACCTATACCGCCGATGCGCTGATCATCGCCACCGGCGCGCAGGCGAAGTGGCTGGGCATCCCGAGCGAACACACCTTCATGGGGTTTGGCGTCTCGGCCTGCGCCACCTGCGACGGTTTCTTCTATCGCGGCAAGGATGTCGCGGTGATCGGCGGCGGCAATTCGGCGGTGGAGGAAGCGCTCTATCTTTCCAACCTGGCCAAGAGCGTCACCGTCATTCACCGGCGCAGCGATTTCCGCGCCGAGCGCATCCTGCGCGAGCGGCTGCTCCAGAAAGAAAATGTCCGCGTCATCTGGGACACGGTGGTCGATGAGATCACCGGCCGGCCCGGCAAGGCGCCGCTGCCGCCGTCGATCGAAGGGCTGAAGCTGCGCAATGTGGTGACCGGCCAGGAGATGCATCTGGTGGTCGACGGCGTGTTCGTGGCGATCGGCCATGCGCCGGCGGTCGAGCTGTTTGCCGGCAAGCTGAAGCAGAAGCCGAACGGTTATCTGTGGACGGCGCCGGATTCGACCCGCACCGACATGCCGGGCGTGTTCGCCGCCGGCGACGTGACCGACGATATCTACCGTCAGGCGGTGACGGCGGCCGGGCTCGGCTGCATGGCCGCGCTCGAGGCGGAAAAATATCTCGCCGGGATCGAGGTTCACCGCGAAGCGGCGGAGTGATTGTTGAACAAGCGGCTGAGAAAAGCCGCGCAAAAGCCTGATTTTTCATTCAGACGCCAAAAACAGGCGGACGCCAGAAAACAGGACGAGGGGAAATCATGGCGTTGGATTGGGACAAGCTACGCGTGTTTCACGCCGCAGCGGAAGCGGGGTCGTTCACCCATGCTGCGGAAACACTGCATTTGTCGCAATCGGCGATCTCGCGGCAGGTCAGCGCTCTCGAGCATGACGTCGGCGTGCCGCTGTTCAACCGCCACGCCCGCGGCCTGGTGCTGACCGAGCAGGGTGAGATGCTGTTCCGCACGGCGCACGACGTGCTGATGAAGCTCGAAACCATCAAGTCGCGGCTGACCGAAACCAAGGACCGGCCCTCCGGCGTGCTCAGGGTGACGACCACGGTCGGCCTCGGCGCCGGCTGGCTGACCGAGCGCGTACAGGAGTTCATCGAGCTCTATCCCGAGATCAGCCTGCAGCTCATCCTGGCCAATGAGGAGCTCGACCTCACCATGCGCCAGGCCGACTGTGCCATCCGGCTGCGCCAGCCGCAGCAGCCCGACCTCATCCAGCGCCGCCTGTTCACCGTGCATTTCCATCTCTACGCGGCGCCCTCCTATGTGAACAAATACGGCAAGCCGAATTCCATCGCCGAGCTGAAGGCCCATCGCATCGTCACCTTCGGCGTGCCGGTGCCGGCGCATCTGTCGGAACTGAACTGGCTGGAGACGGTCGGCGATTTCGAAGGCGGGCAAAGGGTGCCGACGCTGCAGATCAACGACATATTGTCGATCAAGCGGGCGGTGCAGGGCGGTGCCGGCATCGCGATGCTGCCCGATTACGTGGTCAGCAAGGATTCCGGGCTGGTGCAGTTGCTGCCCGAGACCGAAGTGCCGTCCTTCGACACCTATTTCGCCTATCCCGACGCGATGAAGAACCAGGCGAAGCTGCATGTCTTTCGCGATTTCATCATCGCCAAGGCCCGAAGCTGGTCGTTCTAGGGTATGTCGATATTCAGGTGAGGCCGGCCTGCGAACGGCGGCTTCCTCCGCTTCCGGTACTCACGTATCCAAAAGTACGCTCCGTTCCGGTTCTCGGAACCCACCTTTCTCGGCTCGGCCTGACCTGAATCTCAACACACCCTGAGACGGCGCCGCTCCATTTCCCGAGTCATCCACGCCAAGGCGTCAGGCGGGGCAGCCAGCCGGGCACGGCGCGACGGTAGGCCTCGTATTCGGCGCCGTAGCGGCGGGCAAGCGTCGGCTCCTCATGCAACTTGACGAAGGAGATCATGGCGGCCGCGGCGATGACTAGATAGGCGGCCACCGTCCAGCTCGAAAACAGCAGCGCCTGGCCGAGGATGATCGACAGCACAGCGACATACATCGGGTTGCGGACGTGGCGGTAGATGCCGCCGACGACCAGCCTCTCGGTCGGCGCGACCGGGGCGGGCGTGCCCAAACCCTCCACGGCAAACCGGGCGAAGGCGTGCAGCAGTACGGCTGTGCCGGCGATAACCAGCAGCCAGCCGACCGGAACGAAACCGGGCAGGCTCGACCAGGGCAGGCGATAGCGATCGGTCAGCAGCCAAGGCAGCAGTCCGGCGACAACGCCGGGCGCCGCAACAAGGAACAGAGCGCTGCCGGCGATCGCCGAAACGGCCCGCATGGAGGTCTCCTTACCCAAAGCGCACCCTTGAACGGTCTCTTGCGACGCGCTCCAGGCTTTATTCTTGTGCATGTCGTTATCCCAAACCGCTGCACCCTCGGGTCAAGCCCGAGGGCGGGCTTTTGGGCGACATGCACCAGCACGGTCAGGCTGCCGCAAAAATAAACGCGTGCTGCCCGATTCCACGTCATCCTGCGTTTTTCGCTCTTCCGAGCAAGAATCGCTGCTGTTTCGCGGCTACGGATCGATTTTTGCCTTGCCGCACGCCGCATTTCGGCGATTCAACTGGTCCTATTGCGCTTCGGGACGGATTAGACCACAGCCGGCGCCTTTTTGCATGTGTGTGTTGCAAAATAGATGCTTGTTTCTTGGGCATGAAGAGCAGATATATAGATCATCTCCTGAGCGCGTTCTCCTCCCATTAGCGCTCTCGAGTGTTCCCCTCTGGAGGTTAGCCTTAACAGGCACTTCCAATCAAACTCAGCCGGGTCTTCATTGATCCGGCTTTTTTGTTGCCTGAAATCAAGCCGCATCGACGGAAAATTGGCCGGAACTGGCGCGTAACAGTGACATGTAACCTCGGGTAACATGCCGCAGGCGCGCCAAATCGACTAAGCAGAGCATAGGACGCGGTGTGGCTCGTCCGGGGGATGGGGGCATCACTCGGACGACCCGGGCTCAGGCGGCTACCGCGTCCGAACCTTCCTCCGCCAAGCACCGGCGGCAAGCATGCGGCGGACCTGCCGTTTCGCCTCCCACGAAGACGGTCCGCAATGAAACGGCGCCCCCATGATCCGGGCGCCGTTTCCTTGTACCCTGGCGGCCAGCTGCTGTTTCAGGCGGCCTTGCCGTTGGCGTTCAGCGCTTCGTCGGCCAACCGGCCGGTGAGTTCGGCCATGTGGTCGAAGACGGCCCGGTAGCTGGCGACACCCGCCGTGGCCGAGCGCAGCTCGATGATGAGGTCGCCGATCTCGGCTTGCGGCATGGTCGCCTCGACGACGTCCCATCCGGGCCAACCGGGCCGCGCGTCGTAGCCGAGGATCTGGCCGCGCCGCTGCGGGATCAGCGCGATGATCTTCGACGTCGCGTCGGACGGCGTGACGATCTCGACCTTCATCACCGGCTCAAGCAATACCGGCGAGCACGCGGCCATGCCTTCCTTCATCGCCAGCTTCGCCGCCATCTGGAAGGCCATGTCGGAGGAATCGACCGCATGGTAGGAGCCGTCGGAAAGGTTGACGGCAACATCGACGACCGGGAAGCCGAGCGGGCCGGATTTCAGGTAATCGCGCACGCCGGTCTCGACCGACTGGATGTAGGTCTTCGGCACGACGCCGCCGGTGATCGTATCGGTGAACTGGAAGCCTGAACCGCGCGGCAGCGGTTTGATCTCGATCACCACGTCGCCGAACTGGCCGTGGCCACCCGATTGTTTCTTGTGGCGGCCGCGCTGCTGCGTCGCTTTGCGGATCGTCTCGCGGTAGGGCACGGCCGGCACATGGCCTTCGACCGGGATCTGGTTCTTGCCTTCCAGCCGCTCGCGCACGACGCGCAGATGCATCTCGCCATGCCCGGACAGCACGGTTTCGGCGGAATCCTGGTTGTGATGCAGGTTGAGCGAGGGATCTTCCTCGGCCAGGCGCTGGATGGCCGCCGACATCTTCACCTCGTCCTTGCGCTCTTTCGGCCGCAGCGCGAAGGCGAAGACCGGTTGCGGCGGTGCCAGCGTGGCCAGCGGCTTGATGCCGCCCTTGGTCGAGCTCAGCGTCTGGCCCGTCCTGACGGCGTCCAGCTTGCCGAGCGCGACCGTGTCGCCGGCCTTGGCCGAACTCAGCTTGAACTGGTCCTTGCCGAGCATCTTGTAGATGCCGGAGACCTTTGCCGTTTCGCCGCTGGAAAGGAACAGCTCGGCGGCATCGGCGACCTGGCCGGACAGGATGCGCGATACCGACAGCTTGCCGCCATGCGGGGTGTGGATGGTCTTCATCACCTGGACTGCGGTGGCATCGCCATCGGAAGCGCCGAGGCGCTTGCGTGTCGCCTCTATATTGGGTGCGTCGTGACGGATCGCCTTCAACAGGCGCAGCACGCCATTGCCCTTCTCGGCGGTGCCGATCAGCACCGGCGTCACCGTGCCGTCGCGCAGGTCGGCGGCGAGATCGTCGAAGATCGCATCCTTCGGCGGTTCGATCTCGTCCAGCAATTGCTCCATCAGCTGGTCGTCATGGTCGGCGAGCGTCTCCAGCATGGAAAAGCGCGCCTCGAGCTCGCGCGCCTTGTCGTCGCTCGGGATCTGGGCGACCTCGCTCTCGGCATATTCGCGATAGATGTAGGCCCGCTCCAAAGCGAGGTCGATCGAGCCGATAACGACGCCGTCCTTGCGCAGCGGGATCTGGCGCAGCAGCAGAGGCACCGAGCTCGCCGGCTGCAGCATCTTCAGCGTGTCGCGCACTCCGGATATCGCCTTGTCGACCTTGTTCAGGAACAGGATGCGCGGCACGCCGAGATCGTCGAGCTTGCGGATGATCAGCTGCAGGGCAGGGATCTTCTTCTCGTCGGCTTCGGCGACGACCACGGCGACATCGCAGGCGGCCAGCACCGGCTCGGCTTCGAAGGAGAATTCGATGGAGCCGGGGCAATCGACGAAGGTGAACGGCTCGCCCATGAATTCGGTGGTGGCGAAGGTCGCCTCGACGCTCATGGCATGAGCGCGCGCCTCGGGCGAATGATCGGAAACGGTATTTCCCGACGAAACGGGATTCTGGCGGGGAATGGCGCCTGTACGGGCAAGTATGGCTTCGAGAAGTGTCGTCTTACCGCTTGCGAAGGGACCGACTATGGCAATGCATTTCGGTCCCGTGCGTCGTCCTCCGGCGCGAGTACCCATGGCTGACCTCCACTCAGGCGTTTCCCTGTGAGCGGCGGCCGGCCTGTCGGCCGTCGCGGGCGAGGCTTTTTTCAATTTGCCACCTACCCAAGCGGCATCGTCCCACGGGCAGGCCGGGAGGGCAAGGGATTTGAGGTTGAAGTTCGGGGGCCGGGTTCAGCCGGTGCCGGCTTGGCGCGACGCCAGCGGAGTTCCGTCCACGCGCTGCGCCACGACCGCCTCGGCAAAGCGCGCGAGCAACGGATTGAACAGGTCCGCACG
This sequence comes from Mesorhizobium sp. M0060, assembly GCF_040323155.1. Lineage (NCBI taxonomy): Bacteria > Pseudomonadati > Pseudomonadota > Alphaproteobacteria > Hyphomicrobiales > Phyllobacteriaceae > Mesorhizobium > Mesorhizobium sp. M0060. The sequence continues at coordinate 179,429 of NZ_JAMYUP010000003.1, forward strand.
CTCCCAGAAAGGCGAATGCCCGGCACCGGAAATAATGTGGCACTGCTCCCACAACGAGCCGCAGGCGAGCGTTTCAAAATAGCCGAGCCGGACGAACGGGTCGTTCTCGCCATTGACGATGGCGACCGGAAACGCGGCTTGCTCGACCACCTGTCTCTGGTCGGCGCCCTTGCCGGTGAGCATGCCGCGCGTCACCGCGGCGCGCAGCCGGCCGTCGGTGCGCAGGATGGTTTTGCGGAACGACGGGTCGGCGGTGTCGCCGAAGCAGAGCGTTTCGAAGCGCTCGGCATCGCGTTCGGAATACGTCTTCTTGGAGGCCAGCAGCATATCCCAATGAGCATGGAAGCCGCGCAGCATGCCGAAAGGGCCCTTCGATACCGGCGGTGCGCCGGTCAGCATCAGTCCGCCGACCGCCGGGTGGAGACTCGCGAGCTCGATCGCCACGTGTCCGCCGAGCGACCAGCCGAAGACGACGGCGCGGTCGATCCCCAAGCCATCGAGAAGCTGAGCCGCCGATTGGGCAAGACCGGCGATGGTGTAGTCCGTCGCCGGATCGCGGGCGTCCGACGATTCTCCGTGACCGGGCAGGTCGAAGGCAATCAACCGATGGGCAGCGGCCAAGGGGCTGTCGAACTGACGGGCGAATACGGCGCGCGAACTGCCCGACCCATGGATCAGGACAAGCGGGACGCCGGGTCCCGACGACTGGCTGAGGCGCAAATCCGCTTGCGGTGTGCGGATCGTGCGATGGGAAACGGCCATAGCGTGTTGGACCTTCGAATTGTCTCAACGTCAACATTGCATGCCGAGGTCACCATGTTGTTTAGAGTGGTGGTTAAGAAATGATTTCTCGGCTTCTGCCGGGTATGATGCAGCGAATCCACCACAGCTAACCCCGGGACCCTGATGATGGAATCCACTCTCGACCTTCTCGTCTCGATCAGCAGCATCGCCACGCTCGGCCAATATGCCTGGTCCATGCGCGCGCATTTCCAGTCGCCGACCATGTCTCCAGGCGCCATGGTCATTTCGGCTGTCGTCGTCGGCACGGCGCTGTTCTTTCTTGCGCTCCTGTGGATCGAGCGGCAGCCGGGGACGGCGAAGATCGGCGGGCTCGCCATCGAGCTGGCAAGCTCGGCGCTGTTCTGGTGGGCGATCTCGGTCTCCCGCAAGGCGCGGCTGCGTTTCGCATTCGACCCCGAAACTCCCGACAGCCTGGTGACCGAAGGCCCGTATTTCCACGTCCGCCATCCGTTCTACACGTCCTACATCATCTTCTGGATAGGGTGGGGTATCGCGACCTGGTCGGTCTGGGCGGTGGTGCCGGTCGCCGGCATCGTTGCGATCTACGCGATCGCAGCATTGGACGAAGAGCGAAAATTTTCGCGGACAAGGCTGGCCGGTGCCTACAACGCCTACCGCGGACGCACCGGCCTGTTTTGGCCGCGCCTTGTCCGCGGCCGGCAGGGCATGCAGCCGGCATCGGACGAAAGTGGTAGGGTCTAGACAGAAGGAACGGCCGTTGCCGGACCGCCCACCACATTAGAACTAGAGCGAGGATTTGCGACGATGAAGATCATTGCCTGCGGCAGCGTGCCGACGATCATTGCGCCGGACAAATACTTCACCGGCCGGGTGTTGCAGACGCCGATCATCGAGAAGGAAGCGCCGGCGCGGCTCAGGGCCACCACGGTCAGCTTCGAGCCCGGCGCCCGCACCCACTGGCACACGCATCCGCTCGGCCAGACGCTCTATGTCACGTCCGGCGCCGGCCTCGCGCAAAGCTGGGGCGGGCCGATACAGGAGATCCGGGCCGGCGACGTCGTCTCCTTCGCGGCCGGCGAAAAGCACTGGCACGGCGCCGCGCCCAAATCGGCGATGACGCATATCGCCATGCAGGAAGCGCTCGAGGGTGTGCATGTCGACTGGCTGGAGAAGGTGAACGACGAGCAGTATGGCGGCTGAAAGGTTCTGGGCTGAAAAACCCGGCTTGCGCCGGGTTTTTCTTTGGCAGCAATATGCCCGATCAGATCAGCGAGGCGGTGAAACGCTGGATGCGCGTGCAGGCCTCTTCGAGCAATGCCTCCGACGTGGCGTAGGAGATGCGGAAGTTCGGGCCGAGGCCAAAGGCCGAGCCGAAAACAACCGCCACGCCCTCGGCATCGAGCAGTTCCGAGCAGAAGGTTTCGTCGCCGTCGATCACCTTGCCGCTCTTGGTCTTCCTGCCGATCAGCTGGGCACAGGAGGGATAGACGTAGAACGCACCCTCCGGCGACGGGCAGGTGATGCCGCGCGCCTGGTTGAGCATCGAGACGACGAGATCGCGCCGGCCCTGGAAGATCGCCTTGTTCTTCGGGATGAAATCCTGCGGCCCGTTCAGCGCTTCGACCGCCGCCCATTGGGCGATGGTGCAGGCGCCGGAGGTCTGCTGGCCCTGGATCATGTCCATCGCCTTGATCAGCGGCACCGGGCCTGCCGCATAGCCGATGCGCCAGCCAGTCATGGCATAGGCCTTCGACACCCCGTTCATAGTCAGCGTGCGCTCATAGAGTTTCGGCTCGACCTCGGCGATGGTCTTGAAGACGAAGTCGCCATAGATCAGATGCTCGTACATGTCGTCGGTCAGCACCCAGACATGGGGATGTCTCAACAGCACGTCGGCCAGGCCCTTGAGCTCCGCTTCGGCATAGGCGGCGCCCGACGGATTGGACGGCGAGTTCATCAACAGCCATTTGGTGCGCGGCGTGATCGCCTTCTCCAGCGCCGCCGGGGTCAGCTTGAAGCCGTTGTCGATGGAGGTGTCGGCAAAGGCCGACGTGCCGCCGCAGATCGCCACCATTTCGGGATAACTCACCCAATAGGGCCGCGGGATGATCACCTCGTCGCCGGGGTTCAGCGTCGCCATGAAGGCGTTGAACAGGATCTGCTTGCCGCCGGTGCCGACGATGGTCTGCTCCGGCCGGTAGTCGAGATTATTCTCGCGCTTGAACTTTTTCGCGATCGCCTCGCGCAGCGACACGATGCCGGATACCGGCGGATATTTCGTCTCACCGCGGCGGATGGCCTCGATTGCGGCGTTCTTGATATTGTCGGGCGTGTCGAAGTCCGGTTCGCCGGCGCCCAGCCCGATCACGTCCCGGCCGGCGTTTTTCAGCTCGCGCGCTTTCTGCGTCACCGCGATGGTCGCGGAAGGCTTCACGCGGGACAGGGCGTCGGCAAGAAAGGCCATGACAGGTATCTCCAGAAAGGACCGGCGCGGCGAAGGCGCCGCGGCGCCTCTCATGTCGTATCATCTTGTCAAGCGCAAGCCCGGGCGCAAGCATTGTCGGATGAGCCAGCCCGCAAATCCCGGCAACAATAAATTCATCAACAGCCGGTAAAAGTTTGAATGGCAGGGATCGCAACCCGGTCCGCCAAGTCTCGCATAGCGAGGAACCGTGACGCGCAGCATCGGGCTCGCCCATATCATCCGCCACAATGACGGCACCGCCAGCGGTGTCTGGGCCGCCTATACGCTGCAAAGCGCTTTCCAGCCGATCTTCGCCTTCAACAAGGGCAAGCTTTCCGTCGTCGCCTTCGAGGGGCTGATCCGGCCGTTCCGCGACGGCGAGCCGCAGCCGCCGATGAGTTTCTTCAACAGCTGTCCCGCTGTCGACCGCCTGCACATCGAGGCGCTGACAAGAACGCTGCACCTTCTGAACGCCGGCGCCTGCCTGCCGCGAGACGCCTCGATCTTCATCAATTTCGATCCGTCGGTGTTCACCGATCGCAGCATTGCCGATAAGGCGCTGCGCGACATGCGGCTGGTGTTGCACGAGGCGGACATCGATCCGCGCCGCGTCGTCTGCGAGGTCACCGAGCAGAAATCGGCATCGCAGGAAACGCTCTACAATTTCGTCGAGGCGCTCAGGGGCAATGGTTTGCGCATTGCCGTCGACGATTACGGCGCCGACGAGTCCGACATCAATCGCATCAAGGAGCTCAGGCCAGACATCGTCAAGTTCGACGCCGACTGGATCATGACACTGATGGAGTCCGGTGCCGGCTTCGCTTTGCTGACCGCCATGGTGACAAGCTTCGAAGAACAAGGCATCCGAACGGTATTCGAGGGCATCGAGACGGGCTGGCAGCTAGAGCTCGCCGAAAAGTCGGGCGCCTCGATGGTGCAGGGCTACGTGCTGGCGCGCCCTGAGCTTGCGCCGACCAGCTTTCACGTCTTCGACAAGAGCGGGCAGGCGGCCGCGGAGTCGCCGGACATGGAGAAGGTGCCTGCGGCCGTTCCGCCGCGGCGACGGATGCGGGCCTTCGGCCGCAGGGTGGCATCGTGACCGGGCAAGCCGACATGCGGCGCAAGGTCGGCGAGGCGATCTTTGCCGACGAGGTCGGCATCGAATACGGCGTCTACGGCACATTCCGGCTGAGGAGCGCCTACCAGCCGGTCTTCGCGCCGCGCGGCAGGTTTCTCGCCGCCGTCGCGGTGGAGGGACTGATCGAGCCGCATCGTGCCGGCAGGCCGGTGGCGCCGCAAATGTTCTTCGAAGGCGTGCCGGCAGCGGATCGCCTGTTTGTCGAAACCATGTGCCGGGTGCTGCATTTGCGCAATTTCCGCAACATCGGCCTCGACGGGCTCGACCTGTTCTTCAACTACAATCCGCTGATCAATGATGATCCCGCACGGGCACTGGCCGAAATCAGGCTGATGACCAGGCATCTGGCGGATTTCGGCCTGCATCCCGGCATGTTGGTTTGCGAGATCACCGAGCAGGCGGCCGGCGACAAGCTGCTTGTCAGGCTGGCGCGTGAGATGCGGCGCGACGGCATCCGCATCGCCATCGACGATTTCGGCACCGGGCATTCGACGGAAGAAAGGGTCGCCCTCGTGCAGCCCGACATCGTCAAGATCGACGGCACCTGGTTCGCCGAATTCTGCCGCCATGCCGCCGCCGAACGGTTCTTCCGGCCGCTGGTTTCGGCGCTGCACGACCGCGGCACCAAGGTGCTGGTCGAAGGAATCGAGAATGCCACTCGTTTGCGCGTCGCGCTGGATGGCGGCGTCGACCTTTTGCAGGGTTATCATCTGGCGCGGCCGGCGCTGGCCGGCATGGTCTTCGATGAAGAACCGCTGCCTATCGACAGGCTGCTTGGCATGGACAACAACGTCGTGCCTTTATTCGGCTAGCATGGTGCCGGCCCAAATCAAGTCACGATACCGGATCGCAGACGACCGAAATGAGAGAGAAACGTATGTCTGACGAGGATGATCTTCAATTGTTGCAGGCTAAGCAGGCTCTCCAGAGAGGTGATATGCAGGCGGCAACATCGATTCTCTTAGATGCAATGAAGTATGAGGGTAAGAAAGCAGCGGCAGCGTACTCACTGGGTATAGCCTACGATATGGACAGCGCCTTTCAAAACACAGACTTGGCTGTGGAGTATTATTCTCTAGGTAGTGACATCGCAACATATAGAATTGCAGGGGTACAACAGAGATCTGGCAATTTTGTCGAAGCGATAGAAAGATTTAAGAGAATTTCGGACAGCAACCCGTCGGCGGCGTATTGGTGTTATAGGTTGATAAAGGACGTTAACCCGTCCGATCCGCAGGTCGAAATATTTCGAGACAAAGCAGCATCTCAGGGGCACGTCCTTGCAAAAAGGGACATCCTAATAGAAGGATTGAAGGGCAAGAAGGGGATAAGACGAATGTTTACCTCTGCGTTTGGTATTGTTAAATTATTCCATGAAATTAAAACGGCAGCCGCAGAGAAAAATGAGATATTGTACCAATAGACTTTTAGATAATTCCTTTCGGGCCATGCCGATATCCCGGTGATGCCGGCAATCTCGACACATCCCGATGCATCAGCGGCGCTGATCGATACGCCAAAACAAATCACTGGATGAAGCCGCCGTTGTCGCGATAAAGCCGGTCGGCTCATCGAGCCTCGACGCTGTCGTCGCAGGAGCAAAGGGAGCGCCAATGATACTCTACGGAATGATCGACAGCGGCAATTGCTACAAGCCGCGCCTCTTGATGGCCAAGCTCGGCATCCCTTTCACCAACGTCGAGGTCAGCTCGCATACTGGCGACACGCGCAAGCCCGACTATGTCGCCAAGAACCCGAACGCCATGGTGCCGCTGCTCGAACTCGACGATGGCCGGCGGCTTGCCGAATCCAACGCCATCCTGCTCTATCTCGCCGAAGGCACGCGGTTCCTGCCGGCGGACAGATATGAACGCGCGCTGACCTATCAGTGGCTTTTCTTCGAGCAATACAGCCACGAGCCTTATATCGCCGTTCGCAGGGCGCTGCTGACCTTTCCCGAACGGGCCAGGGATGCGACGCCGGAGCGGCTGGCGCTGACGCTGGAGCGCGGCAACAAGGCGCTTGGCGTCATGGACAAGCGCCTGGCCGAGAGCCGATTCTTCGCCGGCGAGGCGCTCAGCGTCGCCGACATCGCGCTCTATGCCTATACGCATGCGGCCGAGATGGGCGGCTTTCAGCTGGACGCTTATCCGGCGGTCGCCGCCTGGCTGAAACGGGTCGAGGCCGATCCGGGGCACGTGCCGCTGGAGTGGGTGGGTTGAGTGCAACTCGCCGACCTTGCTGAGCAACGTTGGCGGTTAGCGAAATCTTCGGCGAAAGCGTCCTTCTCCCCGTCACTATACGGGGAGAAGATGGCGGCAGCCAGATGAGGGGCGGCGCCAGCCCTTTGTCGTAATGTCGTGCTTGGCAGTGCGATTAGTAGGTCTGATGCGTCGCGCTGCCCCTCATCGCCCTGCCGGGCACTTCTCCCGGTATAGTGACGGGGAGAAGGACGCCGTGTTGCCGGTTTCGCCAATTGTCGGCGTCTGAAATCCAGACAGCAAAAAGGCGGGACAAAATCCCGCCTTCCCATGCTTGGTAGCCTGATCGGGAGCGCTTTGGCCGGGCCGGCAGCAATCTGCTGCTTCGGCTTGTCGGGGTCTTTCGCTCCGGCGCGCTTCTCGCGCGACCGCCAGTACATCCGTGACTTGCCGCACGCCCCGGGCTATCGCCCGGCGCGCGCCATTCGCAAAATCAGGCTGCCTTGCTCAGAGATCCAGCGGACGATTTGCCAGTGCGGCGGTCCTGCTCGATCTCGAAGTTGATCTTCTGGCCTTCAACCAGGGTCGACAGTCCAGCGCGCTCGACTGCAGAGATGTGGACGAAAACGTCCGCGCCGCCGCTGTCAGGCTGAATGAAGCCGAAACCCTTGGTGGAATTAAACCACTTGACCGTACCTGTTGCCATTTCGATAGTCCTTTACGTTTGCTTTGGTTTGACTGGGCCGAAACCCAGCCGATTTGTATCGAGATTTTGGAGATAGAACGTCAGCAAACGCGAATATCGCGAGGCCCGGATCGATCGGCCGAAATATCAATGGACCGCATATAATATGCTTTCGCGCAAAAAACAAGACGGGGCGGAAAATGGCGCCGCGGCAACGCTGCCCAACGGCCGCCCCAATCGCGTGAGAGCGTCGTTGTTGCGCGCCTGACGCGGCAGGATCGCGCCGGCTTCGGGCGCGGCCGGGTTTGGGGAGAGGGCCATGAAAATCGTTCTGCTTGCCGCTTGCCTGACGCTGGTGGCCGCCGAGGCGCAGGCGGTCTCGCGCTACGACCCGACCCGCATGAGCTGCGGCAAGGTGCAGGCGACGATCGCGCGCGAGGGCGCGGTCATCCTGCGCTACAGATCGGCGCGCGTGCCGGGGCTGGCGCTCTACGACCGCTACGTGCGGAGCCAGCAATTCTGCGATATGGGCGAGGTTAGGGCGCGGGCTTCGGTGCCGAGCGCCGATACGAATTCCTGCACCGTCTACAAATGCAAGCGTGTGGAGATCGACCGACGCTTCCGCCGGCGCCTGCTTCCGGATTAGGTCTTCGAGATGATGCGCCGGGGTGTGTTGAGATTCAGGTCAGGCCGAGCTGAAAATGGTGGATTCCGAGAACCGGAGCGGAGCGTACTTTGGGTACGTGAGCACCGGAAGCGCAGGAAGCCGCCATTTGCAGGCCGGCATCACCTGAATATCAACATACCTAGAACCCGAACGACACCTGCGCCGCCGGCGGCGGGCCGACGCGTACGCCTTCCATTGCCAGCATCTTTTCCTTGGTGGCCGAGCCGCCGGGGGCGGAAAAGCCGCCGATCTTGCCGCCGGCGGCAAGGATGCGGTGGCAAGGGATGACCAGCGGCACCGGGTTGGCGCCGAGCGCGGCGCCCGTCTCACGCGCGAGCCCGGCATGGCCGGCGCGTTTGGCCAGTTCGCCATAGGTGGTGGTTTCGCCGAAGGCGAGTTTTCGCGCGGCATCATAGATCGCCAGGCGGAACTCGTCGACGCCGCTGAGATCGACCGGCACGCCGGAGAAATTGACGTCCTCGCCGGCGGCGTAGGCCTTGATCGACGCGATCAGCTCGGTAACCCATTGCGGTTCGGGCTGCGCAGGCTGCTCGGCGGCAGCATGGCGCAACAGCCGGCGCTCCACCGCGTCGCGGCTGCGCTGCGGCAGGCAGAGCCGGGTCAGCCCGGCTTCGCTCCAGGCGATGCCCATGAAGCCGAGCACGGTTTCGAAGACCGCGTGGCCGATGGTGGCATGAGGGGCGTGCATGGCGTGCTCCTTTCCGAAAAATCGAAGTACAAATCCAGAACAATATCGCATTTCCCGGCCCGGCTCGCCACCCGAAAACCACCGGGTACCGCGGATTGCCCGGGGAAAGATGCTGGTGTAAGGACTTCTTAACACCCGACGAACCGGACCCGAGCGCCGCTTGCCAGCAAAATTCCTCTTTCCCGTCCTTGCGGCGGTGTTGGCTCTGACCGCTCTCAGCGGCTGCACCTCGACTTCGCCGTCGACCCCGGCGTCCGCCTTCACTGAAAATAACACCACTGCCGATGCCGGTTTCACGCTGGCGCTGCCCGACACGGTTTCGGTCCTGCCGGAACCATCCGGCGTCGCCCAGGCGGCTGCACTGCCGGTCGAGCCGGCCGCCGCCTTTGCCGGGCCGACGCCGCTGGCGGCTTCTGCGCCCAGCGTCATGACGGCCAACGCCCAGCCAGCCGCCGTGACGGCCGCTGTCGCCATGCCGGTCACCGAACAGACCGCTGCCATGCCCGGCGTTCAGCCGGTTTCTTATACTGTGCCGCAGAACCCGGCCGCCCTGGCCGCGACCGACCCGGCAGAGGGGCAGTCGAACGCCGGCGGCCGCAGCGAGATCGAGCGGCTGATCGAGAAATATTCCGCGCTCTACCAGGTGCCGGTCGATCTGGTGCGCAGTGTCGTCAACCGCGAGAGCACCTTCAACCCGAAAGCCTACAATCACGGCCATTGGGGGCTAATGCAGATCAAGCACGCAACGGCGCGCGGCATGGGCTATGACGGGCCGGCGAGCGGCCTGTTCGACGCCGAGACCAACCTGAAATATGCGGTGAAATATCTGCGCGGCGCCTGGCTGGTCAGCGGCGGCAATCCCAAGCGCGCCGACCGGCTCTACCAGAGCGGCTATTATTACGACGCCAAGCGCAGGGGTATGCTGGGCGAAACCGGCCTTGACAGCGACCGCTTGCGTCGCCGCATGCAGCCCGATGCCTGAGCCGCGTCCGCCGGCGCCAAACGAAATAAGACTGCGCAAGGTCCTCGACGACACGCTTCTGGCGCCGCGCTGGCCGGAAGGGTTTTTCATGCGCGGCTTCGAAGCCGCCGATGCACTCGCTTTGCATACGCTGTTGACCGCGGTGTTCGACGACGGCGCCGATGGGCCGTTCGACCAATGGTGGCCGCGCGTTTCGGGCGACGCCGAATTCGACCCCGGTTTGTGTTTCCTGGTCATCGACCGCAAAGGCCGTCTGGCGGGTGCGGCGCTCTGCTGGACGCGGGCTTTCGTCAAGGACCTTGCCGTCCACCCCGAGGCGCGCGACAAGGGCATAGCCGAAGCGCTGATGCGCCACGCCTTTGCGGTGTTTCGTGCGAGGGGTGCTGCGCATGTCGATCTCAAGACCAATACGGTCGAGAACGCCGCCGCGGTCAGGCTCTATCAGCGGCTGGGAATGGTCGAGGTGGATTGGGCGGGGTGAGCATAGGTTTGCCTCAGCGAAGCTGATCGCCATTTGGCGAAGTCGGCGCTGCCCCTCATCCGGCTGCCGCCACCTTCTCCCCGTATAGTGACGGGTAGAAGGGGCTGGCCGCAACGCCGGCACGCCCTCTGCCACGCCGGAGATTGGCGAAACCGTCGGCGAAGGCACCTTTCTCCCCGTCACTATACGGGGAGAAATGCCCGGCAGGGCAATGAGGGGCGGCGCCAGCGCCCGGAATGGGCAAGAGTGAGCGGCAACGGCGCAGCAAAAAATGTCGGAACCGTCTTTGGCGATGCGTCCTTGGGAGGCAAGGCGCCTCCCGCCACGCGCCGCCCCGGCAGATGGAGATGACGATGATCAGCTTTCCCAATGAATCCCAGGAATATCGCGCCGCCCGCGACGAGCTGCTGCAGAAGGAAATCGAACTGCGCCGCGCCATGGAGGATGTCGCCGTCGCCCGCCGCGCGCTGCCGCCCGGCGGGCTGGTGCCGCAGAATTATGTCTTCGACGGGCTTGGCGCCGACGGCAAGCCGGCCCGTATAAAACTGTCGGAGCTGTTTGCGCCCGGCAAGGACACGCTGATCGTCTATTCGATGATGTTTCCGCGCCATCCGCAGGAGACGCGCGACGTGGCGACCAGCGGCGGCACGGCGAAGCTGCCGAGACAGGACCAGCCGTGCCCATCCTGCACGGCGCTGCTCGACCAGTTCGACGGCGCCATTGGGCATCTCGAGGCTGCCGGCTACAATTTCGCTGTCGTGGCCAAGACCGCGCTGGAAAACCTGCTGACGCTTGGCCGTGACCGCGGCTGGACCAACATGCGGCTGGTTTCCTCGGCCGGCAACAGCTTCAAGCGCGACTACCAGGCCGAGGCCAAGGACGGCGCGCAGCTTCCGGTGCTTTCGGTGTTCCACCGCGACGGCGACGGCATCCGCCACTTCTGGAGCTCCGAACTCGGCTTCGCGCCGCCCGAACCCGGTCAGGACCCGCGCGCCATCGGCACCTGCGAGATCCTGTGGAACCTGATGGATTTCACGCCCGAGGGCAGGGCGCAGAGCTGGCAGGAGCAGCTGCAGTATGGGGAAGGGTGCTGCCACTGAGCTTGGCAAGGATATCTCCTATTGGCGTATCGGGAATCGAAATCCTCCCGATACCAAGGGCCTTATGTGATTTGACGTTGCCGCGCCGTGACCTACTCTCGAATGCCGAACCGAGGAGACGAGCGATGCAGTCACCTTTCAACGGGGTTCGGGGCGTCACGCTGACGGCGGCGGTGATGCTTGCCGCCGCAACCGCGGCCTATGCCCATCACGGCTGGTCGTGGACCCAGGACGGGTTTTTCGAACTCCGGGGCAAGATCACGGCCATCTATATCGGCAACCCGCACGCCACGCTGGACGTCGACGCGAAGGGAGAGGCCTGGCGGGTGGAGATGGCACCGCCGTCCCGCACGATCGCCGCCGGCTTCACCGAGGACGTTGCCAAGGTCGGCGACGAGGTGACCGCGATCGGCAACCGCTCGCAAGACGAGAGCGAAAAGCGCATGAAGGCAGTTCGTGTCGTCGTCGGCGGCAAGACCTATGATGTCTATCCCGACCGCGTGCCGCCGGCCTGAATGGACGGGTTCCTCGCCGGCATCGAGCAAGTCGCTTTCGTGCGGGGGCTGAAGTCATCCTTCCTCGCCTACCCCATCGTCAATGCGCTGCACATCATGTCGATCGGCGCGCTGCTGACCAGCGTCTGGCTCATGGATCTCAAGATCCTGGGCGCCTTCAGCGCGCTGCCGCAGCCGGCGTTCGTCGCGCTGCTGCGCTGCATCGCATTGGGCGCGTTCGCCGGTGCGCTCGTCACGGGGTCGCTGCTCTTTTCAGTCAGGGCGAGGGAGTATGCGGCGATGCCGATCTTCCTCGCCAAGATGACGCTCATCCTGCTTGCCGGCGCCAACTTCCTTGCCTTCATGCGCCGCGCAAGAGGCGGTGACGAGCCGGCTGGCGGGACCGTGACCGTGCTGGCTGTGCTTTCGATGATTCTCTGGACGTCCGTGCTTTTCGCCGGACGGTTTATTGGGTTTCTCTGACTAGACCGAGCTGGCGCTGCCTTACACGTCTGCCGGCTTCCCTTGTATACAGACAGGGATCGCACGGGAGGGAGAGACAGGCGACAATTTCCGCTTGTCTTTCAAGTAGACTCGTCCTCAAATCCCGCCGGGGATAGGGAGGGCGAGTCATTGAATAAATTACCAAAGAAATTCGTCGAACGAATTGCGTCGAATCTAAAGAAATATCAACGGATTACCCTGGCTCAGCAAAAGTCTGATGTCGCGGAAGCCGACACGGTTACCTTGATCAAGGACATCCTGGCCGACGTGTTTGGCTATGATAAATATGATGAGCTTACGTCAGAGCATCAGATTAAGGCCACATATTGCGACCTCGCGATAAAGATCGGTGGAAAGCTGAGATTGCTTGTCGAGGTCAAATCAGCGGGTAGCGGGCTCGCGGATAATCACCTGAGACAAGTTATCGACTACGGCGCTCATCAAGGTATCCACTGGGTGATCCTGACGAATGCGGTCGAATGGCGGCTGGTTCGGATCTACGTTGCAAATCAGATTAGCCACGAGGAAGTGTGCCGCATCGGCTTCGCCGACATGAATCCAAAGAATGAGGACCATTTGCAGTGTCTTTTCCTGTTTGCCAAGGAAGGGCTGACAATCGATGCGATGGATGCCTTTCATCAACAGGCCCAGCTATTCAACAAGTTTACGGTGTCGGCGATCATCCGGTCGGAGCCGGTGATTTCTGTAGTGCGCAGGGAAATCCGAAGACTCTTTCCCGACATCAAGGTCGGCAACGAAAACCTGTCGCAGTTGGTCGAAAATGAAGTGATCAAGCGGGACACAATCGAAGGCGACAAGGCGAAAGAGGCGGTCGCCAGAATGCGAAAGGCTGTGAATAAGCTTGAAAGGGCCAAGGCCAAGGCAGCGAAGGTAGACATCGCTGAGGTTGCGAACTGACATAAGCCCCCTTGAAGCAGGCCGTCACCTTCGAACTCGACCAACAGCGCTCGACCAGATCTTGCGATCGATCTAGTCGTAGCGGTCTGTTTATGGATACATTGTCGATCTTGGCGCGATATCGATCGCAGAAGAGAATATATTCTATAACTATGACGACAGCCAGCCAGCCTCAATTCGGTTTAATTTATCTAACAAAAATGAGCTATTGTTGTTTTTCCCAGAGGCCGGGTCGTGCCACTTAATAGCAATAAACAATAATGGGAAGACGCCTCACTCTCCAAAAGAATTTATGAAGCATTTTAATTGCCCAATTGGGTTTGTCCCCATATTGGGTCCAGTTGACCATAACGAAGTACTTTATGAAAAGGAAGCTGCACGGTTAGCGCTTTTTAACTACAGGTCCGCTAGGAATTTCAGAAATATTTGGTATCACTATCCTGACAAGTTCGAAGAGTTTCGCGAAGTCCTGAGCCGAACTTGGCCCGGCATGGATATTGAAAAGCCAATAGTCGACTACTCCCACAAAAACGCCAGGCTATATATGTTCTGCCCGGAATCAAGGATTCCGAGAGAGATTTTTTGGGCAGGTTTTGGCTTTCAAGTATGGTGCCAAATGTTGACGCATTTGATACAGTCGAGCAACAATTCTCTATTTCTTATTGATGAGCCTGATATCTATCTGCACTCAGAATTATAACGACAGCTATTGACTTTACTTAGAAATATCGCTCCAGATATACTGATTGCCACTCATTCGACTGAGATAATAACTGAGGCAGAGGCGGATGATATCGTAGTAATCAACAAAAACAGAAAACAGGCACAGCGTGTGAAAAACCCTTCGCAATTGGGAGATGTCTTCTCATCTTTGGGTTCGAATTTAAACCCTATCCTTACTCAACTGGCGAAAACGCGGCGAGCGCTTTTTGTTGAAGGAAAAGATTTTCAGATACTCGGGAAATTTGCCAGCAAACTTGGATTTGCAGAAGTAGGTAATCGCGGAAATTTTGCAGTCATACCGGTGGAGGGCTTTAACCCGGAGAGAGCCAAAAATATCAAGGCCGGCATGGAACTGACCTTGGGTGGGAAGATATCATCGGCAATCGTTTTTGATCGGGACTATCGAAGCGAGAACGAATGCGCGGCTATTAAGGAAGCTTGTGGGAAGTTTTCGGAGTTGGTGGCACTCCATCGCAGGAAGGAAATTGAGAACTTTTTACTGGTCCCTGCCGCGATAGATAGAGCGGCCGCCAACAAGGTTTCAGAGGTGCTGCGTCGCGGCGGCAGCGCCAAGACATACGTTCCAATCGCAGATGCTGTGCTGAATAAGTTCTCATTAGAGAAAAAAAATTACGTGGCTGGTCAGTATCTTTCTAATCGCCGGCGATTTGAGAGACAGAATTCTCCAAGTTTGAACGACGCGACGGTGAGCGAAGATGCAATGAATGAGTTTGATAAATTTTGGGACAGCGCGGATTTGAGAATGGGGCTTGTTCCCGGGAAGGACGCCTTAAGTTGCGTAAATAAGGCCCTGCAAGATGAATATAAGATAAGTGTGACTCCAACCGCCATAATAGACGCAATGCGGAATGAGGAAATTTCAGTCGAGATGAAAGACCTCATTAAAAGCATATCGGTTTTCTCGATCTCGGGCGTCAATGAGGAACTCGATGAGAAATAGATCGCGAAGCTGGCATTCGACCTAAACGGTCTCGCTCAAACTCAAGCTGAAACTACGCAAAATACTCCTGCAGCGGCCTCACTTCCAAACTCCCCGCCTTCAGCGCAGCAATGGCCTCAGCCACCGCGGCCGCGCCCGAAAGCGTCGTGTAATACGGCACTTTCTGCATCAGCGTCGCCCTGCGCAGCGATTTGGAGTCCGACACCGCCTTCTGGCCGTCCGTGGTGTTGAAGACGATCTGCACCTGGCGGTTGCGGATGGCGTCCTCGATGTGCGGGCGGCCTTCCAGCACCTTGTTGATTTTCTCGGCCGCGACGCCGTTTTCGGCGAGGAAGCGCGCCGTGCCGGAGGTGGCGAGCACTTTAAAACCCTGGCCGGCGAGGCGCTTGACCGCCGGCAGGATGCCCTTCTTGTCCTCGTCGCGCACCGAGACGAACAGCGTGCCGGAGCGCGGCAGGTCGACGCCGGCGCCTAACTGGCTCTTGGCGAAGGCGAGCGCGAAGTCGCGGTCGAGGCCCATGACCTCGCCGGTCGAGCGCATTTCCGGGCCGAGCAAGATGTCGACGCCGGGGAAGCGGGCGAACGGGAATACCGCTTCCTTGACGGCGATGTGGCCGGGGTTGCGTGGGTCGGGCATGGCGCCGTAATGGGCGAAGGCGTCTTCCAGGCTTTCGCCGGCCATGATGCGGGCGGCAATCTTGGCAATCGGCCGCCCGATGGTCTTGGCGACGAAGGGCACGGTGCGCGACGCTCGCGGGTTGACCTCCAGCACATAGACGGTGCCGTCCTTGATCGCGTACTGCACGTTCATCAGCCCGCCGACATTGAGCGCGCGGGCAAGCGCTGCCGTTTGGCGCTCCAGCTCGTCGACGAGCTCCGAGGGCAGCGAATGCACCGGCAGCGAGCAGGCGCTGTCACCGGAATGGATGCCGGCCTCCTCAATATGCTCCAATATGCCGGAGACGTAGGTCGACTTGCCGTCGCACAGGCAATCGACGTCGACCTCGATGGCGCCCGACAGATAGGTGTCGAACAGAAGCGGGTTCTTGCCGAGCAGCGTGTTGATCTGGCCGGTCTTGTCGTTGGGGTATTTCTGCTTGATGTCCTCCGGCACCAGGCCGGGTACGGTGTCGAGCAGGTAGGATTGCAGCATGCTCTCATCGTGGATGATCTGCATGGCGCGGCCGCCGAGCACATAGGACGGGCGCACCACCAGCGGGAAGCCGAGCTCGCCGGCAACGAGGCGGGCCTGCTCGACCGAATAGGCGATGCCGTTCTTCGGCTGGCTGAGGCCGAGCTTGTGCAACAGCTTCTGGAAGCGGTCGCGGTCCTCGGCGAGATCGATCATGTCGGGCGAGGTGCCGAGGATCGGGATGCCGGCCTTCTCCAGCGCGTCGGCGAGCTTCAGCGGCGTCTGGCCGCCGAACTGGACGATGACGCCGACCAGCTCGCCGGACGCCTGTTCGGCGCGCAGGATCTCCAGCACGTCCTCCGGCGTCAGCGGCTCGAAATAGAGCCGGTCGGAGGTGTCGTAGTCGGTCGAGACGGTCTCGGGATTGCAGTTGATCATGATCGCCTCGAAGCCGGCATCGCGCAGCGCGAAGGCGGCGTGGCAGCAGCAATAGTCGAACTCGATGCCCTGGCCGATGCGGTTGGGGCCGCCGCCGAGGATAACGACCTTTTTGCGCGACGATACCTGAGCCTCGTTGGCGAGCGCGCCGGCAAACGGCACTTCATAAGTGGAGTACATATAGGCGGTGGGCGAGGCGAACTCGGCCGCGCAGGTGTCGATGCGCTTGTAAACCGGATGAACGTCAAGTTTTTCGCGAATCTTCTGGATCTCTTCAACGTCCTTCCTGACCAGGGAGGCGAGGCGGGCATCGGAGAAACCCATCGCCTTCAGCATGCGCAGATTGGCGGCGTCCTCGGGAATGCCGTGCTCGCGGATGCGTGCCTCCATGTCGAGGATGCCGGCGATCTGTTCGAGGAACCACGGGTCGATCTTGCACATGGCGTGCACGTCTTCCAGCGAGGTGCCCATGCGGATCGCCTGCGCCACCATGCGCAGCCGGTCCGGCGTTGGCGTACCGAGTGCGGCGCGAACGGCGTTGCGGTCGTCGACGTGGCTGGCGGCCGTGCTGCCATGGCCGATGCCGGGGATCTCGATTTCGTCCAGACCAGTCAGGCCGGTCTCCAGCCCGCGCAGCGCTTTCTGCAGCGATTCCTGGAAAGTGCGGCCGATGGCCATGACCTCGCCGACCGACTTCATCGAGGTGGTCAGCACCGGCTCGGCGCCGGGGAATTTCTCGAAGGCAAAGCGCGGGATTTTGGTGACGACATAGTCAATGCTCGGCTCGAACGAGGCCGGCGTCGCGCCGCCGGTGATGTCGTTCTCGAGCTCGTCCAGCGTGTAGCCGACGGCGAGCTTGGCGGCGATCTTGGCGATCGGGAAGCCTGTCGCCTTGGAGGCCAGCGCAGACGAGCGCGAGACGCGCGGGTTCATCTCGATGACCACCAGGCGGCCATCGGCCGGGTTGACGGCGAACTGCACGTTGGAGCCGCCGGTCTCGACGCCGATCTCGCGCAGCACCGCGATCGAGGCGTTGCGCATCATCTGGTATTCTTTGTCGGTCAGCGTCAGCGCCGGGGCGACGGTGATCGAATCGCCGGTATGCACGCCCATCGGGTCGATGTTCTCGATCGAGCAGACGATGATGCAATTGTCGGCCTTGTCGCGGACAACCTCCATCTCGTACTCTTTCCAGCCGAGCACGCTCTCCTCGATCAGCACTTCGGTGGTCGGCGAGGCGTCGAGGCCGGACTGGACGATCTCGTAGAATTCGGCGCGATTGTAGGCGATGCCGCCGCCGGTGCCGCCCATGGTGAAGGACGGGCGGATGATGGCGGGAAGGCCGACATGGTCGAGCGCCTGTGCGGCTATCGCCATGGCGTGGCTGATATAGCGCTGCTTGCGGTCGCCTTCGCCGAGGTTCCAGCTTGTTTCCAGCGCGTCGAGCGCGGCATCGAGATTTTCGGGCTTCTCGGCCTTCAACTCGGCGCGCTCGGCCTCGTGCGTCTTGCGGTCGGCATTCTTGACGTCGGTGGCATTGGCCAGCATCGACTTCGGTGTTTCCAGGCCGATCTTGTTCATCGCCTCGCGAAACAGCGCGCGGTCCTCGGCCTTGTCGATGGCCGTGGCATCGGCGCCGATCATCTCGACATTGTAGCGGTCGAGCACGCCCATGCGGCGCAGCGACAGGGCGGTGTTCAGCGCGGTCTGGCCGCCCATGGTCGGCAGCAGCGCGTCCGGCCGCTCCTTGGCGATGATCTTGGCCACCACTTCGGGCGTGATCGGCTCGATATAGGTGGCGTCGGCCAGCTCCGGGTCGGTCATGATGGTGGCCGGATTGGAGTTGACCAGGATGACGCGAAACCCCTCTTCCTTCAGCGCCTTGCAGGCCTGGGTGCCGGAATAGTCGAACTCGCAGGCCTGGCCGATGACAATGGGGCCGGCCCCGATGATCAGGATCGACTTGATGTCGGTGCGTCTTGGCATGTCGAGGGTCCGTTCGGCGGGCGGCTTGCACAAAAAGCCGGACGGGATGACCCGGCCGGTTATGCTCGCGATTCTGGTATCAGGCTAGGAGGGCCTTATAGGGAAGAGTTTTGCCGGATGTAACCCCCTAAAATGCGGCTTTGTGTGCGGGTCCACTAGCTGGGCAATCGCTTCAGGTTTAGATGCCGGTGCTGCCCCTCACCTGCCTACCGGCATCCTCTCCCCGTATAGTGACGGGGAGAGGGGCGCTCTCATGGACGATTTCGCCACTCGCCAGCATTGCAAGAAGGGCGCCGACGCTGCGGCCAGCCCCTTCTCCCCGTCACTATACGGGGAGAAGTGCCCGGCAGGGCGATGAGGGGCGGCGCTGATTCCTACAATTACACCAGTCCACTCTCTCTATCCTCCGCTCGCCAGGGCGTTGGTAATCTCGAAGCGTTCGGAAACGCCGACGCGGATGATGTTGAGGCTGCCCTCGCGCGTGAAGCGGAATTCGCCGGGCGCATTCGAACCGGCCGGCTTGCCTGCTTGGAAGGTGATGATGCGCGTGCCGCCATCGGGCCATGTCACGGACACGTCGATCTTGTCGCCGGTGCGCACGACCGCCGCCTTGCAGCTGGTCATTGGCTGGCCGACATAGCGCGCGCAAGGAATGACGTTCCCGGCACCTGGGACTGGTGTCCCCGGCGGCTGCAGCCGTGCAACGGTTTGTGCATCGGCCGGAGGCGCTGCATTGATCGCGCCGAAATTCTGGACGGGATCAATCGCGGGCGCCGATCCATCAACCTGTCCAGTCGAGGGGTTTCCACCGGCCAGGGCCAGGCGGTAAGCATCCTCGATCGCCACCCTGCCGATTGCGTCAGCGGAGTTCAGCGTCGTTTCGGGACCGGCCGCGCCCAGGCGCGCTGTCAGATCCGGCAGCGGGTTAGAGGCAGGGCTCTCCGTATTGGCCGCCGCTTGGGGTGTCACTTGCTGGGGATTGATAGGGTCGAGGTAGCGCGCGGGAGCCCATCCGCTCATCTTCGGGTCGTCAATGTCTTCAACCTTGCACCACCGATGGCCGCTGACGTCACCGCAGCCGAGATTTTTCACGCTCGAACCACTCGGCAGCCGCGCCTCGATCTTGCCCATGGCCGATGCCGTGGCGCGCACGTTCAGGAGATCACCCGGAGCGAGACCCGTCACAATGGAGATGATGGGCTCCGGCTCCTGGCCCTTGGCCGGCAACCCCGCCAGCATCAGCGGAGCCGCAATCACCGCAAGCAGCATCGTCGGGAGTGTTACTGTGCGCCTAATCATCTGCCATGGGCGGTAGGTTCAATTGCCGAAGGCGCGGCCAGGCACAGAAACGCCATCGCACGCCAGCCGGTTTTTATAGGCGACGAGGCGGCGCTGTGTAAGCCCGAAAATGAGTAAGGTGCCGCGTGTTGAATCGCGACCAGGCCACTTCCGTAAGCTAGAAGCCGGCAAAATATTGCACATTTCATGTAAATATGCACTCTCTCAAGTAAGCCGGAGGAGGGAAATATGGTCGATCTTGAAATATTGGCGCAGGTGGAAAACATAGTTCGCCAGCGTGTCAAGAAAACGCGCGCCGAGATTGAGGCTTCACTTGGTCACATCGCCAACGGCAATCCGCTGGCCGCCGAACAGACCATCTCCAGGCGCCTCGACAGGCTGCAGGTAAAGGCGTCGCTCAGCCGCACCGAAGCGGAGATGATATCGGCAGCGATCGACATGAGGTCTGCCGGTGAAAGAAAGGCCGCCGCTAAGCAGCCAGGACCGGAGGCAATTCTCGGCCCAACGCTCGACTTCATCGGGGTCGCATTCCTGGAGCGTGGGCGCCGTGCGGCCGATGCGGTCGGCCGAGTTGCCTTTCTCAACGGCAATCCACAGGGATCGGGTTTTCTGGTTGGGCCAAGTCTGTTCCTCACAAACAACCATGTGATTTCGTCGCCGGCGGAATCCCGGCGCTTCCAGGTCCAGTTCGACTATGAGCAGGACGGCGTGAATGCCGTGCGTACGCCGACGACGTTCCTGTTCGATCCTGAATTCTGTTTCGTGACCGACAGCATAGAGGGTCTGGACTATACGCTGATCGGGGTCGGTGAGCGGCGTTCCGGTCCAAAGGAACTGGGAGAGTTCGGTTTTATTTCGCTGTCGGACGCGCGCGACAAGCATATGCTTGGCGAAATCGCCAACATCGTTCAGCACCCCGATGGCCGCTTCAAGGAACTGGTGCTGCGTGAAAACCGGCTGGTGGCCCGCGACGAAACGGTTCAAGTGCTGCACTATGTTGCCGATACCGAACAGGGTTCGTCCGGGTCGCCGGTTTTCAACAACGAATGGGAGCCTATTGCCCTGCATCATTGGGCCGGCCCGTTCCACGAGGTGACGGGCATAGGTGGCTATGCGCTTGCGCGCGAGATCAACGAAGGCATACGGATCAGCGCCATCGTTGACGATCTGGGTGCTAGAAAGTCTAGGCTGCCGGGCTCCTCGGCATCGGCGGTTTCGGAAGCTCTGGCGATTTGGGCCGGCACGCCGCGCATGATGGATGAGACAGTTCGGCTGAACGCCGACGTTCGCGAAGATGTGCTGGACAAGGCGGTGCAGCGACCGGAACCGGATCGCAATCCGCCGGCGACGAGACACAACGCCGATGGCTCGGTCACGTGGACTTTTCCCGTCGAGATAAATGTCCGGGCGCCGTTGATCGACGGAGGCGATGCGCGACGAAACGACGGCAAAGGCCCAGCAAGCGAGCCCGCCAAGGTCGTGGCCATCGCCGAGGCAGCAGGTTGGAAGACAGAGGATTTCGATGATCGTGGAGGGTATGAGCCCGGCTTCATACCGGGCTTTGTCCTGCCAATGCCGACGGTCGCCGATTCACCCTACCGGTTGGCCAAAAACCTTCTTGCCAAACCGGGCGAGGATCCACACGAATTGCGCTATCATCATTTTTCGGTCTTGATGAACGCCGATCGCAGGCTTGCCTTCGTCACCGCCTGCAATATCGATGGATCCCGCACCAAGGCGGTCAATCGTGCGGACAAGACCGTCATCGACAACCCGTCGCTTGTCGAATTGGGGGTAGAGTCGATTTCCGGTTCGGAAGCCAGTGACGCTTTCCGGCCCGATCGCCGCATCGATCCTGGCGAGCAGATGACCCAGGAATTTTATTCGAGCCAGAATGTGCCTGGGTTTCCCGACCCAAGATCCAAGGAACGAATAGCTCGAATGTTCCAGAAGGGCCATATTACGCTTCGCGGCGACCCTGCGTGGGGGGTGGATCAGGAGGCGGTCGCCGCAGAACGGGACACGTTCTTCTATACCAATGCTGCGCCGCAAGTCGGCTTCTTCAATCAGGGAAGCTCGCTTGACCATCCCGGCTCCAAGGGAAAACTGAGATGGCGCGCCGTGGAAACTTATGTGCTGCGCAATGCCTATACGGCGCGAGGCCGTATCACGGTGTTTGCCGGTCCAGTGTTCCGCGGGGACGATCCTCCTTACCGCTTCGAAAGCCATGTTCCGCTGAAGTTCTGGAAGATCGCGCTGTGGTCCGATCAAGCTGGCCTGCGCGCCATCGCGCTGCTTGCAGACCAGAAGCCGGTCTTGGAAGTGATGCCCGAAGCGTTCGGTGGGCGTGCCGAGGCATTCGATGACCCGCTTGAAATTGCCAGGGTATCGGAGTTCCTTTCGACGGTGGCCGAGATTGAACGGCTGACCGGCCTGAACTTCGGCCAGCAGGTGCGCGACGCTGACATTCGGGCCGGTTCCGAATCGGTTCCGGCACAGACTTTCAACCCAACGCAACTGGCGCCCAACACGTCGCGGCCAAAGGCTTCATCGCCCAAGACTTCGACGCCCAAGACTTCGACGTTCAAGACTTCGGCGGCCAGCACCCGACGTCCTGCCAAGCGATCGAAGCGATACGCGTCTGACAACTGAAGATTGGACCGGTCGCGGATTCCGCTGCTCAACCCGGCATAAAGCCGGTGCGCAGCGCGTGAGCCCATTCCGGCCGTCCCGCCTGCTCGGCCTGACGCGCCGCCGCCTCGTGGTCATAGTCGACGGCGATGGCTTCGAAGCGATCTGGGTGCAATTCGATGATGCCATAGCGGGCGTGCGGAGAACCCTGCTCGGAGACATGCGCCGGCGGGGTCGAATCGTCATAGGCCGGGCAGCCGATGCTGCCCGGGTTGAAGATGACCGGACCGCCGGGAATGCGGATCAGCTCGCTGCGGTGGCTGTGACCGCAAAGCATGATGCGGCAGGCCGGATCAATTGCGCCGAGCCGCCGCTCGATGGCGGCCAGAGGGGCGCGCACCAGCCGGCCGTCGACTATCGCGTCAGTCAGGTATTTTTCATCGTGGTCGGGCCGGGCATGGAAGGCGATCACGCCGGGCGCGACCTCCAACGTGAGCGGCAGCGCGAACAGCGCCTCGCGCTGGGCTGCCGTCAGCCGTTCCTGCGCGTAGCGGTCGGAAGGCCACATCTGGTCGTCGAGCGGGTCGCGGGCAACGCGGCGGTCGTGGTTGCCGCGCACCGTCGGCAGCTCGAGAGCCTCGAGCCGCTCCATGGTCTCGCGCGGCCACAGCGGGCCGGAAACGCAATCGCCGAGATTGACGATGAGGTCGGCGCCGCCGCGTCGCCGCAGATCGTCGAGCACGGCGTCGAGCGCCAGGACATTGCCGTGGATGTCGGCGAGGACGGCAATGCGCATGGGAGGCTCCGTTAATTGGAATGGCTGGAGGGCAGGTGAAGCTACTTTGCTCGTCTCGCGAAGCGGGCGAGAGCGGAACCCAGCTTCGGGCCGTTCAGGCGCGGACTTCGATCTCGTGGCCGCCGACCGCCGGCAACGATGCGTCGTCGCCGGCCGCGGCAATCACGCTGTCGAGCAGGCCCGGGAAGCGGCGGTCGAGATCGTCACGGCGCAGCGTGATCAGCCGGCTGGTGCCAACTGCTTCGGTGCGGGTGACGCCAGCCTCACGCAGCTTGGCCAAATGGTAGCTCAGATTGGTCTTCGAGCAGAGATCGAGGAACCGGCTGCAATTCAGCGGCACGCCCTCTTTGCTGGCGAGATAGCGCACGATGGCCAGTCGCGTCGGGTCGCCGAGCACGGCAAGCACGTTCGGCAGGCTGATCTGGTCGGCGCTGGGATGGGGCAAGGTCATGCCCAGGAATTAAGCACATTCGGAGCCGATTTCAACGCATCTCCTCTCGTGACTGATCGACACATAGTTTCGTCCCGTCGCCCCGTCCTGACACCGGGCTGTCAGGATGGTTCGGCTATTTTGCAGCGCCTTTATTGACATCATGCCCTGTTAGTCCAATTGTTCAATAACCTTTGAACTAAAGGAAATTGCCATGGATAAGCGCCTCATCTGGCTTGCGCTCGGATCGTTCACGATTTCGACCGAAGGTTTCGTCATCTCCAGCCTTTTGCCCGACATTGCAAAGGATGCCGCCATCTCCGTTCCGCTCGCCGGCACGCTGATCACAGCGTTTGCGCTCGCCTATGCGATCGGCACGCCGATCCTGGCAACGCTGACCGGCGAATGGGACCGTCGCCGCGTCATTCTGTGGACGCTGGTGTTCTTCGTGTTGGGCAACGTCGCCGCGGCGCTGAGTTCCTCCTTCGAATTGCTGCTGATCGCGCGCATCGTCATGGCGCTGTCGTCAGGCCTGTTCGCGGCGACCGCACAGGGAACAGCCGTGGCGCTTGTCGACGATCATCACCGCGCCCGCGCCATTGCCGTGGTCGTCGGCGGCACGACCGTGGCGGTGGCGGTCGGCGCGCCGCTCGGCGCGCTTGTTGCGACGGTTGCCGGCTGGCGCGGCACGTTCTTCGCCATTGCCGGTCTTGGTGCGCTCGCCGGCGCGATCCTGTGGTACCGGTTGCCGCGCGGCATCGTCGGCACCAGGTTGCCGCTCCGGATGCGGCTGGCAGCGGCACTTCGCCCCGGCGTCATGCCGATCCTGGTGACGACGATCCTGGCGCTGATCGGCGCCTTCACCGTCTTTGCCTTTGTCGCGCCGCTCGCCATCGAAGGCGGCGGACTGAGCCCGATCGCGCTACCCGGAATGCTGCTCGCCTTCGGCGTTGGCGCGGTCATCGGCAACATCGGCGGCGGGCAGGCCGCCGACCGTTTCGGCGCGACGCGCACCGTCTGCTGGTCGCTGGCGCTGAGTGCCGCCATGCTGGTCACGTTTTCGCTGATCCCGATATTCCTGCCGCGCGAGATCGCCGGGCCGGCGCTGATGGCCATGATGGTGCCGTGGGGCATCGTCGGCTGGGCATTCCCACCGGCGCAGGCCAGCCGCATCATCAAGCTGGCGCCCGATGCCGCGCCCATCGTGCTGTCGCTGAACGCTTCGGCACTCTATCTCGGCGTCGCACTGGGTGCCGTGGTCGGCGCTGCGGTGCTGCGCTATGGCGCACCGGCCGACCTCGGCGTGGTCGCGGCGGCATTCCCGATCATTGGTCTGGGCGTGGTGCTGGCGAGCCACCTGGCGGCGCGTCCGGTGGCGATGCCGGCCGAATAAGGCTTGTTAGCAGAGCCTGGCTGCCGGCCGCCGATAATTCAAGTCGCGGCCGGCGGTGCGTCAAAATCCAGCGCGGCGATTTCGTCCAGCGCCGCTCGCAGGCTTGCCGCCTGCTCTTTTCCAACGATGTCTTCGAAGCGCTGCTGAGCGACGTGCCACAGCTTCAGGGCTTCTTCGAGCTTGGTCCGGCCCTGCGGTGTCAGTCTGACGCGCTTGACGCGGCGGTCGGCCGGGTCGGCGAAAGTCTCGATATAACCGTCGCGGATCAGCGGCTTGAGCGTGTGACCGAGGGCCGACAGATCCATAACGAGAGCTGCGGCAATGGCACCCATCGCCGGTTCGTTGCCGATGTGGATCTGGTAGAGCAGGCCCTGCTGCGTGGCCTTCAGGCCGGAGGGTGCGAGCACATCGTCATAGAACTGGCCGAGTTTTCGGGTCGCGCGGCGCAGCATCGCGTTGTTGCAAAGCGCCAGGCCGGGCAGGGTGGTTTGGGACATTGGCGGATTTCCGATGAGGGGACCGGAAGGGACCCTCGATGCGAACCAGAAATAGTCCTTGCTCGGCGGATTGACAAGATGATGGCATATGCCTACGTTCTGGCATATACCATTAATTAGTCTGCCAGTCGAAGCAAGGGCGTTGCCCTGCGGCACTGGCATTTGGAATCGAACCAGAAGGAACAAGACAATGAGCAAACAGGACAAAGGCACGGCGGTCGTCACCGGCGCCTCCTCCGGCATCGGCGCAGTCTATGCGGACCGGCTCGCCGGCCAAGGTTATGATCTGGTGCTGGTGGCGCGGCGCGCCGACCGGCTGGAGGAATTGGCGGAGACGCTCCGCTATGCGTATGGCCGCAAGGTCGGTGTCATCAGCGCCGACCTGGCCGACGACGCCGATCTGCGACGGGTCGAGCAGGCGATATCAACCGACGACAGCGTGACGCTGCTGGTCAACAATGCCGGCCTTGGCGGCGCGCAGGTGGTGGCAACGGCCGACGCCGATGTGGCCGAGCGCATGATCAAGGTCAATGTCGTGGCGCTGACTCGGTTGACGCGCGCGGTGCTGCCGGGACTGCTGTCCCGCAACCGCGGCACCATCGTCAACATCGCCTCGGTGCTGGCCTTCGATACCTCGTTCGGCGGCATCTACAGCGGCACCAAAGCCTATGTCGTCAACTTCACCGAGGCCTTGCAGCGGGAAGTCGCCGATAGCAAGGTAGCTGTACAGGTCGTGCTGCCGGGGGCCACCCGGACCGAGTTCTGGGAAGTTGCCGGAAGCGATATTGCCAACATGCCGCAAGAGATCGTCATGACGGCCGACGATCTGGTCGATGCAGCGCTTGCCGGCCTGGCCAAGGGCGAAACCGTCACCGCGCCCGGCCTCTCCGATCCGGCTGGATTGGAAACCTATCTTGGTGCGCGGCAAGGCTTCTTCGGCAGCCTGCTGGCCGGCAAGCCGGCGGCGCGTTACGCTGCCTGAATACTAACGCTGGTCTCACGCCGTCCGCCACATCGGAATGATCGAGGCGGCGAGAAACAGGCCAAGCATGATATTGAGCATACGCCACTGCCGCTCGGTTTTCAGCAACCGGGCGAGCAGCGTGCCGGCTACGCACCACGCCGCCAGCGATAGAGCCGCTGCAAGCCCGAAGACCGTGCCGAGCAGCAAGGCGAGCTGCAGTGGCCCGTTGGCGAGCGCGGCAAAAGATGCAGCCGCTCCCAATCCCATGGCCCAGCCCTTGGGGTTCATCCATTGCAGACCGGCGCCGCCGAAAAAGCTGTTCGGCTTTGCCATGGCCACGTCCGGATTGGGCGGGCCGCTGCGGCCGATCGTGAGGGCAAGCCAAACCAGATAGAGCGATCCGGCTATTTTCATTGCCAGTTGCAGGGAAGGGGCGGCGGCCAGCAGGCCGGCGAGCCCGGCAGCACCTGCCGCAGCCACGGTGGCCAGGCCGGCTGCACTTCCGGCCATCAGCGGGATAGAGCGGCGAAAGCCGAATTGCGCGCCGGACGCCGTCGACAATGTGGTGGCCATGCCGGGCGTGGAGGTTGAGACCAGCGCGAACAGGACGAGGGGAAGGACGGTTTCAAGCATGCTGCTTCCTTTGAAGCCAGCACGATAGGCTTTTGGACTCATCAGTAAATGCAATGTTTGCTATGATCTGCATTAGCAAATATAATGGCGTGATGCTCCGCAACCTCGATACTGCCTTGGTTCGAACCTTCGTCACCGTTGCCGACAAGGCAAGCATGACGGCGGCGGCCAACGCACTGCATTTGACGCAAGGCGCCGTCAGCCAGCAGATCAAGCGCTTGGAAGAGGTTCTCGGCTGCAGCCTGTTCGAGCGCGACCGGCGCGGACTGCGGCTGACCCGCTCCGGCGAGCAATTGTTCGGCAAGGGCAAGCGCCTGCTTTCCCTCAATGACGAGATCTTGGCGGAGATGGCGGGCCACGCGGTTGCCGGTCAGGTGCGGCTTGGCGCGCCGTACGACCTTGTCGGCACCTTGCTTGCGCCGGTGCTCAAGGTCTATGCCGAGACCTATCCGCAGGTCGAGATCTCGCTTGTCTGCGCCTCGTCGCCGGAGCTGGCTGCGGCCTTGGCGGCCGGCACGATAGAGCTTGCGGTGATCGAGGAGCCGGTCGGTCGGTCGATCGGCGAATGCCTTGTTTTGGACCGGCTGGTCTGGGTCGGCGCTAAAGGCGGCGGCGCCCGCAGCAAGCGCCCTTTGCCGGTATCGATGGTTGCCGAGACCTGCGCGTTCCGCCCGGTGGTCCTGGAGGCGCTCAACGAGCGCGGGCTGGAATGGCGCACCGTGTTCGAAAACGGCAGCATCGACGCGACGACGGCGACGGTGCGCTCGGACCTTGCCATCACCACCTGGTTGGCCTCGACAGTACCTGCCGATCTCGATGTTTTGGCCAACGATCCGGAGCTGCCGTCGCTGCCGAATTTTTCGATCAATCTGCACTTGCCCAAGCATGGTATCGGGCCGGCAGCACTGGCGTTTGCCGCCCATATCCGCGCTGGGTTGGCACGGCGGCAACAGGCGGCTTAGAAAACAGCAAAAAGGACGGCCGGTGTTCAGCCGTCCTTGATCGCCTCCACAGCGTCTATTTCCAGTTCTTGCGCCTCTCCATCTCGGCGTCGGAAGGCTCTTCCGTGGCAAAGGACCCGGTCTTGATCTCACCGGAGCGTTCATAGCTCGCCATGATGACACCGGTGGTCGATGCCTGCGAACGGGTCAGCTTGAAGGCGGCGGGTATTGTGCCGCTGCCGAACAGTTTTTTGCCCTTGCCCAGCACCAGCGGGAAAATCAGCAGGCTGATCTCGTCGATCAGGTCATTGGCGAGCAAGGTCTGGATCAGCTCGCTCGATCCCTGGATGAGCAGGTCCGGGCCGTCCTCCTCCTTCATCCGGCGCAATGTCGCCACGACGTCGCCGCCGAGTGGCTGGCTGTTTTGCCAGGACAGTGTGTCGGGCCTGTGCGTCGCCACATATTTAGTGACGGCGTTGAAACTGTCGGCGATCGGGTCGTTCTTCTGATAAGGCCAATGGGCGGCGAAGATGTCGTAGGTCTTGCGGCCCAGAAGCAGCGCGAACGGTTTTGAAAACGTCTCGCCCATGGCGGCGCCCATCACATCGTCCCAGTAGTGGAACGTCCAGCCGCCGAATTTGAAGCCGCCGACCGGGTCCTCTTCCGGCCCGCCGGGCGCTTGCATGACGCCGTCGAGGCTGACGAATGTTGCGGCGATGATCTTCCTCATTGGAGCTCCCTTTCCCTGATCCGTGCCGTCATGGCCGGACTTCGGCCCAAGGACGCGGGCGCCTGCCCGACACGACCGGCGGCACTTCTACGGCAAGGGCCGGATGACTGCCGATTGCCGGGTCTGTTTGGAGCAGAGAAACGCTATCAGCCCAGACCGACGACCGTATCGTAGAGCAGCTTGAAGTTGAGCACCAGGATGAGCCCGGCGACCACCCAGGCCAGCACCGCGACGGCGCGGGAAATGGCGAAATTGCCCATCTTGCGCTTGTCCGAGACGAACTGCACCAGCGGGACGACCGCGAAGGGAAGCTGCATCGACAGGATCACCTGGCTGAAGACGAGCAACTGGCCGGTGCCCTTCTCGCCATAAAGTGCGGTGACGACCACCACCGGAACGATGGCGATGCCGCGCGTCAGCAGGCGGCGCGCCCATTGCGGGATGCGCAGCCGCAAGAAGCCTTCCATCACGATCTGGCCAGCGAGCGTCGCCGTCACGGTCGAGTTCAGGCCGGAGGCAAGCAGCGCTACGGCAAACAGGATGGAAGCGATGCCGAGGCCGAGCAGCGGCGACAGAAGCTCGAAGGCCTGGCCGATCTCGGCCACGTCATCATGACCGGTGCCGTGGAACGCCACCGCCGACACGATCAGGATGGAGGCATTGACGAACAGCGCCAGTATCAGCGCGATGGTCGAGTCGGTCGTGGCCCATTTGATGGCGTCGCGCTTGCCGCGATCGGTGCGCTCATAGGCGCGGGTCTGCACGATCGAGGAGTGCAGATAGAGATTGTGCGGCATCACCGTGGCGCCGATGATGCCAATGGCGATGTAAAGCATGGCCGGATTGGTGACGATCTCGGACGACGGCACGAACATCGCATGCAGGATCGAGCCCACCGGCGGCGCGGCGGCAAAGATCTGGATGGCGAAGCAGCCGAAGATGATAATCAAAAGCGCTATGATGAAGGCCTCGAGGAAACGGAAGCCCTTGTTCATCAGCAATAGCAGCAGGAAGGCATCGAGCGCGGTGATGATGGCGCCGCCGATCAGCGGAATGCCGAACAGCAGTTGCAAGGCGATCGCCGTGCCGATGACCTCGGCCAGGTCGCAGGCGATGATGGCCAGTTCGCACGCGACCCACAGCATGAAATTGACCGGCCGCGGGTAATAGGCGCGGCACGCCTGCGCAAGGTCACGGCCGGTGGCGATGCCGAGCCGGGCGGCGAGCGCCTGCAGCAGAATCGCCATCAGGTTCGACAACATAATGATGAACAGCAGCGTGTAACCGAACTGGGCACCGCCGGCGAGGTCGGTCGCCCAATTGCCCGGATCCATGTAGCCGACCGAAACCATGTAGCCAGGCCCCACGAAGGCGAACAGCCGGCGAAACCAAATCCCCGAGTGCGGCACCGCGATCGTGGCGTTGACTTCGCGAAGGCTGGGCTGCTCGTCCTCCTCCGGGCGGGCAAATCGCCACATGGATCGGGGGGCTGAGGTGGCTTCGGCTTCCGACATGAAACGGCTTTCTACTGGAGCGATCGATGTTCTCTCCTTATCTATGCCACGGCTGAACATTATGCAATATGCTATATTTCATTGTCCGTGCTTTTTCGTGTGGCCGCTTGACGGTGCGACCGGAACGGCAGTGAACGCCGGTTGCGCCGGCCACTGAATGGAAATAAACGGCCAGAACGAACAGGGTTCCGTGTTATGACTGCAATGTCGATTCAAACTGCCGGGAGGAGCGCGTATTGGCGCTGAAGAAAAGACCGGTTCCTCGCGAAAAGCCGCTGCCTGACGCCGAAATCCACTCGAAAGGGTTCCGGCAAACGCGTGAGGCGCGCCGCAGCGCGCTGGTCGAGGACTATGTCGAGCTCATCGCCGACTTGATCGAGGACGGCAACGAAGCGCGCCAGGTCGATATCGCGGCGCGGCTCGGCGTCGCCCAGCCGACGGTGGCGAAAATGCTGACGCGGCTGTGCGCCGACGGGCTGGTTTCCAGAAAGCCCTATCGCGGCGTGTTCCTGACCGATGCCGGCCGCAAGGTCGCGGAAGAGAGCCGTATTCGCCACCAGACGGTGGAGGCGTTCCTGCGCTCGCTGGGCGTTAGCGCCGAGACGGCGCGCATCGACGCCGAAGGCATCGAACATCATGTCAGCGCCGAGACGCTCGAAGCCTTTCGCAAGGCGATAATCGCCGCCCGCTAGCTCCCTCCTTCGCCAACGCCTCCCTATGCCGACAGCGGAACCGCCGCACCGCACGACGCGTTTGAGTCATGCCGCGCGATTGTCGCGAGACCGAGGAGGATATCATGGGCGTCGAACAGGCACCGACCGCGAAGGGCAAGCAAGCAGCCAGTGGATTGAAGCAGGCGGCGGCGAAGGACGAACGGAGGACCGAAGCGGAAACCGGCCATCCGCTGAAAAAAGGTGCGGCGCGCTTCGAAGAGCGCTCGAAAAGCTCCGACGGCAAGAGCGCCGGCGCCAAGCAGAAGATTTGAGGGTAATCCGCGCCCCAGGGTTAGAAGGCGCCGGCAGGCTGTCCTCGTCGCAGCTTACTCCTGTGTATCCTGCAGCCAGTTGCGCGGATGGCCATCGACGCGGAACTGGAAGATGAAATAGGGCGGGATGCAAGTTCCCTTGCCGGGCTTTGCTTCCGGCACATCGTCATAACCGGCGGTGCAGATATAATCCTCGCGGCAGGGATGGGCCTTGTCGCAAGCACGCAGGCCAGCGGTCTTGGTGAATTCCCTGGTGCAGAATTTGTGATCCTTGCCGGAGGCTATGCAGTCGTTGAAGCCAGTCTTGGCGAGGCGGCCGCAGCTTGCCTCGTCGGGCAGCTTCTCGCAGTTCGCCTTGCGCAGCATGCCGCCAGGAAAGCCGCCGGTCTTCTGCTCGGGATTGTCGTAGCGCTGGCGCGCCGCGCCGTAGCCGGCCAGCTTTATCGGCGGTTTTCTATCCCTGGCCGGGTCGATGGCGCAGGCCTTCGCGGTTGCCGGTGACAGACGGCAATATTGGTCGTTGCCCCATTTCGACATCTTGATCTCGCCGAACTCCACCGGATCGCCGACCGCGGTGCCGGCCTCGCTGACGCAGGTGCCGAAGCCCGGATGGATGACGGTTTCGTGGACCCCGGCGCAACGCAGGCCTTTGCCGCAGGTCCAGTCCACAAAACTGGCGTCGGTGCCGCGATAGCAGATCGAGCCCCAGCCATTGTAGAGATCGGTACCCCTAAGCGCTTCGGCGTATTTTGCCTCCGGACGGGCGGCAAAGCCGCGGCTGAAATCCGGGTGCGCGCCGGCGGCGAACGCCTCGACGATGGCACGGCGGCGCGGCAGGTCGGCGAAAAACACCGCCGAGCCCGGCACGAACACCGCGTTGCGGCGCGGTTCGCTGGCCGGGTCGGCGCCGGTGTAATGGAAGCCGGCGATGCCGTGCGTCTGGTGACAGCCGGTGCAGGTCATCTCGTTGAGGCGCAGATTGAAGCCCGCCACCGATTTGACGGTGCGAAGCGTGTTGCCCCTGGCGACATAGTCCCTGAGCGCCTTGTCGATGGCGTCTTCGTCGAGCAGCCCATAGGCCAGATTGTTTTGCGACCGGCCCATGCCGCCGGGCGCTACCGAAACGGCGCTGGTCGCGAGGAATTTCTCGTCGATCACCAGGCGGCCGCGGTCGAGGTCATAGATATTGCGGTCGGTGAGCAGCCATTTTGCAAACGCCTGGCTGTCGGCCAGCACCAGTTGGCGGTCGATCTGGTTCTCCATCTTCGCTTCCTGGAAGATGGCTTCGGCAGGATCCCATTTGAAGATCTTCAACAGATATTCGGCGTGGCCGCCGAAGTCGCGCCGGCTCGAAGCCGACAGGCGCACGACCTGCATGTTGAGCTCGAGCCGCATGATCTGCGATGAATTCAGCATGGCGTTGGAGAGCGGGCCTTCGTCCGAGCGCAGCCACGCCGCCAGTTGATCCGGCTCGAGGTTCTTCTGCCCGGCGGCAAGCCAGCGCTTCGCCACGTCCGCGCAGGAACCGTTGGCCGAGCGCGGACGGTCCTTCGAGGCGCGAGTCTCCACCGAAGTCGGCATGGCGTTGAAGACCAGGCTCATGGTCAGCGGCAGGCGCGACGAAATGCGTTGCCCAGGCTTCTCCTCGACCGAATAGTGGAAGCGGTAGACCAGCCTGATCTCGCCGCACTCGGTGTGGCCGAGATAGCCACGATCCATGCGGTTGACGACGCCGGTCAGGTCCAGTGTCGAGCCGTCGTCGTCAACGTAGTTCGGATTGAATTTCTGGCTGCTGTCTTTCGACTTCTCCAGAGCGGCGACATAAGGGTCGGGGCTGTTTTTCGGCTCGTCGACGATCTGCTGTTTGACGGCGTTGCGCACCGGGGTCAGCGCGCGCACCGAAAACAGCCCGCGATTGTCGACGTCGCGTGTCAGTCCGAGCGCTGGCCCAAGCAGACGGCTGATCGATAGGCCGCCGCGCTCGAGCGCCTGCAAGGTCTCGGGATCGGTGATGGCGACACTGGAATCGAGGGTAACGGCGCCAGCCGGCCCGCGGCCTAGGCACAATAATGCCGTAAACAAGAACAGAAATCGTGCGATCGTCCGCAAGCGCCCCTCGCTTCCACAAGCAGGACGGATGCTACAGACCTTGCGACGTCTCGGCCAGAGTAGACGGGGCGCCAGCAAGCATTGCTTGTTCACGCGAAAAATACTGTGACTTGGCGTAGCCATTGGGATAATTGTTTGCTGGGTCGGAACCGGCCAGGACATCGGCGGGTTGACTGGAAACGTGCATCACGGGGGATTGCCATGCTCTGGAAGGGCCGTCGTCAAAGTGACAATGTCGAGGACGAGCGCGGCCAGAGCGGCGGGGTTGGCGGCGGCAGCCCCGGCCAGTTCCGCATCCCGATCGGCGGCCGCGCCGGCGGTGGTTCGAGCATCTTTATCATAGTTCTGGTTGTCCTCGCCGGATGGTACTTCGGCTTCGATCCGTCGCAGATCCTGGGTGGTGGCGACGGCAGCTTGGTGCCGGGCGGCGGCGGCCAGATCACCGACAATAGCGGTGCGCAAGGCGGCGGCACCGGTGCGCCGGCCTCCGACGACATGAAGCAGTTCGTGTCGACTGTGCTGGCCGAGACCGAGGACACCTGGACCGGTATTTTTCAGTCCGAGGGCCTGACCTATCAGGATCCAAAACTGGTCCTGTTCAGCGGACGGATCGGCTCTGCTTGCGGCTCTGCCACGTCGGCGGCCGGGCCGTTCTACTGTCCCAGCGACCGCAAGGTCTATCTCGACACCACCTTCTTCCAGCAGCTCGACCAGCAGTTCGGCGCCTCGGGCGACTTCGCACAGGCCTATGTGATCGCGCATGAGGTCGGCCACCACGTGCAGAACCTCGTCGGCATCCTGCCCAAATTCAACCAGATGCGGCAGAACATGGGCGAAGCCGACGCCAACCACATGTCGGTGCAGGTCGAGCTCCAGGCCGATTGCTTTGCCGGCATCTGGGCACATTTCACCGGTCAGAAGGGCATCCTGGAACAGGGCGATATGGCTGAGGCACTGAACGCCGCCAAGCAGATCGGCGACGACACGCTGCAGAAGAAGATGCAGGGTTACGTTGTGCCGGAAAGCTTCAACCATGGCACGTCACAGCAGCGGCAGACCTGGCTGGCGCGCGGCTTCCAGAACGGCAAGCTTTCGGACTGCGATACGTTCAACAACCCGATATGAAGCGGCGGTTTTCTTGCTAATCTGAGAGACTGGATTGCAGTCAGGGGATGTCAGGATGGAAACATCCTGCTCGTTCCCTCATTGTTCCAAGCGATGTGCTCGCCTATAAGGTGCCTCCGCCTTCGCCCGGGCGGCTCGAGGAGATACCATCATGATCGATCCCAAAACCGCCAGGCGGGGCCTTGCGCTTGTTTTCACCACCCTGCTGCTCGACATCATCGGCTTCGGCATCATTATGCCGGTGCTGCCGGCCTATCTCAGGGAATTGACCGGCGTCGGCATCAGTGAGGCGGCTATCGAGGGCGGCTGGCTGTTCTTCGTCTATGCGGCGATGCAGTTCGTTTTCGCACCGGTGATGGGCGGGTTGAGCGACCGGTTCGGGCGGCGGCCGATTCTGCTCGCCTCGGTGCTGACGTTCGCTATCGACACCTCTGATCTGCGCCATCGCCTGGTCCTATCCGATGCTGTTCATCGGCCGCGTGCTGGCCGGCGTTTCCGGCGCCAGCTATTCCACGACGTCGGCGTTCATTGCCGACATCTCGACCGACGAAAACCGTGCGAAGAATTTCGGCCTGCTCGGCATCGCTTTCGGCGTCGGCTTCGTTATCGGTCCGGTTCTGGGCGGGTTGCTCGGCACGTTCGGGCCGCGCGTTCCGTTCTATTTCGCCGCCGGGCTTGCTTTCGTAAACTTTTTGATCGCGCTGTTTCTGTTGCCGGAAACGCTTGATAGCAAGCATCGTCGCCGCTTCGAGTGGAAACGCGCGAACCCGGTCGGCACGCTCATCCAGATGCGCAACTACGAAGGCATCGGCTGGATCGGGCTTGTCTTCTTTCTGATGACGCTTGGACACATGATGTATCCCGCGGTCTGGTCGTTCGTCTCCAATTACCGCTATGGCTGGAGCGAACAGCAGATCGGCTTCTCGCTCGGCGCCTTCGGCCTGTGCGGGGCTATCGTCATGGCGACGGTCCTGCCGCGCGTGATCCCCAAGCTCGGCGAGTGGAGGACGGCGGTGATCGGTCTGGCATTTACGGCACTCAGCGCCTTCGGCTATGCGTTCGCGTCGCAAGGCTGGATGATCTATGCAGTGATCGTTGTCGGATGTCTCGAGGCGTTGGCCGACCCGCCGCTCAGAAGCTTGGCGGCCGCCAAGGTGCCGCCTTCAGCGCAGGGCGAACTCCAGGGCGCGATGACCTCGATCTTCTCGATCACGTCGATCATCACCCCGCTGCTTTATACGGCGATCTTTTCCTGGTTCACCGGTTCGGACGCGCCGGTGGTTTTCGGCGGGGCTCCCTATCTGCTTGGCGCGATTTTCCTGACACTGGCGCTCATCGCGTTCGTCACAAAAGTGGCCAAGCCGACGCCGAAGGAAGTCAAACGCATGCATGCGCAGGAAGCGGTGGAAGCGGTGACGGACGAGGCTTGATCTGCGCTAGGACCGGAAAATGAAACGTGGCGTTCTGCCTCGCCGGCATCGTCAGCCGAATGCGTTTTGACACAATGTTCTAGCAGCGCTCGGCCAGTGCCGGCTCGCCACGCTTTTCGCGGATCAGGTTGACGAAGCGGCGGAACAGATAGTGCGAATCCTGCGGGCCGGGCGAGGCTTCCGGATGATGCTGGACCGAGAAGACCGGCTTTCCGGTGAGCGCGATGCCGCAATTCGAGCCGTCGAATAGCGAGACATGGGTTTCCTCGACGCCGCTCGGCAATGAGTCGGCATCGACGGCAAAGCCGTGATTCATAGAGACGATTTCGACCTTGCCGGTGGTGTGGTCCTTGACTGGATGGTTGGCGCCGTGATGGCCCTGATGCATTTTTGCGGTCTTGCCGCCCAGCGCCAGCGCCAGCATCTGGTGGCCGAGGCAGATGCCGAACAGCGGGATATCGGTCTTCAACAGATCCTGGATGATCGGAACGGCGTAGTCGCCGGTGGCTTCCGGATCGCCGGGGCCGTTGGACAGAAAAATGCCGTCCGGCCGCATCGCCAGGATTTCCTCGGCGCCGGTCTTGGCCGGCACCACGGTGACCTTGGCGCCGAGGCCGGCAAGCAGGCGCAATATGTTGCGCTTGACGCCGTAATCGATGGCAACGACGTGCATCGATGGATCGGCCTGTTCGCCAAAGCCCTCGTTCCAAATCCAGGGCGTCTCGCGCCAGACCGAGGATTGGCCGGAGGTGACCTCCTTGGCCAGGTCAAGCCCGATAAGGCCCGACCATGCGGCGGCGCGGCGCTGGAGATCGTCGACGTCGAAGATACCGTCGGGGGCGTGCGCGATGACGGCGTTGGGCATGCCCTTTTCGCGGATCAGCGCGGTCAGCGCGCGGGTATCGATGCCCGAAAGTGCGACGATGCCGCGTTTTTTCAGCCATTGGTCGAGGCCGGTTGCGGCGCGATAATTCGACGAGTTGGTGACATCGGCCTTGAAGACGGCACCGACGGCACCGGCGCGGGCCAGCGGGTTGAGGTCCTCGATATCCTCGTCATTGGTGCCGATATTGCCGATATGCGGGAAGGTGAAGGTGACGATCTGGCCGGCATAGGAGGGGTCGGTAAGGATCTCCTGATAGCCCGTAAGCGCAGTGTTGAAGCAGACCTCAGCGACGGAGGAGCCGGTGGCGCCCAGACCGCGGCCCTCGATGACGGTGCCGTCGGCCAGCACCAGCAGGGCGGTCGGCTTCTCGGTGGCCCAAGGGGCGGTCATCGTTGCCATGGCGGCACTCCTAAAGGCTGCGCCCCTCAATCGGCGCAACAAAAGGCGCGAAGCGGCAATCTCACAGCCTCGGCGCGCAACAAAAATTCAGTTCATGCAAGGCCCAGTACATAGGGGAAGGCGCCAAGGCGGTCAATGATGCCGCGCCGTACGAGTCT
The DNA here is from genome assembly GCF_040323155.1 of Mesorhizobium sp. M0060. NCBI lineage: Bacteria > Pseudomonadati > Pseudomonadota > Alphaproteobacteria > Hyphomicrobiales > Phyllobacteriaceae > Mesorhizobium > Mesorhizobium sp. M0060. The sequence continues at coordinate 216,697 of NZ_JAMYUP010000003.1, forward strand.
GGATTTATTTCGTGGAACAATATCAGCGGTTTGCCGGACGCTATCGAGTTTGCCTTGGGCTTTCGGCACGGCTATTGTCCGCCGCATTCGAAGGAGAAAGCACCATGCGAGGCAAAATCGCCGAATCCCTGAAGAGCGCGATGAAGTCGCAGGACAAGCGCCGGCTGCCGACATTGCGGCTGATCCAGGCGGCCATTCATGATCGCGACATCGCCAATCGCGGCGCCGGCAAGGAGCCGGCCAGCGATGACGAAATCCTGCAGATCCTGGCCAAGATGGTGAAGCAGCGCGAGGAATCGGCCAAGGCGTTCGACGACGGCAAGCGGCCGGAGCTTGCAGCGCAGGAGCGCGACGAGATGGCCATCATTCGCGATTTTTTGCCGACGCAACTGGGCCAGGCCGAGACGGAAAGCGCCGTCCGTTCCGCCATCGCCGAGACCGGCGCCAGCGGTGTCAAGGACATGGGCAAGGTGATGGCGGCGCTCAAGGAAAAATACGCCGGCCAGATGGATTTCTCCAAGGCGAGCGGCATCGTCAAGAGCCTGCTTCAGTAGGCTGCGGAAGGCCTTGCTGTCCTGCCCGCAAATCTGGCGGCAGCCAATCGCTCGTGCATCATGATCGAACTCGTCAAACCGGCGTTTGAACACCTGCCGTCCTACAAGGCGGCCCTCGAGCGCGGCTGGTCGCCGGACAATGTGCGGCTGCGTGAGGCTACACGCGAGCAGCTTGCGGCTATCGAAAGGGATCCGACGGCTTTTCTTGCCGATCTCGATGATCCCGGCGCCAAAGGGCCGCCGATCGCTTTGCCGGACGGCACGAAAATGCCGCGGCTGCCTGGATTCCGGCGCTGGATATGGAACGGGGAAGTCGCAGGCTCGATCGGCTTGCGCTGGCAGCCCGGCACCGCGGCTTTGCCGCCGCACGTGCTCGGCCACATCGGCTACGCGGTGGTGCCGTGGAGACGGGGACGCGGCTATGCGACCGAGGCGCTGCGGCTGATGTTGGGCGAGGCGAGGGCGGTTGGCCTGCCCTTCGTCGAGATCACCTGCAAGCCGCACAATGTGCCCTCGCAGAAGGTTGTTCTGGGCAATGGTGGCCGGCTTGTCGGGCGTTTCTTCGAGGACGCCGCCTATGGCGGCGCCGAAAGCCTGCGCTACAGGATCGATCTGTAGCCCTATTCGGCGGCAGTCGGCAGCGGCGGCGCAGCCCTGCTGCGCCATTCCCAGACATGCGAGGCAATCGCGACCGCGACCGCGACCAGCATGGCGATCGCGCCAACCACCGGCAGGCTGCGGTAGCCGTAGCCGGCATTGAGCATGGCCGCTCCGAGCGATGCGGCGAGCGCGATGCCGACATTGAAGCCCGATGGAATGAGCGACGAGGCAAGGTTGGAGGCGTCCGCGGTCCAGGTAAGGATGCGGGTCTGGATCGGCGTGCCGATGGCGAAGTTAAGGCCGCCCCATATGATGATCGCCGTCACCATCGGCAGTGGATAAGGGCTGACGGCATAGATTAAGGCAAGCATCACCGCCTGCAGGAAAAGCATGGCGATAAGCGACGGCATCAGCTTCCAGTCCGCGAGCCGCCCGCCGACAAAGACGCCGATCGTAGCGCCGACGCCATTGAGCAAGAGCACCCAAGGTATCCATTTCTCGTCGAGGCCGGTGACCTCTAGCAGCGTCGGCGTTATGTAGGTGAACAGGCCGAACTGGCCGATCATCAGCATCAGCATGATGATGAGCGAGGTCCAGACCTGCTGGCGCGCGAGCACGCGTACCTCGCTGCCAAGGCTGACGGACGGGCTCGACGATCCCGTCTTGCGCGGCAGCAGGGCGCTGATGGCCGCGAAGGCCGCCACGCCCAGCGCGCACATCACCCAGAACGTTGAACGCCATCCCCAGATGTTGCCGATTGCTGTGCCGGCCGGCACGCCGATGACGTTCGATACTGTGAGGCCGGACAGGATCAGCGCCACCGCCATCCCGCGCTGGTCTTCGCGCACAAGGCCGACGGCCACCACCATGGCAACGCCGAAATAGGCGCCGTGCGCCACGGCCACCGCAATCCGTAACAGCAACATCGAGGCGAAGTCCGGCGCCAGCGCGCAGGCCGCCTGGCCGATGGTGAAGGCTGCAGTCAGTCCAAGCAGCAGGGCCTTGCGGGAGAGCCTCTTGGTGGCGAGCGCCAGCAGCGGGCCGCCGACTGCAATGCCGCCGGCATAGCCGGAGACGAGGAAGCCGGCGGTCGGGATCGAGACGCCAAGTCCATTCGCCACCTGCGGCAGCACGCCGGCGATGACAAATTCGGTGGTGCCGAAGGCGAAGGCGGCAATGAACAGGGCAATGAGGGGAAGCATGGCGGGAAGGCGATCCTCGGATAGGATGGCCTCAAACCATGGATGAGGGCAGCGGGCAATCCAGAAATTGTCGACGCCGCTTTAGCTTTTCTTGATCGTCAGCCAGGGGCCTGCCGCGCCGGCAAAAACTACGCGGCCGTCTTCCTCCCGTAGGGAATTTTCAGCCACGCCCGTTCGTGGAGATAGTAGAGCAGCGACTTGGTGACGACTTCGGTCAGCCCGATGGCCGCGGCGAGCTTGATGCTTCCCGTGACCACCAGAGAGATGATCATTGTGTCGATGGTTCCGGTGGCACGCCAGGATAGCGCCTTGGCGAAGCTGCGCGAATGGGTATCCATCGATTGACTATCTCCCAGTAATCGGAACCGATCTCTTAGCCGACGTACGGGAAGGCGGAGCAAAGGTTAATTATCGTGTGTTTGGCTTGACGCAGTTTCCGCGCCGACGTTTGGGCTGTGTTGTGCAAGCCGAACCTATCCCGCCTTCAGGCGCGAACCGGTGAGCAGGCCGCGTTCCTCAAGCACGGGGTAGGCCATCGAGGCGAGCAGCGAGTTGATCTGCTTGAGGTCGCGGATGGTGTCGAGGTGGATGGAGCTGGTCTCGACGCTCTTGGCGGTGCCGTCGCGCAGCCGCACGAAATGGCTCTGGCTGGTTTCCTTCTCGCGGTCGCGCAGCCGGTCCTTTTCCAGCACCAGCTGGCGAGCTGTTTCAGCATCGCGCGAAACCAGCACGTTGAAGGCAAGCCTGGCGTTGTCGAGCACCAAAGCATGGAAGGCGCAAAGCTCGCGCCAGCCTTCCGGCGTGAACTCCAGCCCACGCTCGAATTTCTTCTTCACGTGGACCAGCATGTTGCGCACGATGATGTCGCCGACCTGCTCCAGCTTGACGCAGGCGCCGATCAGCTCCTGGCAGCGCAGTGCCTCGTCCTCGCTCAGCGGGTTCTTGGTGACCTTGGCCAGATAGAGCTTTATCGCCGCGTGCTTCCTGTCGACGCGGTCGTCGAGTGCGGCCAGCGCGCTGATCTTGTCGGCGTCGGCGCTCTCATAGAGTTCGATGATCCGCTTCAGCATGATCTCGACCGTCTCGCAGACCCGTACCACCTCGCGGGTGGCGTTGGCGAGTGCTTGGCTTGGCACGTCGAGCGCACTGTCGTTGAGCGCGGAAAGCTCGACGACGTCGAGCGCGTTGGCCAGCTCCGGCTTGGTGCCCAGCGCCACGATCTTTTCCGAGGCGCGATAGACTAGGCTCGCCAGCGGCAGGCCGGCGATCAGGATCAGGATGTTGAAGACGATGTGAGCATTGACGATCTGGTCGGGCACGGTGCTGCCCAAAAAGGCGACCGGCGGCTTGAACGTCAGGAACAGAATCAGCATGATCAGCGAGCCCATGCCGCGCATCAGGAGATTGCCGATCGGCACGATGCGAACGCCGGGTTCTGCGTTGCGGGTTAGAAGCGGCGCGATGATCGAAGAGCCGAGATTGACGCCGAGCACCAGCACGATACCGAGTTCGGGCGGGATGAAACCGCGGCTGGCCAGCGTCACCATCAGCAGCACGGCGGCGATCGAGGAATGGAACAGCCAGGTGACCAACGCCGCCAGAAGATAGGCGGTGACCGGATCGCCGGAGAAGTAATCGACGATGAGCGGCATCAGCGTGCTCTGGCGCAGTGGCTCCGACGCCTGGCCGATCATCTCCAGCGACAGAAGCAGCAGGCCGATGCCGACCAGGATGCGGCCGAACTGGCGCCAGTCGCGCCGCTCGGTGGCCATGAACATGACGGTGCCGGCGACCAGGCAGATCGGCACCAGCAGCGACAGATCGAAGGTGAGCAGCTTGACCACCAGCGCCGAGCCGATCTCGGCGCCGCGCACCGCAAGCTGGCCCGACATGCCGCTGACGATGCCGGAGCCGGCGAATGAGCCGACCAGCAAGGTAACGGCGGTCGAGCTCTGCAGCGCGACCGCCAGGCCGCAGCCGGCCAGAACCGCCATGAAGGGATTGCGCATGGTGGCGCGCAATTTGTGGCGCAGCACGTCGCCATAGGCGCGCTCGACGCCGGTCTTCACCAAACGGGTGGCGAACAGCATCAGTGCGACCGCGCCGGCAAGGTGCAGTAAAACGACGGAGCCGCTCATGCCCAGCCCCGCAATCCGACAGGTACCAGCGACGCGGGCGCCGTGAAGTCAAAGGGGCAAAAGTGGGTGCGAATCGTGGACATTGCAGAAGTTGATATTACTCCGATTTATTTTAGCCGAATAATAAATTTTGCCCGGTTCGGACGAGCGTTGGCACGCGACGGGGCGTGTCGGAAATGGATGGCTGGCAAAATGGTTGCATTGCCTGCGGGGGCGCGGAGGGTCACGCAGCCCAGTTCGGACGCCCGCTCTAAAGGTAATACTGAATTAGGCATTCTAAATGCAAGTAATCATTACGAAAATGTAATCCCTGCGTTCAGTTTCGGTTCATCCTTCCGGCTCTATTCCATAGGCATCAACCAAGGAGTACCCGTCATGAAACGCATCGTTCTTTCCGCCATTGCCTTCTCGATGCTGGCTGCAACGGCGTTGCAGGGCGAGGCTGCACCGCTGAACACACCAAACGCGCCGCGGTCGAACTACAGCCAGGTCGACTGGCAAAAGCCCGGCAGGCATGTCGACGTGAACAAGCATGTCGACGTGAACAAGCGCGTCGTAGTGAAGAAGAAGGTCGTCGTGAAGCGCAGCCATTGGCGCAACGGCCAGAGATACTCCAGCTGGAAGCGCCATCAGCCGATCCGCGACTATCGCCACTATGGCCTGCGCCGCCCCGGTCCCGGTCAGGAGTGGATCCGGGTCGGCAACGACTATCTGCTGGTCAGCGTGCTCTCCGGCCTGATCTTCGGCGCCATCGCCACGCAGTGAATCATCCAGAAGGCGGCCCGCAGTGGCCGCCTTTTCTTTGTGCGCCCTGTGAAAACCGGGTATGGTCGCCATTAGGAGTCGTCGCACTCCGCCGGCGTGATTATATGGAGGCCAAACGAGCTGTCCCCCCATGCGCTTTCCGCCTGCTTTCCTCGATGAGATCCGCGACCGCGTGCCGATTTCTTCGGTGATCGGCCAGCGCGTCGCGTGGGACAGGAAGAAGACCAACGCGCCGCGCGGCGATTATTGGGCGTGCTGTCCATTCCATGGCGAAAAGAGCCCGTCCTTCCATTGCGAGGACAAGAAGGGCCGCTATCACTGTTTCGGCTGCTCGGTTTCGGGCGACCATTTCAAGTTCTTGACCGAACTCGATGGGATGAGCTTTCCCGAGGCCGTCGAGAAGATCGCCGACATGGCCGGCGTGCCGATGCCGGTTCGCGACGCCGATGAGGAACGGCGCGAAAAGGAACGCGCCAGCCTGACCGATGTCATGGAGATGGCGACGGTGTTCTTCCAGGAACGGCTGCAGGGACCGGAAGGGGCAAAGGCACGCGCCTATCTGCGCGACCGCGGGCTGACGCCGGCGACGCAGCAGTCCTTCCGTCTCGGCTATGCACCCGACAGCCGCAATGCGCTGAAGGAGCATCTTGCCGCCAAGGGTATCCCCAAGGCCGACATCGAGGCGTGCGGGCTGGTGCGCCATGGCGACGACGTCCCGGTTTCCTACGACTGGTTCCGCGACCGCATCATGTTTCCGATCCCCGATTCGAGGGGCAAGATCATCGCCTTCGGTGGGCGGGCGCTGGCGCCGGATGCGCTGGCCAAATATATGAACTCGCCCGATACGGAGCTCTTCCACAAGGGCAACGTGCTCTACAATTTCGCTCGGGCGCGCCAAGCGCTGGGAAAGGGGGCGCTGGCCAAGGGCGGCACGGTCATTGCCGTCGAAGGCTACATGGATGTGATCGCGCTGGCGCAGGCCGGCTTCGAGAACGTGGTGGCGCCGCTCGGCACGGCATTGACTGAAAACCAGCTCGAACTTTTATGGCGCATGGCCGGAGAGCCGGTGCTGTGCTTCGACGGCGACCAGGCCGGGCTGAAGGCTGCGTGGCGCGCCGCCGACATGGCACTGCCGGCGGTCCAGGCGGGCCGCTCGGTGCGCTTCGCCCTGCTGCCGGAGGGCAAGGATCCCGACGATCTGGTCAAGGCCGAAGGGCCGGACGCGTTCCGCGCCGTGCTTTCCGACGCGCGGCCGCTCGCCGATCTCTTGTGGATGCGCGAGACGGCCGGCGGCATCTTCGACACGCCGGAACGGCGGGCCGAACTCGAAAAGACGCTGCGCGAACTGACCAGCCGCATCCGAGACGAGAGCCTTCGCTATCACTACCAACAGGAAATGCGCGAGCGGGTGCAGAGCTTCTTCGGTGCCCAGCGCGGACGCCAGGGGCGTCAGGACGGACGGCCCGGCGAGCGTTTCCAAGGCAGGGCTTCAGCACCCGGCGGACAATTTGCGCGCGGCGGCAATGCCGGTGGGCGCACCGCGATCACCGAAAGTCTCGGCCGCTCGGCGCTGGTCAAGCGCGGCGGCGAGGGCATGTCGGTACGCGAGGCGACGATCATTGCGGCCCTCGTCAACCATCCCGTGCTGATCGACGAGAATTTCGCCCATGTCGAGTTCCTCGATCTCGCCAACTCCGATCTGAAGCGGCTGCATGCGGCGATCCTCGACGCCATGGCGCATGATATGGCCAACGACCGCAACGCAGTGATCGCGACGATCGAGCGGGCCGGCTGTGGCGAGATCTGGCAGCGCGCGGTGACGCTGATCAAGCGGGCGCGGCAATGGCCGGCGCTGGAAACAGCGGCACTCGACGATGCCCGCGATGCGTTCAGCCAGGCTCTCCACTTGCAGCGCAGCGCGCGCACCTTACATAAGGAGCTGAAGCAGGCGGAAGCAGCGCTCGCCAGCGATCCCACGGACGAAAACTATCGGCACCTGGTCGAAATCCAGGCGCAATTTCGTGATGTGCAGGCAACGGAAGCGCTGATCGAAGGGTTTGGCGTATCGTCGGGCAGGGCTGGGCGCGTTTAGACAGAAGCCTCCAGAAGACTGAAATGTAAGGACGTGCTTGCGCGTTGAATCGGGCGTGCGGTGCTCTAAGTCGGGTAATTGATTCGCTTTTTTCATGCGAATCATGCGAGAGGCGCTTGACCTTCCGGCAGAATGGCGGAATCAGGTCGATTCGAAACGTTAACCCGCCCGGCATCGACGGGAATGCAGCGATGTAAGGTACTGATCACTGGACAGGCGGTCAGCTTGCCACAGATATCAGGGTTAATCTGGACTTAACGAGAGATGCAGTTACTGGCCCGGTAAAGCGCGTTCTGGAAGGAGCGCATCCAATTTGACCGGACTAGCAGCTTACGCGGCTTTGATACTCAGCCGCTTGGAGAAAATAAAGACTATGGCGACAAAAGAAAAGGAAGAAGTCGAGACCGAACGCGAGGCCGCGACCGATGGCCCTCTGCTCGACCTTTCCGACGATGCTGTCAAGAAGATGATCAAAACCGCCAAGAAGCGCGGCTATGTCACCATGGACGAGCTGAATTCGGTGCTGCCCTCGGAGGAAGTGACGTCCGAGCAGATCGAGGACACGATGGCCATGCTTTCCGACATGGGCATCAACGTGGTCGAGGACGACGAGCAGGGCGAGGAGCCCGAAGCCGCCGATACCGCAGCTGATGCCGAGGAAGATGCCAACGAGCTTGCCGAGCAGACCGGCACCGCCGTTGCCGCCACCACGACCAAGAAAGAGCCGACCGACCGCACCGACGATCCGGTCCGCATGTATCTGCGCGAGATGGGCTCGGTCGAGCTTCTGTCGCGCGAGGGCGAGATCGCGATTGCCAAGCGCATCGAGGCCGGCCGCGAGACGATGATCGCGGGCCTCTGCGAAAGCCCGCTGACCTTCCAGGCCATCATCATCTGGCGCGACGAGCTCAACGAATCGAAGATCCTGCTGCGCGAGATCATCGACCTCGAGGCGACCTATGCCGGGCCGGAGGCCAAGCAGGCGCCGGTGGTCGAGCGTATCGAGGAAGCCAAGACCGAGGAAAAGCCGCGCCGTTCGCGCGAGGACGAGGACGACATTACCAATGTCGGCGGCGACACCCGTGGCCTGGTGGATGACGACGAGGAAGACGAGGACGAGGCGAGCCTGTCGCTGGCGGCGATGGAAGCGGAACTGCGCCCGCAGGTGATGGAGACGCTCGACGTCATTGCCGACACCTACAAGAAGCTGCGCAAGCTGCAGGACCAGCAGGTCGAGAACCGGCTGGCCGCCGCCGGAACGCTGTCGCCCAGTCAGGACCGCCGGCTGAAGGAGCTGAAGGACCAGCTGATCAAGGCGGTGAAGTCGCTGTCCTTGAACACGGCGCGCATCGAGGCGCTGGTCGAGCAGCTCTACGACATCAACAAGCGCCTGGTGCAGAACGAGGGCAAGCTGTTGCGGCTGGCCGAAAGCTATGGCGTGCGCCGCGAAGAGTTCCTCAAGGAATATCAGGGCTCGGAGCTCGATCCGAACTGGACGCGCTCGATCGGCAATCTGACCTCGCGCGGCTGGAAGGAATTCACCAAGAACGAGAAGGACGCGATCCACGACCTGCGCGCCGAGATCCAGAACCTCGCCACCGAGACGGCGATTTCGATCCAGGAATTCCGCAAGATCGTCAACCAGGTGCAGAAGGGCGAGCGCGAAGCCGCGATCGCCAAGAAGGAAATGGTCGAGGCCAATCTGCGCCTCGTCATCTCCATCGCCAAGAAATACACCAATCGCGGCCTGCAGTTCCTCGACCTGATCCAGGAAGGCAATATCGGGCTGATGAAGGCGGTCGACAAATTCGAATACCGCCGCGGCTACAAGTTCTCGACCTACGCGACATGGTGGATCCGGCAGGCGATCACCCGTTCGATCGCCGACCAGGCGCGCACTATCCGCATTCCGGTGCACATGATCGAAACGATCAACAAGATCGTGCGCACCTCGCGGCAGATGCTGCATGAGATCGGTCGCGAGCCGACGCCGGAAGAGCTGGCGGAAAAGCTCGCAATGCCGCTGGAAAAAGTGCGCAAGGTGCTGAAGATCGCCAAGGAACCGATCTCGCTCGAAACGCCGGTCGGCGACGAGGAGGATTCGCATCTCGGCGATTTCATCGAGGACAAGATGGCGATCCTGCCGATCGACGCGGCGATCCAGGCCAATTTGCGCGAGACGACGACGCGCGTGCTGGCCTCGCTGACGCCGCGCGAAGAGCGCGTGCTCAGAATGCGCTTCGGTATCGGCATGAACACCGACCACACGCTTGAAGAGGTCGGCCAGCAGTTCTCGGTCACCCGCGAGCGCATCCGCCAGATCGAAGCCAAGGCGCTGCGCAAGCTCAAGCACCCGAGCCGGTCGCGCAAGCTCAGAAGCTTCCTCGACAGCTGAGGCCAACAAGGGTTAGGGATTCAAAGGGCGCCGTCGGCGCCCTTTTTTGTGCATAGGCGATCGGCTATTCGACGCTATCGCTCTTGCGGCCTGCGGCTTGCGGGAGGATAATTTCGTATCGGATGCATTTCTGGGCGACAAACCCGGATGCCCGCCCCGGCAGTTGACGCCGTGCTCCGTGGCCCCGGAGGGAGGTGTGCCATGACAACTTACATCGTGCTGATCAACTGGACGGAACAAGGCGCCAAAAATGTGCGCGAGTCGCCGAAGCGGCTCGATGCCGCCAAGAAGATGTTGGGGGACATGGGCGGATCATTCAAGGCATTTTATCTCACCATGGGGGATTGCGACATGGTGGCGGTGGTCGAAGCGCCCGACGATGCCGTCTTGGCTCGTTTCTCGTTAATGCTGGCGACGGCTGGCAACGTCAGGACTCGGACGCTCAAGGCTTTCCCGGAGGATGCCTATCGCGAGATCATCACCTCGCTCGGGTGAGCCGCTGCTCCTGAAGCGCGTCGCGCTGAACGGCCCTTGCGACGCGCTTTAAGCTCTTTTATGCATGTCGTTATCGCAAAACCGCTGCGTAGCCTTTGGGCGACATGCATCAGCGAAGCCGGCCATTCCGCCGGTATCGTGTCACGTTGCGGCGCAACGGCATTTCTCGGATAATCGGTGCGCGTCCCTCAGGTGCCGTTTCGAAACATGGCCGAGCCTCTGCTGACCGTCTGGTACAATACGCGCTGCCCCGTCTGCGATGCCGGCATCAGCCGGCAAAAACGACGGCTGATCGAGGCGATCAAGGCCGGGCGAATCGAATTTCGCGACATCAATGCCGAACCGGCGGCGCTGGCCGGATACCGTATCGGGCTGGAGGACATCCGGCGCCGGCTGCATGCGACCGACGCCGACCGCAAATTGCTGGTCGGCGCCGACGTTGCCATTGCGGTGTGGCGGGCGACACCCGGCGAAGGCTGGCTGGCGAGGTTGTTCGGCAATCCCGCCGCACTGCCTCTGACGCGCTATGCCTATGATCGCTTCGCCGATCTTCTCTATGCCTGGAACCGGCGCAAAGGCCGCTGGTGACGGGTATTCGTTTGCATCGGAGACGCTTACGGAGCGGTCCCGACCCTCATGTGCCTTCTGGCTGCCGTCGCTTGAGAAATCATTCCGGCCGGGCTATCTTCAGATACATCGTAAGATATATCTTGACGAGGCCATCGCGGGTAGCTAATTGAGATATATCGTAAGACATAACTCAAGGAGCAGACGATGCACAACATTTCGGACATCATCATTTTGGCGAACGCGCCGAACGCGTTTTCATGCATACGGCCGGCAAGTTCGGCGGACGCGGCGGCGGCTTCGGCCCGTTCGGGCATGGCATGAGAGGCGGCAGATGCGGCGGGCCGGGCGACATGTTCCGCGCCGGGCGCATGCTGGCCGACGGCGATCTCAAGCTGATCACGCTTTCGCTGCTGGCCGATGCGCCGCGTCACGGCTACGACATCATCAAGGCACTGGAGGAGCGCACCAGCGGCGTCTACAGCCCAAGCCCCGGCGTGGTCTATCCGACGCTGACCTTCCTGGAAGAGGCCGGCTATGCCGTTTCTTCGGCGGAAGGCAACAAGAAGGTGTTTTCGATCACCGAGGCGGGGCAGGCGCATCTCAATGAAAATCGCGAGATGGTCGACCGCGTGCTCGACCATCTCGAGCGCTTCGGCCGGAAGATGGCGAAGGCGCGCGACTGGTTCGGCTGGAACGACGACGGCGATGGTGGCCGGCGCGGCCGCTCGGAAAAGCGCGACGAGTTCCGCGCCGTGCGCCACCGGCTGCGCGCCGCGCTCGGTGAAATCGTCGATGCGCCTGAAGGAAAGCAGGCCGAGGCAATCAGCATATTGGAAGCTGCCGCAGAGGCCTTGGAAGCGCTGTCACGCGACTGACCTCTGACTGCCAAGCCAGCTGCGGCCCTTGCCCGCTCGGCCAAGGACCGGTACTGAAAATCATCCTGCACCACGCTATGTGGTGCAGGATGATTGCCGTTGGAGGATTACCCCATGTCTTTTCTGAAGCGTCTTTTCGGCGGCGGCAACGAGGCCGCTGAGCCAAAGACAGCGGCGCCGGTAAAGCAGATCGAGCACAAGGGATTTTTGATCAGCGCCACGCCCTACAAGGCGGAGGGCCAATACCAGACCTGCGGCGTGGTTTTGAAGGAGATCGACGGCGTGATGAAGGAGCACAAATTCATCCGCGCCGACCGCTTTGCCGGGCTCGACGACGCCGTCGACGTCTCGATCAAGAAGGGCATCCAGCTGGTCGATGAGCAAGGCGAGAAGATCTTCGGGTAGATCGTTACTACAGCCTTGGATCGATTGGCTCACTCTCCAGCGCCAGTACGGCGAAAACACACTCGTGAATCCGGCGTAGCGGCTGCTTGGCGACAAATCGCGTCAGCGCCTCGTGACCGAGCGCGAACTCCCTGAGTGCCAGGCTGCGCTTGCCGCCCAGGCCGCGTTCTCGCAGGCGGATGAGATTGTCCGGCGCGTCATATTCGGGGCCATAGATGATGCGCAGGTATTCCGGGCCGCGGACCTTCAGCGCCGGCTGGATGAGCCCCTTCTTGCCGCGGCTGACGAAGTCGCGCGGCTTGACAACCATGCCTTCGCCGCCTGAGCCAGTCAGCGCCTCCCACCACGACACGGCCTCCGCACAGGCGCTGCCGTCGACCAGATCAACCGTTCGCCACCGCGTTGGCGTGACCACGCCATCGTCAGCGGCCAGACGGTCCGCGAGCGTCATGTGCCAGACGTGGTCCTGGTCAAACCAAACACGCCCCTCGCTGGCGAGCAGGTGGAAGGGCGCGATCTTCAGGTCGTCGACGCCCGAGACTGGCCACACGTAGGGCGCCCAGGCCGTGGCGTATTTGGCCGCTCGGGCAGCCCGGTCCTCAAGACGTGCGTTCAAGCCGGCTGCATCGACGCCGCGCGCTATTGCACGGGCTAGGGCATCACGGCTGACCTTGAAACCAGCGGCAGAGGATGTCGCCACCGGCGCATATTGGCTTTCGATCAGGCTGCCGGCCTTGGCCGACCAGGGCATTATCTCGGTGTCCAGCAGCAACCAGTCGCTGCTCAGTTCCCTCCACAGATCCGCCGCCTCGACCTCGGCGCAGAGACGCGCGAGCAGACCCTCCGTCATGGCGCGGTCGTTGAAAAAGGAACGTCCGGTGCGGGTCCAGATTGCGCCGGTCTCATTGCCCAGGGTCCCGAAGCGGTTGCGCGCCGTCTGCGCGTTCCGGCACAGAGCGATCACTGCCCGCGAACCCATGTGCTTCTCCTCGCACACGACCTGAGCGACACCGCGCTCGCGGAAGTAAGCGAAGGCATCCTCCGGACGTTCCAGCCAGCCGTCTTTGCTGCTGGTCTCGGAGGGCGACATGGTCGGCGGCAGATAGATCAGCCATTGCGGCGACAGCGCGAAGCGGCTCATTACCTCCAGTGCTGCCGAGGCGTTCTCCTCGGCCACGACGATCCGACCCCGCAGTCCTGTCTCGATCCAACGGCGACCCGAGACATCCTGGTAATCGAGCACGCCGTCGGCGTCGGCCTGCGCCGGTTTGCCTGGACCGGACCCGCCCAGCGGACGTATCGGTTCCGACCAGGTCTGGATTGCCGGCACCTCGATCAATTCGCGTTCCGGCCAGCGCAAGGCCGTCAACTTGCCGCCGAATACGCAGCCAGTGTCGATGCACAGGGTGTTGTTGACCCACTCGGCGGCTAGCGTTGGGGTGTGTCCATAGATTACGGCTGTCTTGCCACGGTAGGCCGCGGCCCAGTCGGCGCGGACAGGCAGCCCGAACTCGTCGGTTTCGCCTGTGGTCTCGCCGTACAGAGCGAATTCGCGCACGGCGCCGGAGCCGCGTCCGATCATCTCCTCCTTGAGGCCGGCATGGGCGACGGCGAGGCTTCCGCCATCGAGCCAGACATGGCTGTGCAGACCGTCGAGAAAGGCCGGAAGGGCCTCTCGCAAACCACGGTCCTGTGCACTTAGCTGGTCGATAGTCTGCTGGAGGCCGTGGGCGACCGTAACCTTGCGGCCTTCCAGCCAGCGGCTGAGTTTGCGTTCGTGGTTGCCCTGGACACAGTAGGCTGTCCCGGCCGCGACCATGCTCATGGCGATGCGCAGAACGTCCGGCGCGTTGGGGCCGCGGTCGACGAGGTCGCCGACGAAAACGATCTTGCGGCCCTCCGGCGGGATCACGGTGACCGTTCGTTCGTCGCGATCCTCGGACCAAGCGACACTGTAGCCGAGTCGACTGAGCAGGATCTGAAGTTCATCGGCGCAGCCGTGGATATCGCCTATGATATCGACCGGACCGTGATCGTCGCGCTTGTCGGTCCACAGCGGTTGGCGCGAGACCTTGGCCGCGTCGATGCTGGTCTCGCTGGTGAGTTTCCAGACCTGGCGGAAGCCCTCGCGTTGCAGGCCGCCAAGACCCTTGCGGATCTCGGTCGTCATGCGTTGGGCGACCCCGGCGCCGAACGGTCGGTCGGCTCGAACCGCGTTGCGCGCGACGCAGACCTCGACACCTGGATCGAGGACCACTGCGACGGGCAAAGCGTGCCACTTGCGTGCCAGTTCAACCCAGGCCTTGCGGTCGGCGGCTCGTACGTTGGTGGCATCGATGACGGTGAACTTGCGGTGCTTAAGCCGTTTACCGGCAATTTCGCGCACCAGATCGAAGGCATCTGCAGAGACGTCCTGGTCGGTCTCGTCGTCGGAAACAAGTGCGCGGCACTGATCCGATGAGATGATCTCGGTCGGCAGGAAATGCCTGGCGGCGAAAGTCGACTTGCCCGATCCGGTCGAGCCGATCAGCACCACGAGGGCGAAGTCAGGAATGGCGAGGTCGGTCTTGTCGGGTTCCCTCATCGCGTGAACACCGCCATCTGCGTTGGTGCGCCGAGAACTGGGTCCTCTGCGCCAATACCGCTGAAGGCGGTTGCATAGCCATAGGTCTCTCCGATTTTGGCAGCCCAGGCTTCGAACTGATCCCGGCTCCACTCGAAACGGTGATCGGGGTGGCGAAATGCGCCGGGGGCCAGTCTGGCGAACAACGCATTATAGTCCGCGTTCGGAGTGGTCACGATCACGGACTTCGGCGCCGTCTCGCCGAAAACGATGCGCTCGACCAGCGGCAGCCTGTCCTCATCAAGATGCTCGATGACCTCGACCAGCACGGCGACGTCGACCGCGGCCCAGCGGCTGTCCCGATATGTCAGCGATCCATGCAGCAGCGTGACCCGGCCCTCGGGCGGCCCGCCGAACTCGTTCAGCTTGAGACGCTTTGCCGCCCATTCCAGTTCGCGGGCGGCCGGGTCGAGGCCGAACAGCTTGTGCACCCATCGCTCGCGCACGAGCCGATAGAGTAGCTTGCCTTCGCCGCATCCCAAATCTGCAATCGAAGTTGCCCCCGTCGCCTGAATGACCTGAACCACAGCTTCCATGCGCAAATCGTTCAGCCGGATCGGCGTCTCCAGCGCCTCCTCCGGCGTGACGCGCAGCTCCGCAAGTTGTGCCTCGCCGGCCGTCTCGGGAGCCAGTCGCTCCAGGGCGATGCGGGCCAAGGCCCTGCGATTGCCAAGATAGCGGCGCACGATCAGGTCTTTGGCCGGGTGTTTTTCCAGCCAGCCCTCTCCCTTGGACAGCAGCTTGTCGATCTCTGCTTCACCGACCCAATAATGCTTGGCATCGTCCATTACCGGGATGAGCACATAAAGGTGGTTCAGCAGACGACTTAGCCGGCCCGTGCCGGTCAGCTTCAGATGGCCATACCTAGGGGCCCCAGCAGACCCGATTCCTTCGATCGGCGTCAGGTTGACTGTCCAGCCCAAGGGTTCGAACAGACTTCGAACCAGAGCCTCACCGCCGCGCATCGGCAGTGGAGTGACCACGGCCTCCAGCGGCAGTTCGCTGTGGGCCAGTTCCGGGCGCTCCTTCGATATGCCG
The DNA here is from genome assembly GCF_040323155.1 of Mesorhizobium sp. M0060. Classification (NCBI taxonomy): domain Bacteria; kingdom Pseudomonadati; phylum Pseudomonadota; class Alphaproteobacteria; order Hyphomicrobiales; family Phyllobacteriaceae; genus Mesorhizobium; species Mesorhizobium sp. M0060. Next base: position 232,449 of record NZ_JAMYUP010000003.1, read on the forward strand.
GTCATCGCCGTCCGCAGCATTTTGTTCAGTGCCACCGACATGAAGGATGATGCCGCGTAAGGCCGGTCGTTCACATATTGGTCGAGCAAGCCTTCTGCCTGGCCCTTGCCCCGCACGAGCCCCACCGGGTCGACGTCGAGCAGGAGTGCAGCCTCGCAACGGTCTTCGGTTGCCTCGGGATAGAACAGCCACGCCTTGCCGAAGGACAGGTCAGTCTCGTGCAGGCGATCCGGATGCTTGTGCAGCAAGAAACCGAGATCGGTGGCCGGACGGTGCGTTGTGGCAACGGAAAGAAACATCCGCGACGGATAACGCAGACAAGCGGAATAACCAATGGCGGTTGTGTGGTCCACCACAGGCTGTCGCTAACGACAAACAAGGGCAGGCGCTGGGCGCCTGCCCTCATTCAATTCAGACGATGCTGACGCTTTACGCCGCCGCAGCGACGCCCTCGGTATTCCCGGTCGCAGCCACAATGGCGTCGACCTTGGCCGATGCCTTGGCGAGTGCTGCTGCCACCGCATCGGCGCCCATGCCGACGCCTTCGATGCGGATGACCTCGACGTCGGTCATGCCGAGGAAGCCAAGAACGCTGCGCAGGTAAGGAATGGCGTGGTCCAGCTGCACCGCGGCGCCCTCGGAATAGATGCCGCCCGAAGCCAGCACGATGTAGACCTTCTTGCCGGTGACGAGGCCTTTCGGGCCAGTCTCGCCATAAGCAAAGCTCTTGCCGGAGCGGGCGACGTGGTCGACCCAGGATTTCAACGTCGACGAGATGTTGAAGTTGATGAAGCCGGTGGCGAGAATGACGGTGTCGGCCGCAAACAGCTCGTCTAGCACCGTGTCAGATACGCCGACCACTTCCGCTTGGCGCAGGGTGCGGGATTCGACGGGTGTGTAGATGCCGGTCGCATAATCCGTATCGATATGCGGCAGCGGGTTGGCGACGAGGTCGCGCACGACAAGCGTGTTCGACCAGTCGGCGGCGACAAGCTTTTCAGCGAATTCAGTCGCAATGCGGGTCGAGTGCGAGGCAGCGCCGCGCGGGCTCGATGTGACGAGAAGGATGGACATGGTGGGCTCTCCAGGGTTGAAATAATTTATCCGCTGGATATGGGGCCATCGACCCATTCGAAAAACTGGTATATTTTCTATACTATCCATCTATAAAGTGGATATTATGATGCAACCCAACCCGACGCTCGACCAACTTCAGATCTTTGTGGCCGTCGCCGAAGCCGGCAGTTTCTCGGCCGCCGGCCGCAAGCTCAACCGGGCGCAGTCCGTTATCAGCTATGGCATCGCCAACCTCGAGGCGCAGCTTGGGCTGAAACTGTTCGAGCGCGAGGGTATGCGCGAGCCGCAACTGACCGAGATCGGCCGGGCGATGCTGGAGGATGCGCGGCGCATGACGGGTGTGCTGCAGCGCATCCGCTCGCGCGTAGACGGCCACCATCAGGGGCTGGAGGCCGAAGTGGCGTTGTCGGTCGATGCGGCGCTGCCCTCACCGGTGCTGGTGCGGGTGCTGAAGGCGTTCGAGGCCCGGTTTCCGACCGTGATGCTGCGCCTGCATATCGGCACGCTCGGCCTGATCCCCGATCATGTCGTCAGCGGGCACGCCGATCTCGGTGTTGGCGGCCTGCTGGGCGAGGTCGACGTCCACCTCGTGCGCATCGGCTTCATGTCGATAGTGCTGGCCGCCGCGCCCAGCCACCCGCTGGCGCTGCTGCCGAAGCCGGTGGCGATCGAGGATGCGCGCGAACACACTCAGCTCGTTGTCACCGACCAGTCCGAGCGCACCAAGGGGCGCGACTTTGGGGTCTTTGCCTACCGCACCTGGCGGCTGACTGATCTGCGTACCAAGCATATGCTGATGCGCGAGGGGCTGGGCTGGGGTGGGCTGCCGCGCTGGCTGATTGCCGACGATCTGGCGAGTGGCCGGCTGGTGGAACTGGATCTGGAGCCGTTCAGCGAGGTGCGTTCGCCGCTCTATGCGATGCACCGGGCCGACCGCAGTCCGAAACCGGCGGCGGCTTGGCTGATCGACCAGTTCAAGCGCCAGCTCGGCTGCTTCAACGAGTTCGAGCCGGGCGAGGTGCCTGAGGAGGAGTCGGAGATAGACCGTCGATCAGCGCCATGAGAACGGCGCGATAGTCCTCGGTCGACGCGCCCGCTTCGATGGCGAGCGCTGCGCGGTCGAAGGCGGCGGCAAGCAAGGCGGTCAGCGCTTCCACCGGCAATCTCGCCATGGACTGCGAGCGCATCGCGGCGACAAGGCCCTCGCGCAGCGAACGGTTGCCATGGCGGTTGTCGATCGCGTCCATGGCGGCGCGGCCGAGCACGGCCGGTCCGTCGAGCAGCAAGAGCCGCGTGCGGCCGGGAGCGCGCATAGCGACCAGATAGGCATCCGAGCCGGCAATCAGCGCGTCGCGGGCAAGCAGCGAGGGCGGCGAAGCGCGCTCGATCTCTTCCGCGACAGCCTGCGCCTCCTGCTCGACCACGGCGGCAAACAGCGCCTGCTTGTCGGCAAAGTGATGATAGAGCGCGCCGCGCGTGACGCCGGCGGCTGCGACGATCTCAGGTGTGCCGGTCTCGGCATAGGATTTTTCGCTGAACAGTTTTCGCGCCGCGGCGATGAGTTCTGCGCGGGTCGCTTCGGTGCGATCGCGGTTGGAGCGGCGCGTGGATTCTTCTTGCATACATGCAGCCTGTATGTTAATTCAATATACATGCAGACTGTATGTTATTCGCTAGGAGAAGGAAAGATGAGGACGACGAGCTATTATCCGGTGCTGATGACGGGCGACGTTGCCGGCACGACAGCCTTCTATGTCGCGCATTTCGGCTTCAGGCCGCTATTCGAGGCCGACTGGTACGTGCATCTGCGCTCAGCCGAAGATCGCCGCGTCAATCTCGGCATCGTCCAGGGCGATCATGAGACGATCCCGGAGGAAGGGCGGGGCCGCACGTCGGGCCTGCTGATCAATTTCGAGGTCAGGGATCCGGATGCCATCTATGAGCGGATCACCGCCGCCGGCCTGCCGATCCTGCGAACGCTGTGCGACGAACCCTTCGGCCAGCGCCATTTCATCACCAGCGACCCCAACGGCGTGCTGATCGACGTGATCAGGCCGATCCCGCCGCGCCCGGAATTCCTGGCGCAATATGCCGATGGCGCGGCGGGCTGAGCGAGACAGCGCCGCTGGCAGGAACTGTCGGCAGACGCGACGTGAAGGCTTCAGCCGCGTGGCCGATCACGCCTTTGCGGTCTATGGTTAGGGTTCATCAATCTTGGGCCTTCTCCATGCGTGAAATCTGCCTTGTCCGCGCACCTTCCAACCTTGGCCTCCGTCCGCTCCGGCCGCATCATATACCGGGGACCTGGCACGCGCCGCAGGCTCTGACCGAAGCCGGCTTGGTCGAGATGCTTTCGCCCGCCAAGGTGGTTGATCTTGATCGGCCCGCCTATCTCACCGAGCCACAGCCGGGCACCCGGCTGCGCAACGGCAACGCGATACGCAGCTTCAATCTCGCACTCGCCGAGGTCGTTGCCGGCGCGCTGGGACGAGGCGAGTTCCCGCTGGTCGTGGGCGGCGACTGCGCCGTCCTGCTTGGCGCGCTGGCTGCCGCACGGCGATATGGTCCGGTTGCACTGGTCCATGTCGATGGTCACAGCGATTTCCGCCATCCGGGCAACTACGACGTCAACGCCTTACTCGGCTCGGCCCCCGGCATGGACCTTGCGCTTGCAACCGGACGTGGTGAGCCGTTGCTGACCGACTGGCCTGATATCGCAAGACCGCTTGTGGCGGACGAACAGGTGATACAGATCGGCGAACGCGAGAACCGCAACCCCGACTTCGGCTGGCCGGACATCAATTCGACCGCGATGACGTTGATCGACGTCTTTGCCGTGCGTGAGCTTGGCGCGGCGAAGGTCCTGGACAAGACCTGGAACACGCTGGCGCGAACCGGCTGGCCCTACTGGGTGCATTTCGACGTCGATGCGCTCGATCAGACAGTGATGCCGGCGGTGGATTCACCGGGCAGCCCCGGCATCGATCCGGACGATCTCGTCGACATCCTCGCGGCGCTGGTGGCGGATCCGCGCTGCACCGGAATGGACATGACCATTTTCGATCCGGATCTCGATCCGACTGGCGAGCTGGCAGCGCTGCTGGTCTCGCTGCTTAGCCGGATCTATGCGCCGCGATAGAGCCTCATCCATCCCGATGGATCGGGATGGGGCTCTATCTTTTGTTTGACCATGATCTTGTCCGAAAAACCGGTTCCCACTTTTCGGGATCATGGTCGAGAGCTCAGCTTCGCGCCACTGGCATCACCGTGACCTGAGTAATGCCGGAGCGGCGCACCACCGTGCACAGCGTCTCGTGGCCGATGCGCTCGGCGTCGAGCATGCGCACCAGATCGTCGACGCCGGTGACCGGCCGTCCGTCGATGGCGGCAATGATGTCGCCTTCCCTGAGGCCAGCCTTGTCCGCCGGGCTGTTCTTCTCGACGCTGCGCAGGCGCACCGCGGTGCTGCTCGACACTTGCGACAAAAGTGCTGCGCGGCGCGGCAGGTTGGTGGTGTCGGCGGAAACGCCGATAAAAGCGCGGCGGACGCGGCCGAAGCGGATGATTTCCGAGATGACGAAATTGGCGGTGTTGGAGGCAACCGCAAAGGCGATGCCTTGCGCGCCATGGATCATCGCGGTGTTGACGCCGATGACCTCGCCCGCCGAAGACACAAGCGGCCCACCGGAATTGCCGGGGTTGAGCGCGGCGTCGGTCTGGATGACGTCGTCGATCAGCCGGCCGGTGGAGGCACGCATCGAGCGGCCGAGCGCCGAGACGACGCCTGATGTGACGGTCCATTCGAAGCCGAGCGGGTTGCCAATGGCAATGGCGATCTGGCCGCGCCTCAAACGCTTGGAATCGCCGAGCGGCGCGATATCGGCAAAGCTGCCGTCGGCGCGAACGAGCGCGATGTCGGTGTCGGGATCGCGGCCGAGCACGCGGCCCTCCCTGGAGGCGCCGTCCGGCATCGACACGCGCACGCTGCGCGCATCGCCGACGACGTGGAAGTTGGTGACGACCAGCCCGTCCGGCGCGATAACGAAACCGGAGCCATGGCCGCCGGGGCCACCGACGCGCTCGATGCGGCAGACGGCGGGTCCGATGCGGTCGACGGCATCGGCGACGGTCGCCGAATAGGCATCGAGAAGGGCATCGTCATATTGCAATTGCTGGGCGGGCAGGGCCATCTGCGGGGCTCCGTGTCTTTTAAAATGAAGGATGCCTATATGTGCGGAGCGGCTAGACCGGCCGCGACCTGACCAGATGGCCAGTCAAACGCCCAACTAGCCGTCAGGCGAGTATTCGCGAACGCCCTGCCGAGCGATATCTGGGTCACGAAGAACCCAGGAGACAAATCATGAGCGATTTCAATCTGAGCACGTTTTCCGACGCCATTGCCGACATAGCGGCAGCTGCGGCACCAGCGACGGCCAGCTTCGCGACGCACCACCGCACGGCAACTGCTTTCCATTGGCGGGACGGCTATTTCGTCACTGCCGAGGAGTCGGTCGAGGCCGGCGAGGAGATCGAGCTGACGTTTTCTTCGGGCGAAACAGTCAAGGCCGAACTGGTCGGCCGCGACCCGTCCACCGGCACGGCCGTTTTGAAACCGGCCGGCGCGCCGAGCATGCCGTCGCTGACCAAGGCGGATGCGGTGCGGCCGGGCAATCTGGCGATCGTCGCGGGCAATAGCGGCGGTGCGGCGCTCGCCACCTTCGGCACGGTCGGCGAGGTCGGTCCGGCCTGGCGTTCGATGCGCGGCGGCACGATCGACCAGCGCATCAACCTTGCCGTCAATGCCGGTGGCCGTTTCGAGGGCGGCCCCGTGCTCGACGCCAAGGGCGGATTGATCGGCATGCTGCTGTTCGGACCGCGCCGGCGGGCGCTGGTCATGCCTTACGAGACGATCGAGCGGGCAGTCACGACGCTGCGCGAGAAGGGTCATGTGGCGCGCGGCTATCTTGGCGCGGGTCTGCATCCGGTCCGCAATGGTGATACACAGGGCGCCATGGTGATGAGCCTCGACGATAACGGCCCGGCGAAAGCGGCCGGTCTCAGTCTCGGCGACATCATCGTGTCGTGGAACGCAGAGGCGGTGCATGGCCCGCGCGAACTGATCCGCAAGCTCGGGCCGGACAGCGCCGGCGCCTTGGTGACGCTCGGCGTGGTGCGCGGCGGCGAGAACCGTGAGGTCTCCTTGACCATCGGCGAAAAGCCACTGAGCTGAGGGATAGATGGTAAGCGGTGAGGTCGCTGGCAGACGGCTGACGGTGCTGATCGCCCTCGACGACGTCGAGCGCGCGCGAAGTCTGTCCGCAGCTCTTGCCGCGACCGATGATCTGCGGCCGGTTCTGGCGGGCGAAGTCGACGGGAGCGGGGCGATGGATGTCGCCATCGTCGATGATCATGACGTGCAAGGCAGGCTCGTCGACGCCGCTATGCCCCGGGTGCTGCTGTCGTCGCGGGCGACCCGGCAGCGGCCGGCCGATACAGTGTTTGCCGTGCTGCCGGCGGCAGCGGACGAGTTGCTGATCGCCGCCGCCGCGCGGCTGGCGGCGGCGGGCTACCGTGTCTCTCGTGACAGCCACGCTCTGTCCGACCGGCATGACGATTTTGCCTTTCATGACAGCGACCGGTTCGAGGAGGAGCCGACTGACGAGCATATCGTCCGGCCGACGCTTTCGCCGCGCGAAAGCGAGGTGCTGGCACTGCTGGCCGAAGGCGCGCCCAACAAGGTTATCGCGCGGCGGTTGAACATCTCCGTGCACACGGCGAAGTTCCATGTCGCGGCGATCCTGACGAAGCTCGGTGCTGCCAACCGCACCGATGCGATCGCCATCGCCATGCGGCAGGGCCTGGTGCTGGTCTAACCGTGGATCAAACAGCCGGTTCGATGTCGGTCAGCCGGAAATCGTCGCCCTTGAACAGCAATGGCATGGCTTCGATACGGGCCGTAGCATAGGCAATGCAGTCGCCGAAGTTGAGGGCTGCCGGATGCCGGCCCTTGCCATAGCGCAGGAACGCCTGACGAGCGACCGCGGCGTGGTCGGCCGTGAAGGGCATCGTCTCGATCGAGGCGGTGCGCAAAAAGGCTTCGAAGCGATCGATAATCTGGTCCTGCCAGCGGCCGACGAGCACCATTGTCGTTTCGAGCAGTGTCGGTGCCGGAAGCAAACGTCTTTCAGCCTGGGCGATCGCCAAAACGAAGCGGTCGTAGCCCGGCTCCGTGCGTAAAATGGCGACCAGCGCCGAGGAATCGATGATCATCGCGTCGGGATACCCAGCTCGTCGTAACCGAGAATTTCATCGTCGCTCATCGCGTCTTTGCGCTCCGGTATTCGTGCGGCTCGTTCGGCAATCGCCATCAGACGTTGAAAAAGGTCACCGGTGTCGTCGCGCGGCACAAGCCGCTCGCGCGCAACCTCGCGCTCGAGGCTTTGACGGATGGCCTCCGTCACCGATACCCGGCGGCGGCGGGCGAGCTCACGTGCCAGTTGCTCGACCTCCATATTCTTGATCGACAAAGCCATTTATATATTCTCCCTTCTCGTATAGAATATATACCAAGTTGCCGTCAGTTTCAACGCGCCCCGCGAAATCCACGATCCTCCGTAGCGTCACCACCGCTAAGGGTTAGGGGCGCTTGTATCCGTCGGCGGTGCAGGCAAGGATCGCAAGGAGAAAAGAGAGTAGCACAGGGAGGCGCAAGGATGTCGCTCAAGGGAAAGACGCTGTTCATCTCCGGCGGGTCGCGCGGCATCGGGCTGGCGATTGCGCTGCGCGCCGCGCGCGACGGCGCCAATGTGACGATCGCGGCCAAGACCGCCGAGCCGCATCCGAAGCTGCCGGGGACGATCTACACGGCGGCGCAAGAGATCGAGCAGGCCGGCGGCAAGGCGCTGCCCGCGCTGTGCGACATCCGGGACGAAGCACAGGTCGCCGAAGCCGTCGCCAAGACCGTGGAGACGTTCGGCGGCATCGACATCTGCATCAACAACGCCAGCGCCATCCAGCTCACCGGTACGCTGGAGACCGATATGAAACGCTACGACCTGATGCACCAGATCAACACTCGCGGCACTTTTCTCGTCTCCAAAATGTGTATTCCGCACTTGAAGTTGGCGGAAAATCCTCACATTTTGAATCTGGCGCCGCCGCTCGACATGAAGGCCAAGTGGTTCAAGAACCATGTCGCCTATACGATGGCGAAGTTTGGCATGTCGATGTGCACGCTGGGCATGAGCGCGGAGTTCGCCAGGGACGGCATCGCGGTCAATTCGCTATGGCCGATCTCGACCATCGACACGGCGGCGGTGCGCAACCTCCTGGGCGGCGCGACGGTGGCGGCGATGAGCCGTTCGCCCGACATCATGGCCGATGCCGCATACGCCATTCTGGTCAGGCCGTCGCGCGAGGCGACCGGCAATTTCTACATCGACGAAGAAGTGCTGCGCGCCGAGGGCGTCAGCGATTTATCGGCCTATGCGCCGGGCACGACGGGTCCGCTCGCCGGCGACTTTTTTGTGCCGGACGAGGTGTTCGACCGGACGGATACCCAAATCCAAAGTATCTACTGACAGAAATATCAAGCGGGCACCGACGCGTGCTCACTCCTCTGCCTTCTTGGCTTTGCCCAGACCCATCAGCCGGTCGATATAGGCAAGCATCAGTGCCGAGAGAACGAAGGCCAGATGAATGACGGTCAGCCACATCAGCTGGTCGGTCGTGTAGGAGACCGAGTTCAGGAAAACCTGCAAGAGGTGGATCGAGGAAATGGCGACAATTGTCGAGGCGACCTTGACCTTGAGCGAGCCGACATCGATTGTGCCCAGCCAATGCACCTTGCCGTCATTTTCATCGAAGCGGCTGACGAAGTTTTCGTAGCCCGAGATGATCACCATCACCACCAGCGAAGCGACCAGCGCGGCGTCGATGAGGCCGAGCATCTTCAGGATGGTGTCGGTGTCGTCGAGCGTGAAGGCCACGGAAACGAACTCGAACAGCTTCTTGCCGAAGGACACGGCATAGATGGCAAGCGCCGCGCCCAGTCCGAGATAGAAGACGACCAGCAGCCAGCGCGAGGCGAGAATGATCGATTCGACGGCGAGTTCGAGGCGCTTCATGCGGCGGTTCCGGGCTCCGTTGTCGGAGCGCCGTATTTCGGGCAGGCTGCGGCGGTTTGCAAGGTCCTAAAAAACGAAACCCCGCCGGGAGGGGACCGGCGGGGCTCGTGTGTCCCGCTGGAGTCGGGACGGGGCAGGGAACGCCCTGTCCAGAATTTGGGATTGGTGATCGCGCGTTTCAAGATTGATGACCGCGCGATTCAATGGTTGATCGAATCGCGCGGTTCACATTGCGGTTTATTGGGCGCTGGCCACCGGCGCCACCAAGGGGGTGATGCGGCGGATGGCGACGCGGCGGTTCTCACGATTGGGTCCCGACGTGTCTACCTTGAGATACTCCTCGCCATAGCCCTGTGTCGTCAGGTTCTCCGGCGGGATGCCGAAGGCATTGGTCAGAGCTTCGGCGACCGCCTCGGCGCGGCGGTCGGACAGAGCGAGGTTCGCTTCCGGCGTGCCGACTGCATCGGTATGGCCTTCGATCAGGAAGGTTTCGGCCGGGTTTTTCTTCAGCAGCTTCTCCATGGCGTTGGCAACACCCTCCAGCTTCTGGACCTCGATGTCGGAAATCGAAGCCGAACCGAACTCGAAGTTGAGCGTGTCGAGGTCGATCCGGCGGGCGATGTCACGCACGCGGGCCGAGCGCTTGACCTCGTCGATCGAATAGAGGCGCTGGACCCTCTCCACCGGCGGCCGTTCGAGGAAGGTGTAGTAGTCGTCCGGATCCTCGACCTCTTCGGAATCCAGAATGTACTCCTCTTGCGGAATGGTAAGGCGCATCGGCGGCAGGTCGTCGCCCGGGTCGCGCCAGTCTGCATCATCGTCATAGTTGCGCTCGTCGACATAGCTCAGCACATATTCGCGCCCGTCAGGCGCGATGCGTGAACGCTGGATGACATCACCGTAGCGGTTGCGGATGGTGACGATCTGGACACCATTGTCACGCTCGACGATTTCCCGGGTGCGATCGCCCGACAGGTCCTCATAATAGACATTTCTGGCGCCGCGGTGCATGCGCGGTGCATCGCTGCTTTCCACGTAAGTCTGGTTGTTGAACTGAAGGATGACGCGGTCGCCGAATTCCCTGAGAACGTTGGCGCCTTGCGGGCGGCGCCTACGACGAACGTCCTCGAAATCGGCCGAGCGCTCGATGCGCTTGCCTTTTTCCTCCGTCACTGGAGCGATCTTTTCAGGCTTGATCTCCTGCTGGGCTGTCCGGTCGTCGGTGGGCGGCGGTCCCTGGTCGACTGGAGCCGGTTTCGAGACTTCCGCCTGGTTGCCGTTCTGCTCGACAGGCTGGTTGCTCTCCTGACCACCCGTTTTGCCGCCATTTTGGCGACCCGCGTTTTGGCCGCCTTGGTCCTTGCCGTGCCTGCGCCTGACATCCTTCTGGCTGTCGAGGATGGGCGCCTCGTTCGGGTTGGCCGCGGCTTCGCCCTGAGCAGGGGTCCCACCCTCGGCGGGTGCTGCCTGTTCGCCCGTGGCGGGCTGCTCACCGGTTGCGGGCTGCCGTTCGCCTGTCACCGGCTCTTCCCCAACGGGCTTCTTGCCGCGCTTTTTCGCCTGGTCCTGGGGCTGTTCGCCTTGGACAGGAGCCGCTTGCTTGTCGGTTGGAAGTGGCTCGGTCTGTGGGAGAGGCTCGCCGGCGGGGCGTTCCTTCTTGCGCGGCGCCTGTTCGGCCGGCGCCGCCTCGATCTGCTGGTCCTGCTTGTTCTTCCTCTTGCGCGGATTGCCCAACTGGTTGTTGTCGTTTGCGGGGGCAGCCTGCTCGGCCGGCTGTTCGGCAGGCGCGGCTTCCTGCTGTTGCCGGTCGCGCTTCTTCCTGCGCGGCGTGAGCGGCTGATCGTCGTTTGCAGGGGCAAGCTGCTCGGCGGGTTGTTCAGCAGGTGCGGCTTCCTGTCGTTGCTGGTCACGCTTCTTTCTGCGTGGCTTTTGCTGCTGCTGATCATCGTTCGCAGGAGCGGCCTGCTGGTCGGCCGGTGCGGCTTCGATCTGCTGCTGCTGTCTGTTTTTCTTCCTGCGTTGATTGCCCTGCTCTTCGCCGGAAGGCGCAAGCTGTTCGGCGGGTGCGGATTCGCTCTGCTGCTGCTCGCGCTTGTTCCTGCGCGGCTTCTGCTCGGGCTCGCTCGATTGTTCGGCGGGCGCCGCTTCGGTTTGCTGCTGCCGGTCGCGCCTCTTGCCAGGCTTCCGTTCCGGCTCCGACTTTCCGCCTTGGGCGCAGGCTTCGGCCGACTCGCCTTCGGCACAATTCGACTGCGCCGGGATAAGCATTGCGCTGTTCTGGGCGGGGCCGAATGCGGCACTGCCTTGCAGCGGGAACGCGCCTAACGGCGCGGACGCCATCAACAGGCCAAGCGCCGTGCCTGCCAGAATCCGTGGTTGGCGTTTCATCATAAACACTCCTTGTGGCGTCCCATCCCCGCCCAAACTTTCAGCAACCATGTTTGGTTCCTGTTTGTAGGTTTTAGCGGTGGTACAGGGCGATTGACCGGCGTTTTGAAGGCGACTTCATGTCATTCGTATGTCCCGGCGTATGGTCCCCGCGTATGGTTCGGACGAGGGTGCACGCGTTGCCGTGCTTGACCTTGACGCGTCCGAGGGCCACATGCCGACAATGGAAAAGCCGTTCTGGAAAACCAAGACGCTCGAGGCGATGACCCCGGTCGAGTGGGAATCGCTCTGCGACGGCTGTGGCAAATGTTGCCTGGCCAAACTCGAGGACGAAGACACCGGCGATATCTACTGGACCAGCGTCGGCTGCCGGCTGTTCGACGCCGGAAGCTGCCGCTGCTCCGATTATGCCAACCGGCTGGCGCGCGTTCCAGATTGCGTCGGGCTGACGCCGCAGAATGTGCGCACCATCAGCTGGCTGCCCAAGACCTGCGCCTACCGGCTGGTTGCCGAGGGCCGCGATCTCTATTGGTGGCACCGGCTGGTGTCGGGAAGCGACGAGACCGTACATGAGGCCGGCATCTCGATGCGCGGCCGCGTCAGCGCCAGCGAGACCGACCTTGCCGAGCCGGACGATTATTTCGACCATATGCTCGCTGACGAGCCGTAGGAGTCACTCCGGAATCGAGGACGCGGAACCGACGGCAAAACGGACGTTGCCCATCCACCTATGCCCATCCACCCTATATAGCACCGCCGTCCATAGCACCGGTTCCAGGAGCGAGAGACTATCCCCGTTTCTGCCGCATGAACTGGAGATGAACGGCCGGTTCGTAAAAAATTCAGACAGACGGGTGCATTCTCCTCCCATCGGTTTGAAGAAAACGGGTGGAAACCCTCAACAAGGAGAGAATTACAATGTTCAACACCATCAAGATGGCGGCTCTTTCGGCTCTTGTCGGCCTTGGCACGCTTGCTGCCCTCCCGGCCCATGCAGACAGCATCTATCTCGGCTTCGGCAACAACCAGGACCCGCGCGTTGGCGTCTATACCGGCGACGACGATGGCAATTACCGCGAACACCGCCGTCATGGCAACTGGCGCCGGTCCTGTTCGCCGGAGCGTGCCCTCGACAAGGCCGAACGCATGGGCCTGCACCGCATCCGCATCATCGACATCAACCGCCGTACGGTCAAGGTCGCTGGCCGCCAGTATGGCGACCGCGTGGTGATCGTATTCGCCAACGACCGCGGCTGTCCGGTCCTCTATCGCTAAGATCTTCGGGCTTGCGGCCGGCTGACTTGCAGCCGGTAGAGTAGCGGAGCCCCTTTCCGCCAGGACGGAAGGGCGCGGCTCAAATAACCCCGGGGGATCGATCCTCCGGGGTTTTTCATGCTGCGAGCGATGATCACTTCAGTTCGAAAGTCACCGTCACCTGCGCGGTATAGGAATTTTCGCCGGCTTGCACCGGAACCGATGCGCCGGCGGCATCGAAAGCCTTGGCGTTGATCGGCATCGGCGGTGGTGCGAAATTCTGGTCGGTGATTTCCAGGACCCGGCCGATGCCGACGCCGGCCGCTTCGGCCAGCGTCTTGGCTTTCGCCATAGCATTGGCGACGGCCTTCTTGCGGGCCTCGGTGACGGCTGCCGCCGGATCGTCGTTGGAGAAGGAGATGCCGCCGCCCTGGTTGACGCCGAGTGACACCGCCTTGTCGAGAATGTCACCGGTCTTGTCGATGTCGCGGATGCGCACCGAAAGCGTGTTGGTCACCTGATAGGCGACAAGCTCGGCCTCCTGGCTGCCGTCGGGCTTGTTGGTGTAGTTATAGCGCGGGTTGATCTGGATGCCCGCGGTCTGTAGGTCGCGCTCCTTGATGCCGGAAGATTTCATCGCGGCGATCACCGCGGCCATGGCGTCGTTATTGGCATCGAGCGCTGCACGTGCTGTCTTGGCCTCGCGCATGACGCTGAGCGTCAGCAGAGCCAGATCGGGTGCTATCGCCGCCTCGCCTTCGCCGGTGACGACGATGCGCGGTGGCGGCGGCGAATCGGCGGCCCCGGCGATCGTCGGAAATGCGATTGCGGCGGCAATTGCCAGGGGCAAAATACGTCTGGTCATGAAATCTCCTCGATCTGCGATCCCAAGACAGCCGAGTGTTGAGCGGCGTCCAATGGGCTACGTGCAATAGGTTATCAATATGGGCTGATTTGGGCGATCTCTGCCAGCCCCTTGGAACGCCTGCTCGGAAAGCCTTGTGCGGTTCAGGGAAAAACACTAATCCAGCGCCGTGGGGCCTGTAGCTCAATGGTTAGAGCCGGCGGCTCATAACCGCTTGGTTGGGGGTTCGAGTCCCTCCGGGCCCACCATTGGCTTTTGTGGCCGTTGATTTAATTGGATTTTTTGGCGATTTTTGTCCCACCTCTTTCAACCCCCTCAGAAAGTGGGACAATTTTGTTCTCTTTTCGATCGATAACCAGCAGGTATTTCGCCGCTCTCGCTACCTTCCGGCGACGCGCTTTCTTGATGTAGTGGTCGGGCTGCTGGTACGTAGTCCACCCATATATCGCCTTCAGCTGCTCGTGCGTCGCGCCGTTCTCAGCGGCGATCGTCGCGCCGGCCTTGCGAATTCCATGAGCACTGCAGTGCGGCAGCTCAGCTTGATCACACCACTGGCGCATCTTGTTGCCCAGACCGTTCTCCGAGAACGGGCGACCATACTCATTGACCAGGAAGGTCATCTGGTCGGAGGGCGTGTGCTCAAGTTCCGCCTCTAGTTCGGGCAGAAGCGGGAGCTCCACCAACACCGCATCCTTGTTACGACTGGTCTTCCCAGGCTTAATTCTGATCCACTTCTCCCACTGCTCGGTCTCCTCGTTGTAGACGAGCGTGATGTGCTGTCGACCGAAGATCGCGACGTCGGACAACCGCAGGCCAGTAAACATGAAGATCGAGAGCGCACGTCTGGCTGCGGTACCCAGCGGATGCCGCTTCTCATATTGAACGATCTCCGACACGTCCCATGGGTGCCAGCCGTCGCCGCTCTTTAGCCGTCTGATGCCGCGGGCGGGATTGGAGTCGACGCCCGGAATCTCTGTGTCCTTTGCCCACTCAAACATCGCGCTGATGGCTTTTACGATATTGTTTGCCGCGCCAAGGGCGTCGAGCCTGGTGTCCCTGATCTCCTTAACATGAGACCGTTTCATACCGGCGAATGGCAGAGATCCCTTGGTGGGATACTGAGGATCCGGGTCACCTTCGAGGGGATGAGGTAATTCGCATACGCGCTCCAGAATTGCTCGTCGGCGCGCCATAGTGTCTTGGGTGATTTCCGTGCCGCCCCGACGGTAATACTCCTGGCAAAGCCACAGCAACGTGCCTTTCTTCGCTGGCTCGGAAGGCTTGGGGAGGCGCCGGCAAATCTCGGGAAGAGTGCCGGGCCGAACATAAGTGACCTCGGCGCGCGCGCACCGCAGTTCCTCGAGGAACTCGTCGCTGCCGGTCGGTTCACGGAGCCGGACCTTCTTCCGACCCGGTGCGCGAAAATAGTACCGATCATTGCCGTGGCGATCAGTGTCCTTCACTACGCCCTTAAGATCGACCTTCACGGGCTCATCCGTCATGTTCGTGGTTTTCGATCCCAAGGATTGTCTAGTGGCGGCGAATCTTCGTCAAGCTTTGGTGCTCCTCCGATTTGGCGGTGAGGGAGCTTTCGAAACGCCGATACAAGTTCCTCGACGTCCCAAACAATGCGCCCCTTGCTCGGCATTCGTGGCTGCGGCATCCGGCCGTCCTGGACCATTTCATCAAAGGTCGTTGAGCTTACGCCGATGAACGTCGCAGCCTGCTCGCGATTGATTCCTACCGGCGGGAGCGAGGGCGGCAAGACGCTCGGGGTGCGCAGCATCGGTTTAGTGCGTTGAAAGCGCGTCTTTGGCGCCTGCCTGTCTTTCTATGCACCTGTCCGAATATTGCAGACGCTCAATCATGTCCTGGCCCTGTGCTTGCAGGCTCACCCTAGGTCTCCAGACCTAGGATCGCTCAAGACACCGGACTCTTTTCCAGCCTTTGTGTACGATGATGGGTATCTTAATGCGCTCGAGGCCAAGAACTGAATGGGCGGCGACTTGCAAGGGCAAAATGACCGCGGAACCACGTATCTGAGTCAGAGGCGCAATCCAACTGAGGAACGGCATGGTTGTGTTTTCAGACGGTTATGACTCTCATGCATGCGTAACAACCAACAAGAATAACAAAATATTTCTGTGGATCACTTTCATTCCTCATGGAATGCGCGACTGATTTGGTCCGACAGCGGCTTCACAAAATAAGAAAGCGCCGTACGCTCGCCCGTCTGGATCATCGCTTCGGCCGGCATTCCGGGCACGAGCGTCAGGTCCTTGAGCTTCGTCAGTTCCGCATGCGGAACCGACAGACGCACCAGGTAATACGAAACGCCGTTTTTTTCGTCCGTCGCCAGATCGGCTGCGATCCGGCTGACATATCCGTTCAATACCGGCGTGCTCCTCAGATTGAAGGCTGACATCCGCAGCACGGCCTTGTGACCAAGCTGGATTTGGTCGATGTCCTTCGGGGTGATTCGTGCTTCAAGCGCAAGATCGTCGCCTTCCGGCACGATTAGCATAATCGGATCGGCGGGCGTGATCACTCCTCCGACCGTATGAACTGCGAGTTGTTGAATGGCGCCTGACTGCGGCGCGACAATATCGATCCGTCGCAGTTCTTGTTCAGCCGCCACCTTGCGCTCAACATACTCCCCAACCTGCGCCTGAACCTCTCTGAGCTCCTGGCCGACTTCCGTCTTGAAATCCGGATCGATCTGCAGGATCTGCAGGCGCGTTTCGGCTATGCGGGCTGCCGTCTGTGCCTGATGTGCAATCTTCTCACCGCGTTCGCCGCCGAAAGTGGCAACCTGCGTCTTCAGACTGTTCAAGCGTTGGTCCGAGACAATGCCTTGGTCGCGCAGCCCACTCAGGGCAGCAATTTCCTTTTGGAGGATCTCGGTGCTTTTCTCACAAGCAATTTCCTGCGCCTTGAGTCCCTCGATCTCGTGCTCATATTGAGTGATGCGTTCCGCTAGCTGCGCCTGCCTTCCGTCGCGGGATTGTCTGCGGAATTCGAACAGCCGCGTCTCGCCATGTACTGCCGAAACTACGTCCGGAACATCTCTGCGGGCGAGCAGCCAGTCCGGGAAGGCGATCTCCGCCAGATCGTCACGCTCAGCTTCGAGTCGTGCCAGGTTGGCGGCCAGCTCATCGAGCCGCTTGCTGACTACAGCGAGATTGGCGCGCGTCTGGGTGGCGTCGAGCCGCATGAGGATGTCGCCGGCTTTTACTTTATCACCTTCGCTCACCAGGATTTCTCCCACCACCCCACCGGTCGGGTGCTGCACCTTCTTCACATAGGAATCGACGACAAAGTGTCCGGACGCGACAACCGCACCGGAGAGATTCGTGAAGGCCGCCCAGGCTCCGGCTCCTCCAACAAAGATCACGCTCGCCAGAAGGCCCGCCACCAGGTGCCGGCGAATGGAGCTGGAAACGTCATTGTTCTGATGAATGCCGGACACCGGGATCCTCCATGTCAGCGCGCTCTCCCACGTTATCCTGTGTAGATTCGATGGCTTTGACGCCAGCGCCTCGTGCCATCGCTGCCCCCTTCAGGACTTTGGAAAGCGCTTCATCACGCGCACCGAATGCTCGCTGCCGTCCACCTTCCATCACCAACACCAAATCCACGGCGCGGATGGCGCTCGGCCGATGGGCGACGACAACCGCAATGCCCTTGCGCCCGCGCACGGAGGCGATCGCCTTGACGACCGCAGCCTCGCCTTCCGCATCGAGATTGGCATTGGGTTCATCGAGCACAACAAGGAAAGGGTCTCGATAAAGAGCACGGGCAAGACCGATACGCTGGCGCTGCCCGGCGGAAAGTGCCGATCCGGCCTCACCAATTGGAGTTTCGTAGCCGTGCTCAAATCGGAGGATCAGTTCGTGCGTGCCCGCTGCTTTCGCCGCGGCGACAATAGCCTCAGGGTCAGGATTATCTTCAAAACGAGCGATGTTTTCGGCAATGGTGCCGTCGAACAGTTCAACACCTTGCGGCAGATAGCCGATATGACGGCCTAGTGCTTCCCGGTCCCATTGATCGAGGCTTGCGCTGTCGATGCGAACCTTTCCGGCGACCGGCGCCCATGCGCCGACGATGGTGCGCGAGAGTGTCGACTTGCCGGAACCCGATGCACCGATGATCCCGAGTGCGCTTCCCGCCTGAACGGCAAACGCAAGGCCGGTCACGGTCGGCTTCCTTTCGCCGGGCGGAACGATTGTCACGCCTTCGAGGCGCAGTTCGCGTTCAGGTGCAGGCATTGGCATAACAGAAGCGGTTTCAGGAACCGTTCCCAGGAGGTCCTCCAGCCGCGCCCAACCCTGGCGCGCCATGAGGAAGGGTTTCCAGCTTGAAATGGCCAGATCGACCGGAGCCAGCGCACGCCCCATCATGATCGAACTGGCAATCATGACCCCGGCCGTAGCCTCCTGCCTGATGACAAGGTACGCGCCGACGGCAAGAATGGCCGATTGCAGCAGCACGCGCAACGACTTTGCAATGCCACCCAGCCCACCTGCCACGTCCCCAGCTTTCCGGTTGGCGGCCAGATACTCGGCATTGGCCTTGTGCCATCGGGCAGCGATCCGCTTTCCGAGACCGAGAGCTTGCACGACCTCGGCATTGCAACGCGCTGCTTGCAGTAGGCCATTGCGCACCATGTCGTGGGCAATGGTCTCGCGTATCGGCCGTTGCGAGAGAGTGTTGGTAAGAAGTGTCAGAGATGTGAGACCGATCGCCCCGATAAGTGCCGTCATGCCGATCCAGAAATGAAGGAGGAAGCAAATGGCAAGATAAAGCAGCATCCATGGCAGATCGAAGAACGCTGTCGGACCGTTTCCACCTAAGAATCCGCGAATATTGTCGAGGTCGCGAAGCGGCTGCAAGCCGTCGCCCGGCATGCGCGTTAAAAGCGGAAGGCGAACGATCGCATCGTGAACGCGTCCGGAAAACTGTTCATCGAAACGCTCGCCAATCCGCAGCAGCACGCGGGCGCGCAAAACGTCGAGCAGGCATTGGAACGCATAAAGCCCTGCAGCAAGCACGACGAGCCCCACTAGCGTCGATACGCTGCCACTTGCCAGAACGCGGTCGTAGACCTGAAGCATGAACAGCGGCGAGATCAGCGCAAGCACGTTGACCACGCCGCTGATCAACAGAACTCCCCAAATAGCGGAAGTCAGAGGGAAAGGTCTCAAAGCTGAATCCTTCAAGGAATGGTTACTCACGTAGGTCTCCGTGAGGATCTGGCGACCCAGCTCCCTATATTGCTCCCCGAGCGGCAACCGACTCGCTGATTCAGGATCAGTGCTCCCGCCGAATATGTTTGGTTTGGCATCTAATGGAGCGGGTCAACAACAACACCGTCCGGCTGAAGGTTTGGAAGGGCAACGTCATCGTGGCCGGCCGCAAGGGCCCGAACAGGCTTACCGCCCACACCTTCAGGGGAGATTTCGGTGTACGACCAGCGCGACCCGCAGGGCTTCGTCAAGCTGTACACGCTGCGACTGCTCCCGGGCGCCCCGGCCCATCGCAAGTAGCGGAAACGGAAAGCGCCCGCCCCGGGGGGGCGGGGCGATGTACCGTATGGGTTTTCTGGATCAAACGAAGGTGAAGTCCGACGCGGTCAGGCCTAGGTCGGCCACGGTGACCACACCGCCCAGGTGGGCGAACTCATGCGCGCTGTTGTCGGCGGTCACATAGGCCAGAGTTGCGACTCTGTCGGTGTAGCTGCTTTGGTAGACAATGATGTCGCCGGCGTGCTCGCCGGAGATCGCACTCGCGGCTTCAGAAGCAGAGTTGAAAGATTCGCCAGTGATCACCACGACGTGTTCGCCGTTCGCACCCGAGGCCGCACCACTGTAGAAGCTGCTCACCGGGTAGCCGGACTGTATGCTGGCGTTGTTGACGAAGTTCGCGCCAAAACCGTCGTTGTAGAGGCCCACCGCATCGAAGGCGAACTTGTCCTCCGCCGGGTTGAAATCGGTGATAGTGGAAATGTCCGACTTCGACCCGACAACCCCAGGCACCGGATTGTGGAACTGGAACACGAACGTGTCACTGTCGGTGCCCCCGGTCAACGTGTCCTGGCCGTCACCCACGTAGAGGACATCCTGGCCGGGACCGCCGCTGAGCCTGTCATTGTCCTCACCGGAGACGCGCGGGTTGAAGCGGCCGTTGTCGCCGGAGAGATCGTCCCAGCCATCTCCGCCGAAGATGCGGTCGTTACCCTCGCCGCCGATGGCTCGGTCACTGCCCGCGCCACCCGAGATCTCGTCGTTGCCGCCACGACCTTCAATCCAGTCATTGCCTCCGAAACCCTCCATCCAATCTTCAAGCTCGGTGCCGAGGAGTGTTTCGGAACCCGGGCCACCCTCGATAATCTTTACCATCGCAAAATACTCCTAGTGATGCACCCTGCCTGACGCCTTGATATTCCTCATCGGATAATTAGAGAAATCGATTGCTTGGATAGACACACATTTACGAAATGGATGCACTCACGTTCACTTCGCCCTTCTGCTGAGCAGTTGCGGGCTCGCTGGCGGCGGGGACGCTGGTCGCCCAAGCAATCGATCTGAAGATTCGACACTCAAACCACCAGGACAACACTTCGTAACGGGGCCGACCTGGTTCGGCCCCAAACTTCTCTCTGTTTGCTCGACGCCGGCATACCCGCACCGTAAGCGCTGGACGGGGACAAGTTCCGCTGGCCGCGGGTGGAGAACGGCGTGATCCGGCTTGCCGCGCCGAACTGATGGCGCTCGGAAGGCATGGACTGGCTCGTTTGAGCCGAACGGAGACGGCGTCCGAGGTCGGCCGGATAGGCCGTGGCGAAGTGACTCAGGCGCAAAAGGCGGGCTTCAGGCCGTGCACAATAAGCTTCTGTCGGCGTCATGACGAGAAGCGCTTCGCCCCGTCCCCACGAAATCGATACGCTCAAGGCGATGTTCGTCGCCATGGCGGCGGAGAAGGCCGAACTGCAACAACTCCGGAGCGAAACACTCAAGGCCGAGATCGTCCGGATGGCGACACTCAACGAGCCTGCCCAGGAGAGGATCGCCGACCTTCATGGGATCGTCAAGCAGCTGGAGCGCGCCGCTTCGGTCGCAGCTCCGAGAAGCTCGAACGTGCCCAGCAGGCCTTCGCCTTCGAAATCAGACCGGGCTCGGCGCGATTGAGTCCGAGCTCGAGGCCGCAAGACCGACAGGCGAGCCGCGACGTGCTGCGCGACCGCGCAAGGCGTTCCCGGCGCATCTGGAGCGGGTCGAGATCGTCATCCAGCCCGAGCCATGGGGGAAGAAGCGCTCCCGCAGCCAATCGTCCAGTCCGTCAAACGCGGTCGGCCGCACAGGCTTGCGAAACGGATCAGTCCCGCCCTCGCTTAGATACCGAGGCACCGTGTTGCGAGCGCACCCGAATTCTTTCGCCCGTCGGTTCATTCCCCAGCCAAGCTCATGCAGCCGCAGCATCGCTGCCACCTCTTCAGGCTGAAGGATCTGCTCTCCCTGCATCGTTCTCGACAATGCAGGAATCGCCCAATCCCAATCGCCATCCATGCCTCCTCTCATAACCGAGGGGGTCAGTTTCTCAATTCGGCCGACAACTGAGACGTCCGGTGCTCTTAGGCGGGGTAATCATACGAGATGCCTCCTGCAACATCATTTCCCGCATCCATAGGCTTGCCGGATCATTATTGTGAAGCGCAGGCCATTGGACGGCCTCCGTGAATGCGGCAGGAAGTGGCGGCGGAAGTTCGACAATCCGCAGGGGTGTTAATTTTGCGAAATGCTGCGCCAGCCGTAAGGGCATTGTCCCGATGCGGTTGGTGCCTGATAGAAGGGGCGGGATCATGCTAAAGCCCTGTACGACGACCTCGATACGTCTCTCGAAACCGTTCTCGAGCAAATACCATTCCTCGATGGAGGGCTGCCGGGTGTCCCCGAATTTAAGCACAACCTGCCCCATCGACAAGTATCGGTCGAATGTAAGTGGCTCTGACAGCTGCTTGTTCGTGCCGCAGCCTACGCATACGAGTATATCTTCGAACAGGGCTGCGCGAGGATGTTTCGACATGAACACTTCCGGCATAATCAGAAAATCAACGTCGCCGCGCCGGAGAAGCTCCTCGGGGTCGTCGGAAATAAGCAGACATTCGAAGCGGACGGCGGGAGCTTCCCGCGCAGCACGCTTTACGATCTTCTTAAAAAATACGAGTGTGAGGTAATCGGAAAGGATGATGCGGAAGCGACGATCCGATCGGGCCGGGTTAAAGGCGTCCCAGGAAATAATCGACAGCTGGATGTGCAGCAATGCCTCCCGGACTGCTGTGGCGAGCCCCTCCGCGCGCGGTGTCAAAATGAGTTCGCGGCCGTTCATCGTAAATAGCTCATCGCTGAAATAGGCGCGTAACCGACCGACGGCGGCGCTCATGGCCGGCTGACTCAGGTTAATACTGCGGGCCGCGGCGGTGACTTTACGCTCCCTGATCAAAGCGTCCAGCACAACGAGGAGATTTAGATCGAGTCCCTTAAAACGCATGTATTGACCTATCCGACGCGTGGATGGGTATCGCCCAAAGAATCAATTTTACGAATGGTGAGTAGCGTCAACGCATCAGCCGACGACGAAATAGAGCAACCGATAGGAAGAACGGCAAAACCGTGTATATGCAAAGCGCGCCGATATGCAGGCCCATGCTGCCGGCCGGACGGCCAAGCATCGCCGGACGAATGAGGTCAATTGCATGTGCGAGCGGCAACAAGGAGGCGACGTCCTGAAAAGCGCCGGGCAATTGGTTGACCGGAAACATCGCGCCGCAAAGGAACAGCATGGGTGTTATAACAAGCGTATTATAAAATATGAAATATTCATAACTGGGCGCAAGCGCCGTGACGACCATCGCTAGACTCGCGAAGGCGAGGCCACTGAGAGCGATGACTGGCAGCAAGCAGAGGATGGATGGCCACGATGCGTAGCCGAGCGTGGTGGCAACAATAGTGATTGCTGTGCCCGCCATCAGGGCCTTGGTGGCTGCCCACGCCAATTCGCCGAGTAAGATATCGCCGAGCGTCAGCTGAGTGCATAGCATTGCTTCCCAGGTGCGCTGGTGGTCCATGCGGCCGAAACTCCCGTAAACCGTTTCAGCGGTCGCCGATGCCATCGCGCTTGTGGCAACCATGCCAGCCGCGAGAAACGCAATGTACGAAGTGCCATCAACAGGACCTATCATTGTTCCGATGCCAAAGCCGAGACCGAACAGATAGATCATCGGATCGGCGAGGTTGCCGAGAACCGATGCAAGCCCGATTTTCTTCCATCCAAGATAGTTGCGGCGCCAAACCGCGACCCAATTCCACGCATTGGCGGGCATGCCCGCCGCATAACGTTCGCCCATTGTTCAGTCCTCCATCTCGCGCCCGGTTAGCCGCAAAAACACATCCTCGAGATTGGGGGGACGCTGCAGAAGGCGTAGACCCGCGCGCCCGCGTAGCTGCACCAGCACCTGCTCCGGATCGGGTGCATAGCAAAAAAGCGTCTCACCGCTCACCTCGATGCGCTGTGCGTACGGCCGGATCAGCGCACCCAGTTCATGCGGATTGCCGCCGTAGACCTCGACCACGTCACAGCCGATCTGCTCGTCAATGAGTGCGGACGGGCGGCCTTCGGCGATCTTGCGCCCCTCCTCCATAACGCACAGCCGATCGCACAGCCGCTCGGCCTCTTCCATGAAATGGGTAGTCAAAAGAATAGTCTTGCCCCGCGCCAGCAGCGATCGCAGCCGTTCCCAGATCAGGTGGCGGGCCTGCGGATCGAGGCCGGTGGTCGGCTCGTCCATCACCAGCAAGTGCGGGTCATTGATCAGCGCACGCGCGAGCGTCAGGCGCCGCTTCATGCCGCCGGACAGTTCGGCGACGCGCGCATCCGCTTTGTTCTCGAGGCGGGCGAACTCAAGCAGCGACGGTATAACCGCTTCGATCTGGCGTCTGCTCATCCGGAAGTAGCGCCCGAACACCAACAGGTTCTCGCGTACAGTGAACGCGGTATCAAGATTGTCGAACTGCGGGACCACGCCGATGCGCATACGTGCCAAACGCGCGCGCGCCGGCACTGGAGCGCCGAGCACAGTAATCTTCCCCGCATCAGGCGATGTCATGCCGAGGACCATACGCGCAATCGTGCTTTTGCCCGCACCGTTCGGTCCCAAGAGCCCGAAGCATTCCCCCGCTGCAACGCGGAACGACAGTCTGTCGACAACGAGCTTGTCATAAGTTTTGCTTACGTCAGTAAGATCGATCGCTACCATGGACATGGGTTCATTTTACCGAGAGGGTCGCCAAGACTGGCGGTTGCTTGGTTGCCTGCCCGACCTGAAACTGTGACTCGTCTTCGCCATCCCAGCCGTCGATAACGAATTGATCGACATCACAAGGATTTAGCCCCTGTTCCGCCAAAGCGGCGACAATTGCGTCGAGATTATCGATGGTTTGGTAACGCGGATTGTTGTGCCGCTTTTCCTGCTCAACGCAGAAGACGAGCCGTCCATCCTCGACAAGGGCGATCGCCCCGTCATGGGTCAGCTTGATACCACAGATGCGCATAGTGTCTCCACGTTAACGGCGATAAATTCGATTCATCAGGAAGCGGAAAGCGGGTTCCGGAAACGGACGAGCAAGCAGTGTTCGTTAGCCGACTCGCCCCGACACTCAAGACGCTCTACCTCGATCAACGTTTCGTTCAGCATGGCGATGACCGGCTCAGCACCAGCGGCGTGACCCCAGCGACGGCGATTAGCATCCCTTGCCGATCCGAAGATCAGATGCCCGCCTGGCGCAAGCACCCGCACCAGGTTTTTGACGGCCGCGCGCATCTCGGCTATGTCTTCGAGGTAGTATAGGACCTCCGCCACAACGATCAGGTCAAACAACTGGTCGGTCGAAAACTGTTGAACATCGGAGACTATCCAGTTGATGCGCGACGGCTCCTTTATCCGTTGACGTGCTCGAGCAATCGCTTGCGCCACGACATCGATGACGGTGAGCCCTTGGCAGTAGGGAGCTAGTTTTTCCGTGAATGCGCCGGCAGCGCACCCGACTTCGAGGGCATTTGTAATGGAGCCTTGGGCAAGCGCCAGCTGGAGCATTTGCGTGTGGCGCTCCCGCTCGAACGGATTGCCGTCGAGGCGCCACGGATCGTCTGCGGCCAATTCCCGATCGAGCAACTGATGATTCATGTTCTGGGTCAAACTCGTCCACCTCTCGTCCACCTAGGTAATTAGCGATCACTCGTCGCCGCAGATGTTGCTCGACAGCGCTAATCCCGAAGAATCCGCGCAAGATTGAGCCTGCGAAGCGGAGCCGCATGCGGTGAGAATTCTGCCCTGCTTGATCCAGTGATCGGAGTTTGGGTGGGGGCCTGTTTTCCCCCAGTGTTCGATGTAGCGACAGCAGAGCTTCGCGACAGCCAATCGCTATTGCTCAATGTACACAGCGCGTAGGCCTTCAAGGGAAGTAAGAGAAAGATGTTGATGAACGTGTGCAGGGAAAAGCCCAGAAATCGAAACTGTCGAGCACGAAATGCTACCACGCTGCATCGGAGCATGGTCATGGACACAATCATCAGTCCTGTCCACCAAGGCACAGTGCCTGTCAGTGCGAAATGTGCGAGGCCCGTTAGTACCGATAGGGCGAGGAGTAGCGGCCCGAGATTCTGTCCGACCACGTCCAACGTGAGATAGCTATTGAGGCCGGGCAGCAAGCGCAGCCCAAGCAGCGTGTCCCGGAATGTGCTTCGTGCCCAACGGAGTTGTTGGCGCAGATACGGTCCGAGTCTGTTCGGAACGACTGTGGCCGCGATGGCGCCCGGAACGTACTCGGTTCGAAAGCCTGCTTTCAGCATGAGGATAGTGAGATGGCGATCCTCCCCGAAGTCGCTTGGCTTGCCCCGAAAAAATTGCGACTCGTACTGGTCCAGTAACAAAAGGAGCGCAGACCGGCGGTACATGGCACATGGGCCGCAACAGCACATAACGGCACCGAAGCGAGCCTGTGCCGCGCGCTCCTCGTTGCAAGCCAGCCAGTACTCCATGTCTATCAGCCTTGTCAGCCAGCTCTCGCTCCGGTTACTGGCAATCAACTGACCCATGACTGCGCCGACCGCTGGATCTCGCATCTTCGGTACAAGCTTGGTGATGACGTCGGACGCGAGTATCGTGTCTGAATCAACGTTAAGCACCAAATCCCCGGATGAGCGGCGTATCGCGGCGATCTGCGCCTTGCGCTTTCCAACATTCTCGGGAAGCAAAATGATGTCGAACCTAGGGTCGCGCGCGTAGGTTTCGTGGACAGTTCCTACGGCTTCGCGATTTCCAGAACCGTCATCAACCACATAGACCCGAAGTCTTCCGGCGTATTCTTGGTCTGCAATGGACGCCAGGCACTCTGAAAGCGTGCGCGGATCCTCGTTGAAGCAGGGGACGATGACATCCACGCTGGGCAGTTGATCGGAGCCGACGAGATCCTCCAACGCCGATGAGTCGTTTGTCGGCAGAGCATAAATCCCCTGCATGCTCTTATAAGCAGTCGAGAGCAGTGCATAAAGCGAAATGGCCACAGTGCTGGTTGTACCAAGAAGAGTCATGGGATCTCGTTTGTTCAGTGATGTTGAGGAAGTGAGCGGATTACAAATCCGCGCTCATGAAGTGCTGGAATCAGCCGGGACAGCGCCGTGACCGTCTGGTCGCGCAGACCGGCGTGAGCGCCCTGGCTCAACTCGCCGGGAGGGCATCCGTCGTGCAAGAGTACGATTGCGCCCGGCCGGACAGAGGCGAGCACGGTATCGATAATCGCGTCGACCCCAGGGCGAGACCAATCTCGTGGGTCGACGGACCAATGGAGGGCCGTCAGCCCGGCGATCTGTGACGCTGTGAAGACTTCTTCGCTCCAGGCGCCATAGGGCGCGCGAATATAGCGCACCGAGGCCTGCGGGCACGCCCTCATGATGGCGCCGTTCGCTTCAAAGATCTCACGTTGCACTTCGCCGAAGCCGCATTTGTACAGATCCGGATGAGTCATCGTGTGGTTGCCTAGCTCGTGCCCTTCTGCAAACATTCGTTGGACGAGATCCGGGTGCTCTAAGGCGTAGGCGCCGATGACGAAGAAAGTCGCCGGTACCCGCTGCTCTGCCAGCACATCGAGAATCTCCGGTGTGAAAAGTGGATTGGGACCGTCGTCAAACGTCAGATAAACGCTGCGACGGCCGGTGCCGTCAGAGCACTCACGGCGCACTTCGTACAAGCAATCGGGACGGCTCATAGCTCTGGTCCGTTCCGATCGATCATCGTGCCCGTGGGCCATTCGCTGATCGGCCGTCCAACTGGCAGAACAATGGTGAGTGCGTCATCGATGCGTGTGGGCGGCAGGTCGAGGCGCGCCTCTGGTCGGGTGGAGCGCACGCGAATTCCCGACAAAACGGCCAAAGGGCTGTATCGCCGCCCGAACCTCTCAACATGATTCCGCAGCGCGTCCCGGACCGTTCCGAAAGCGAATGGAACGCCAAGCTCCTGCAGTATTGGAAGCATGACATGGATTGAATGGGCGATTCCGAGACCATCAAGGTCCGGACGTACCCCGTACAGGCCCAGCTCAGCCACCAACAGGTCGACCGCGTCAACCTTGATGAAACGGCGCAGTACGCCCAGGTGAGCCGCTACACCGCTTGAATCATAGGCGATTGCGCGGAGTTCAGGCCTGGCTCCGGCCCAGCTTCGACTACCCACGAACGGTTCTGCGTTGGACGCCCCAGTCGGCCCGTAGGTATCACGAAAGAACTCGGCGAGCTCGACGTGATCGGAGAGCTGCAACTCGTTTTCCCAGCACAATTTCCACTGCACCTGAGGGCGCATTCAGGACCTCTCTTCAAAATAGTTTCTTGCGGGCCGCATTACCCGGCCAAAGCGGCGGCGTTGTTGGCTGCACTCAACCGTTGTCGTTAGCGAAGGTGAGCCAGCCGGTGGGGCTCGCCAATGAGCTCTCTCGATGTTCCCGCCCGTGTCGGCGCCGTCGATTTGAGCTTGACGTCGGTCATTTACGTTCCTCTAATGCATGGTTCGTAAATTCGTAAAATTGATTGTTTAGATGATGCCCATCCACACGCTGGATAGATCAGGATATGCGGTTTAAGGGGCTGGATCTGAATCTCCTCGTTGTGCTGGACGCTCTGATCAGGGAGCGTAAAGTCACTGCCGCGGCCAACAGTATTAATCTGAGCCAGCCGGCCATGAGCGCCGCCGTCGCTCGGTTACGCGCCTACTTCAGCAATGAGCTATTTACGATGAACGGCCGCGAGCTCATTTTGACACCGCGCGCGGAGGGGCTTGCCCCAGCAGTCCGGGACGCATTGCTGCACATCCAGCTATCGATTATTTCCTCCGACGCCTTTAACCCAGCCCAATCGGATCGTCTCTTCCGAATCATGCTTTCCGATTACCTCACGCTCGTGCTTTTTAAGGGGATCGTAGAGCGTACTGCGCGGGAAGCTCCCGCCGTCCGCTTCGAATGTCTGCCTATTTGCGACGACCCCGAGGAGCTTCTCCGGCGCGGCGACGTTGATTTTCTGATTATGCCGGAAGTGTTCATGTCGAAACATCCTCGCGCAGCCCTGTTCGAAGATATGCTCGTATGCGTAGGCTGCGGCACGAACAAGCAGCTGTCAGAGCCACTTACATTCGAGCGATACTTGTCGATGGGGCATGTCGTGCTCAAATTCAGGCATACCCGGCAGCCCACCATGGAGGAGTGGTATTTGCTCGAGCACGGTTTCGAGAGACGTATCGAGGTCGTCGTACAGGGCTTTAGCCTGATCGCGCCCGTCCTATCAGGCACCAACCGCATCGGGACCATGCCCTTACGGCTGGCGCAGCATTTCGCAAAAACAACACCCCTGCGGATTGTCGGACTTCCGCCGCCACTTCCTCATCCCGCATTCACGGAGGCCGTCCAATGGCCTGCGCTTCACAATACTGATCCGGCAAGCCTGTGGATGCGGGAAATGATGTTGCAGGAGGCATCTCGCCTGGCGCCATTGCTTGAAAGCTATTGAGCGTCTCGGGCTTCCTGGAGGCGGTCGCGATCGCGTAGGAGCGGTTGCCATTCGGGCGTCAGGCCTTTGGCTCGGCAGAGCGGCGCAGTTCCTTGCTGAGTACGAGGGCCAGGAACGAGCAGAACACATGCCCGGGTTGGTGCTGAGTTGACTGCCGCCTCCGATTTCGCGTGCGAAGTCCCAGAAGATGTTTAGCCCCACTCAAATGCCAACTTTGCCCGGCCTTGCCGCGGCTTTTCACGCGCGGCCAGGCGAGGAGATGCCGGTCGACGAGGTCAATCCCAATGGACTGTGCCGGCCTCGCTCGGCTACTGGCGTGAGGCATCCTTGACGACACCGCCCTGCACCGACAACGTCGAGATGTTGGCAATGAAGCCGGTCGCGATTGACGCTGCGGATGTAGGGAATTTACCTCGCGCTTCCGCCTGAACGCGTGGCCGATCCGTTCACCCAATTGGCGCTTCATCCTGGGCCGCGGCTGAGGCCTGTGGGGTGCGGCTACCCCGCGTGGATGGGATCATCAATCAACTTTCTCTCATTTATGAAAGGAAACTTCCCCGCTTACGATAGAAGCCATCAGTTTCATATATTTTCCGGCAGATGAATGTCGAACGGCAGAAATGTCTGTCCTGGTGTTTCAGCAGTGCCGGTCTCGATAGCCCGCATCATCAGCGTTATCAGCTCCTGGGAAAGCCGGCGCATTGGCGTGGCGACCGCCATCGTGATGATGTTATCAGCGAGTGCCGCCCGAGATTCCGGCGTGATTTCATTCACGATCGCGACGAGATCGCGACTTTTACCCTCTTCCCGGACCGCGGAGATGGCGCCCTCCATGCCGCCCCCGGCGACATAGAAGCCGACGAGCTCGGGTTCCCGCTGCATGAGATCAAGCGTTGCCTCGTAGGTGATCTGCCGTTTCTCCAGGTTCACAAGCGGATCGAGCACCTCGAACGTCGGCGCGTTCTCACGGCAATAGGAGCGAAAGCCGACGTCACGGAGCTCGTGCCCCTGGAAACGATGGCTACCGACAAACACCGCCACCTTGCCGGGCCGTTTTGCGACCTTGGACACCATCCAAGCGGCCGTGCGCCCCACCTTGCGGTTGTTGAGGCCGATATAGCCCTGTCGCACGCCGGCGGCGAAGTCGGAAAGCAGCGAGAAAACTGGAATGCCTTTGGCCTTGAGGTCCTCAACCGCTGCTGTAATTTTTGGGTGGTCCGGTGCCACCATCGCGATCGCATGGCAGCGTGCGCCCAAATCCTTGAGCGGTGCGATTAGGTCGCTCGGCATATGTGACGGGGCGAATTGGATGAGCGGAATGCCGTGGAAGGACTGGGCCAAATTGACCGACGCTTCGACCTCGCGCGCAAAGTCTTGGTAGAAATGCTGGGCCGGTTTTCTCAAGATGAAGCCCAGACGGTAGCACGGTAGGTCTCGCCGAAAGCGCTGCTTGATGAGCCCGGCAGCATGATAGCCGATCGCGTGGGCGGCGTCGTGGACCCGCCGCGCGGTCTCCTCGCGCACCGGATGGCGGGCGTTCAGAACCCGATCGACCGTTGCTACGCTGACTCGGGCTTCGCGGGCGAGATCGGCAATTGTGGGGCGCTTGGTCATGGGTCCTATTCTGATTGGTTTTTGACGCAGGCTGGCTCTCTGTCACCTAGCGCGATTCGACAATGGTTTCGGGTGGGCAAAAGTGAAGACGCCCGCATACTGAATGATCGACAGCGTATTGGGCTACTCCAGACGTAGACCGGCCGGGTATAACGGAAGGTTCATTCGCTTAGGGCGGCGACGATTTGCACTCACACATTTAGCGCTTCTGATACATGGTCCGTGAGGCGCCGTTTAGAGCCTGCGAGTCGATCGTTCAGGTCATGTGACCAGCTTGGCGAAACCGGTCGCGGTGCGTCGCCCTTACTCGGCGGAGGATATCCGGTTTGATGCCTCGGCAAGCTGATGACCGCAGAAGGCGGCTTTCATCTGCGCTCGGTCCAATTCTCCTTCCCAGCGGGCAACGACGAGGGATGCCACTGCGTTGCCGACGCAATTCGTCAGCGCCCGGCATTCGGACATGAAGCGGTCGATGCCGAGTATCAGTGCCATCCCAGCAACGGGAACACTCGGAACTACGGCGAGCGTAGCAGCCAGGGTGATGAAGCCCGCACCTGTTACACCTGCAGCGCCCTTGGAGGAAAGCATCGCAACGAGCAGCAGCAGCACCTGATCGCCGATTGACAGATCCGTGTTCGTCGCCTGCGCGATGAAGAGGGCCGCCAGGGTCATGTAGATATTCGTGCCGTCCAGATTGAACGAATATCCGGCCGGGATGACGAGACCCACAACCGAACGCCTGGCGCCCGCCTTCTCCATCTTCTGCATGAGCGAGGGGAGCGCGGCCTCCGAGGAGGACGTTGCGAGGACAAGCAGCAGCTCTTCCTTGATGTAGCGAATGAGAGAACAGATCGAAAAGCCGTTGTAGCGGCAGACCGCGCCGAGAACCCCGAACACGAAGAGGAAGGCGGTGAAATAGAACGTCGCGACCAGCATCGCGAGGTTGACGACCGAACCGATGCCATATCTGCCGATGGTGAAGGCCATTGCGCCGAAGGCGCCGATCGGCGCGGCTTTCATGAGAATGCCGACGAGCTTGAAGACAGGCGCGATGAGCGCCTGTAGGAAGGAAACGACAGGCTTGCCCGTCTCTCCGGCCATCGCGAGCGCCATGCCGAACAGAACCGAGAAGAACAGCACCTGCAGGATGTCGCCTTCCGCGAAGGCACCGACAATCGTTGGCGGGATGATGTTCATCAGGAAGCCGGTGACCGACTGCTCGTGGGCCTTTGCGGCATAGGTATTCACGGCCTGGACATCGAGCGAGGCCGGATCGATGTTGAGGCCGGCGCCAGGCTGGACGACATTGGCGACGATGAGGCCGACGATCAGCGCCAGCGTCGAGAAAGTGAGGAAATAGACCATTGCCTTGCCGGCGACCCGGCCGACCTTGTGAAGATCGTTCATGCCGGCAATGCCGGTCGCAATTGTCAGGAAGATGACAGGCGCGATGATCATCTTGACCAGCTTGATGAAGGCATCACCCAGCGGCTTCAGGCTCTCGCCGGTCCCCGGATAGAAATAGCCAATTGCGACGCCGAGGGCGATGGCGGCAAGCACCTGCGCGTAAAGCTTGGCATAGAAGGGTTTGCGGGGCGCGGGACTCGCGCCGCGGACTTGTGCAGCTGACACTGTTTCTCTCTCCCTGACCGGATCGAGGTGGCGTGACTTCTCCCGGGCTTCTCCCTATCGCGGCGCTCCGGTCGAACGCTGCACCAACGCCGCCGCAATACCCATGCCAAATGGATCCGCATGACCTGAACTGACGTTGGGCTCGCCAATGATGGGATGAATGCGGTGGCACAAGACGGGAATGACAAGGCCGCCGTCCAGCACGCGCTTGATGTTCTCCGGCAGATTGCCGGTCGATCTCTCTGGCTTGCGGTTTTGCTGCACATCGTGGTGGGCTCCTCGGTTTGCCGACTTTGGGAAGGGCCGCATCGCTGGCACCAGAGCGGAGAATTGCCGTGTTCTTTGCCGCGCTGCCGCTGCAGCGACAGCTTGAAAGCGACGTCGAGACGTAGGGATTGACGCCGCTGGTGCTGACCGCGACGATGCGGTTCAGAAGTTCCGAGCACCGGCGAGAAAGCCGCGCTCGACCGCCAGCTTCGCGCCTTCACACGCGACGCCGCCGCCTTATCTGCGTCATCAATATCGAGGAAATGGCGGTTGCCGCGACCGACCAGTGTCGTCGGCAGTGATTATCGCTGCCGCCCCTGGTTCGCAGGCGCTGGTGAATGGCACGGCCCGGCAATTTATACTCGGCGCGGTCAGCCGCTCGGGCACCGCATCGCCGGCGCCGTATTTCTGTCGTTCAACATCGCCGACAAAAATTAGAACTGATGAATTCTATCATAGGCCGCGAGGTTTCCTTTCACGAATGAAAGAAAGCTCGATTGACTATCCCGCCTCGCTCCAGTCTTTTGAAAATCAACGTGTGGTTGCCCCCGTGCAAGCCGAGAACGTGACCAAGCTTCGTGGAGGGAGAGCCAAGCGATGCGTCAGGGGTCGACCCGCTTTGCACTCGACCACACGGCGGTGGCACGAGTTCACGTCAGAGCATTTTCGCGCTTGCCCGCGACGTCGCGGGCGCACATGCCGCAGGCATGCATTTCATGGCGCGAGATCGAGGATCACATGCACCACAACATTCCCAAATCAGAACAAAATGCCAGCGAGTGCCGCATTTCGCTTCCGGATGCGAAAAGGGCTTACCCAAAGTCCGAGATGAACACCGCGGTCCCTTTTGTGCCATCGCACGAGCACGCGCTTACCGGCATCTTCGAAATATCGAAAGTACTCACCGACCCCGCCCGGCTCGAAGTCACGTTGGCCAAGGTCGTCGATCTCCTGCCCTCGTTTGTGCAGATGCGGCACGGCATCATCGCTCTCTTCGACGCTGAGGGCGAACTGGACATCACCGTAGTCACCGGCTGCGACGAGAACAGCGATGAGCGCTCCCGGATGCGCCTGCCGCGCAAGGCAATCGATCTGATTGTGACGACGGACACGCCGCTCGTCGCCGAGAACATAGCGGTGCATTCGGCCTTCACTGCCGCTGACATAGAGGTGCTTGGGGCCTCCGACACCGTGTCCTTCATCGGCGTTCCCATTCGTGTTGATGGGAACGCCGTAGGCACGCTGATTATCGACCGCGCCTTGGACAGCAGGTCAACGTATCGGCTCGATTATGATGTCCGGCTGCTCACCATGATAGCCAACATGGTGGGACAGACAGTCAAGTTGCACCGCTTCTCCGCGGGCGACCGCGAACGACCGACGGAGGTGGAAGATGGGCTGCAAACGCAATTCTCTGATGTCAAGCACCCTGCACCGCAGCGCAAGAAGGTTCACG
Organism: Mesorhizobium sp. M0060; assembly: GCF_040323155.1. Lineage (NCBI taxonomy): Bacteria > Pseudomonadati > Pseudomonadota > Alphaproteobacteria > Hyphomicrobiales > Phyllobacteriaceae > Mesorhizobium > Mesorhizobium sp. M0060. The sequence continues at coordinate 266,233 of NZ_JAMYUP010000003.1, forward strand.
TCAAGGGAATGATTGGCGATAGTCCGGCGCTAAGCGCGCTGCTCGAGAAGATCGCAGTTGTAGCTAAGGCAAAGACCACGGTTCTGTTGCGAGGCGAATCCGGTACCGGGAAGGAGCTGGTCGCCAAGGCAATTCACGAGTTGTCGCCGCGCGCCAAGCGGCCCTTCATCAAACTCAATTGTGCAGCGCTGCCAGAGACAGTCCTGGAATCCGAATTGTTCGGTCATGAGAAGGGTGCCTTCACAAGCGCGTTCAATTCCCGCAAGGGTCGCTTTGAGCTCGCCGACAAGGGGACGTTGTTTCTGGATGAGATCGGCGAGATCTCGGCCTCCTTCCAGGCAAAGCTACTGCGCGTGCTGCAGGAGCAGGAGTTTGAGCGCGTCGGCAGCAACCAGACCATCAAGGTCGACGTTCGCGTGATTGCCGCCACGAACAGGAACCTTGAAGAGGCGGTTGCAAGGAATGAGTTCCGCGCCGACCTATATTATCGCATCAACGTGGTTCCCTTGCTGGTGCCGGCATTACGCCAAAGGCGCAGCGATATTCCGCTCCTCGCAGCTGAGTTTCTCAAGAATTTCAACGATGAGAACGGCCGTACGCTGACCTTCGATGCGCGTGCGATTGAAGTACTGATGAAATGTGAATTTCCCGGCAACATTCGCGAGCTTGAAAATTGCGTGCACCGGACAGCGATCCTGGCGGAGGGACGATCAATCGGGAGAAACGACTTTGCGTGCTCCCACGACCAATGCTTTGCCGAGGCGCTGCGGAAGAGCAGATCGGGCAAGGCCGAGCTGCAACCAGCGCCAATCCTCCCAGAGGCAGTGAATCCGGCCACGCCGCCGGATGCGGCCGCTCGTTCAGCCGCCACAACAGTCCCGCCTGCCGGAGCAACCCACTCATTGGGCGCGAGGACCACCGACGCCGAGCGCGTCATTGCTGCCATGGAAAGATGTGGCTGGGTGCAGGCAAAGGCGGCGCGCCTGCTTGGACTGACCCCGCGCCAGATTGGCTACGTGCTGAGGAAATACGGCATCGAGGTCAAGCGTCTGTGAAAGCTTGACTCAGGCGGATTAGCTGAGACCGCTTAGCGGCTTGGCCCGCGCAGGGATGCAGATCCGCGTCCGCGTCAAGTCGATCCGACCGAGGACAGCCTGGCCGAATTCCCGTGGCAGCCGGCGTTGCGACCATCTTGTGAAAGGCGACGCTGCCATCGTCAATCCGTCCGCCATGTTGCTCTCGTTGCGAGCTCATACGGATGCCCCTGTGCGACTGAAACGGAGATAAAATATGTCCGATGCAAAACTGCAAGCTGTGCTTTCGTCTCTTCCGCAAGGGACGCGACAGTTAGATGCTCTGCCGTCCAACGGACCAGCGCCGGACAAAAGTTTTGTCAAGCTGAATACGAATGAGAACCCGTTTCCGTTGCCGCCAATCATAATGCAAAGTGCAGTGGCGGCCCTCCAGCGCCAGTATCTGTATCCGGACGACGATAACATCAGCTTGAGGGAAGCAGCGTCCAATACCTATGGCGTATCCACGGATCAGGTCATCGCAGGCAACGGGTCGTCTGAACTGCTCGGACTCATCTACAGAGCTTTCCTCGCCCCTGGCGACAAGGTGGCGATGATATCGCCAGGGTTTTCGTTCAACCGCAAACTTGCCATGTTGCATGGTGCTGAGTTTCTCGAGATCGGATGTCAAACTCATTCGCTGCCAATGGAGCAATTGCTTTCCGGTCCGGCAAAAGACGCCAAGTTCATTCTGGTGGCCAATCCAAACAATCCGACCGGAACATTCCTCTCGATAAGCAATATCGAACGCCTCGTGGCACAATCGGATCGCCTGGTCGTCCTCGATGAGGCCTACGTCGACTTTGCACCCGATCACGGGCTGCGCCTCATCAACCGTTATTCGAACCTTCTGATCTTGAGAACATTTTCGAAGAGCTATGCCGCCGCCGGCATTCGCGTCGGTTTCGGTTTCGGTCACCCTGAGATTATTGGCAGGCTGCGCAACATCCAGAACGTCTTCAACATGAACGTGATCGGGCATGCGGTTGGTATCAGCGTGCTTGCGCATCGCGGCGCCTACGCAGAGAACCACAAGCACATCAGACATGAACGACAGCGAGTGACAGCCGCACTGTCGCAACTTGGATTTTCCGTAACGCCCTCCCACGCTAATTTCTTGCTAGCCCGTGTGCCAGCGGGACAGGACGGCTCATGGTGGCAAGCAGCCTTGGAAAGGCAAAAGATACTCGTTGCCTACTTTCCGGACAATGGTTTGGAACATTGCATCCGCGTCAGCATCGGCACAAAAGAGCAATTGGATGCATTTCTTGCTGCCGCTCGCGATATAGTTGGAAGCTTAAACATACCAAGCACCACGGGCAGGGGAGCGTCAGGCTCTGCTCGTTCGGTACGCTGACGCTAATCCGATATCACACATTGCTATCTTTAGACTTGCTTGGTCACCCAAGCACGACAACATTTTTCTTTAAAATCGGGGACAATATCGAGTGACAAACGTCTTTCCTTCAAATCTAGCCTTCGGCATCTTCGATCATCTGGACGAGGACGGCCTCGATATCGCCCGGCAGTACGAAGATCGCCTGATATTAGCAGAGGCGTGCGATCAGCTAGGGTTCTATGCCTATCATCTCGCAGAGCACCACTGTACCCCCCATGGGAGAGGTCCATCGCCGAATCTGTTCTTATCGAGCGTCGCCCAGCGCACCCGGCGCCTGCGTCTCGGACCCTTGGTGATGCTGCTTGCGCTTTATCATCCGCTGCGTGCGTTCGAAGAGATCTGTATGCTGGACCAGTTGAGCGGTGGCAGGCTCGAACTGGGCATAGGGCGCGGTGCTCTCCCGATCGAATTGGGTTACTTCGGGATTGGTGCGGACGCGGTGCCGGGCCGCTATGCGGAAGCCAGCGAAATTCTTGTTGAAATACTTGTTAATGCCATGAAGGTTGGCACGCTGTGCTATCAAGGCCGCCATTTTGAGCTCAATGACGTTCCTTTGACGCTAAGACCTCATCAGCGTCCACATCCGCCGACATGGGTCGCCGCCAATCGACCCGAGTCCGCAGCCTGGGCCGCTGCGAATGGAGCAAATATCGCGTGTGTAGGACCTTCCTCTTCTGTTCGCAAAACTACTGATGCGTTCCGCGCCTATCAAGAGGACAACACTGGCGCGGGCGATCGAGCGCCATTTATTGGATTGCTCCGCATGGTCGTGGTTGGGCGTTGTGACACACATGCCTATTCGCTCGCGGCACCTGCTTACGAACGATGGCTCAAGAGCTTCCAATTCCTTTACGAGCTTAACGCTATCCCCACTCCACCCAACCTGCCGCTGACCTTCGATGCGGCAGTCGAGAGTGAATTGTGCGTGGTAGGATCAGCAGCGTCTGTGCGAGAAGCTCTGCTCAGTCAGTTGGAAGAGGCAGGTGCTAACTACCTTCTTTGTCAACTGGCATTTGGGAATCTGCCGCTAGATGCTTCCCTATACACCGCGACGACCATTCAATCCGAAATCATGGCTCGACTTGGCTGACCATGAAATTCGCGGTCTGATCCGAAGGTAAATCGTTGTAACAGCGCTCCCTCACATCCACGTGCTCGAGCGTGCACGTGGTGGGGATTGGGAAATCGTGAGGGAGGCCAAACTGACGACGAGCCGGCGGCACAGATTACCAGGTTTGTGCGTTGGCCGGCATCTGGGCACGGTGTGAGACTGCACGATCCTAAGGAGATGATGGCCGAGCGCGTCACGATGCCGGCACGCATCTGCTCGTCGCGCTCGCGCTAGTCGTTGCCCATAGCCCGCCGCAAGAGGTTCTTCTCGACCGGGGCGGCGCCGGTGGCGGCTCCCGCATCCAGCTTCATCAGCGGCTCGGCGGTAGCAAAGCCGTCACTCGCTACGGCGCTGTTGAGGGCGCGCTCGCGAGCGGCTTTGCTACGCCGAGCGACACCACCTGGAGCGAGTTCGCCCGATGTCGCGGCGTGCACCGCGGTCGGATAACGACGCTGGAGGAAATCGTTCGCAGCCGGTCTTCACGATCCGCGCGAGTGCTTTGCATGAATGCTGCCTGCTTCCTCGTCTGCGGCGGCCTGAGTGTCCGCCGGCACGCCCGAAGTCAATGTCAGTACCACAAGGCCGCCAAGACGTCAGGTCTGGGAGCCGGCTTGTACGGTCGTATCGTGTTCTGGAATATCGTCAAAGGACGCGTAGTTGAGATTGTAGAGTTTGGAATACAGGCCCCCCATGGCTATTAGCTGATCGTGGTTGCCAGTCGCAATAACTTGGCCATTCTGAAGCACGATGATGCGGTCGGCACCCCGGATCGTGGCAAGACGGTGGGCGATGACGAGGCCAGTGCGCCCTTCAAGCAGCTTTATCAGAGCCTTCTGAATCTGCATTTCCGTGTAGCTGTCGATGTTGGCGGTAGCTTCGTCGAGCACGAGGATCTTGGCGTCGGCGACGAGGGCGCGGGCGAAACTGATAAGCTGGCGCTGGCCGAGAGATAAGTTGTCGCCGCGTTCGCCAAGTTGGGTGTCATACCCGTCGGCGAGGCTCATTATGAAGTCGTGGGCGCCGACCGCCTTGGCGGCCTCGATCACCTTGTCGCGCGTGGCTTCCGTCTTGTGGTATCGAATGTTCTCGAAGACCGTCCCGGTGAACAGGAACGGCTCCTGCAGCACCATGGCGACCTGGCGGCCGAGCGATTCCTGGGTGAGATCGCGCACATCATGTCCGCCGACCAGCACTTGGCCCTGCTGAACATCATAGAAGCGGTGGACCAGGGCCATCGCGCTCGATTTGCCAGAACCGCTCGGCCCGACCAGTGCGACCGTCTCGCCGGGATTGACCCGGAAAGAGACATTTTTCAGCACCGAACGGTTCGGATTGTAGCCGAAGGTGACGTCCCTGAACTCGACCGAGCCGTCCATTTCGGGCGAAAGCACCTCGGCATTGGGTTTGTCCTGAACATCGATCTTGACGTCGAGCACATCGGTCAGGCGCTTGCCTGAGGCCATGGCGCGCTGCATGACCGAATATTGCAGGGTGAGTGAGCGGATCGGGTCAAAGAAGCGCTGGATGTAAAATAGGTAGGCAACCAATACGCCCACATCTATGCGGCCATTCATGACCATCGAGCCGCCGACCACAATAACGGCGGCCATGGCGAGGCCGGTGAGGCCATCGACGATAGGCACCATGACCAGTGCATATTTGGCAGCGATCAGGTGGGTCCTGAGGTTGGCATGGGCCTTGTCGTCAAAAAGGATGAAATTCACCTGCTGGCGGTCCATTGACTGGACGGTGCGCACGCCGTGAATGGCTTCGGCCAGCGCGCCGTTGACGACGGAATTAGTCTCGTGTGCGGCCATGAAGGCGTCGCGGGCACGCGGCAGCCAGACAATGCGGACGATCACCAGGACCGGCAGAACCGAGAGCGTCAGGAGGCCGAGCCGGAAGTCGAGCCACAGCATTACGAAAACGATGCCGAAGAGAAGCGCAACATCGCCTACGGAATATACCGAGGTTTCGAGGAATTCCTGTATGGAGTTGACGTCGCCTTGCAGGCGCGACATGAGGCGTCCGACCTCGGTCTTGTCCATGAAGGAGAGCGAAACCTTCTGCAGATGGCCAAACATGGCGCGGCGGATGTCGAACAGGACAGTTTCGGCCACTTTCCCAACCACGGTTTCCTGCATGTAGCCGGCAGCGAAATTGACCAAAATCGCCAAAACGAACGCGCCGACGGCCGCGAGCTGGGCTGAGCGATCGGTCCTTGCCGGGTTCATGCCCTGGTCGAGCGCGTAGCGGATGATCAACGGGATGAGAAGCTGCGTCCCGGTGAAGATCAGCATTGCTGCAATCGTGATGACTACCCTGGCCCGATAGGGACGGACGAAAGCCCAGATGCGCCGGAGGATGCTCTTGTCGAAAGCCCGGCCGAACATCTCCTCCTCGATGCGGTGCGAGCCGACAACCGCGCGCGGAGGGCGTCTACCGTCGTCACGTTCGGCTTCGACTTCGCCGGCGCGGCCCTGCGCCATCAGCGGGCGCCCCCATACTGGGTCATATTGTCATCACCCGGGCGCGTCTGGAGATCGTAAAGGGCCCTGTAGCGTCCCCGCTTCGCCAAAAGCTCTTGATGCGTGCCGCGTTCTACGATTTCGCCGTTATCGACAAAAAGGATCTGATCGGCATGCACAAGCGCACTCAGCCGGTGCGCGATGATGATCGTCACCCGATCCTTGGCGAAGCGCCGCATCGCCGCGCGGATGCGCTGCTCGGTGCCGGCATCGATCGCGGCCGTTGAGTCGTCGAAAACGACGACGGAGGGGCGCAGCATCATGGTGCGAGCAATCGTGAGACGCTGGCGCTGGCCGCCAGAGAGAGAGACGCCGCGTTCGCCCACGACCGTCTCGTAGCCCGCTGGGAGCCCGAGGATGTAGTTGTGGAGCTGGGCGAATTCGCCAGCGCGTTCGATTCGCTGTCTCTTCGCCCAGGGATCGCCATAAGCGATGTTGTTCTCGATCGTAGTGGTGAATAGGAATGCATCCTGCTGTACGACGGCGACCGCCTTGCGAAGCGTCGCGAGGGTGACATTGCGTATGTCCTGGCCGTCCAGCGTGATGGCGCCACCGGTCACGTCATAAAAGCGGGGGACCAGATGAGCTATCGTCGATTTGCCCGAACCCGGCGGACCGACGATCGCGATCGTCTCGCCTCTACGGGCCTCAAAGCTGAGGTTCTTCAGAATGGCGCGGTTTTCGGCGCTGGGGTACGCAAACGAGACATTGTGGAAGCGCAGAGTGCCGTCGCTTATCTCGAGCGGTCTGGCCTCGAGAGCATCCCTGATTGTGATCTCCTGGTCGAGGAGACCGAAAAGCCGCGAACCGCAGCTAGAAGCGCGGGCAAAGGCATTGACCATGAGGCCGATCTGGCGGACTGGCATTTGCAGGATTGTCATGAAGGTCAGGAAGGTCGCCACCGTTCCGACGCTTATCTCGCCAGCGACGAGCTTGCTGCCACCGATCCAGAGCACCAATCCCATTGCGAAAAAGAAGGACAAGGTCATCGCCGACGTGCTGGGCACGTAGATGTCAACTCGGTCGTGGGCGAGGTCGAGCGCGTTCTTGGAAGCGCCGTCGAACTTCAGCATCTCATAGGCTTGAGCCGCAAAAGCGCGGACCACGCGGATGCCTGCGAGATTTTCCTCCATCACGCGGCTTAGTACTGAAAGCCGCTCATGCAGGTCGAGCCAGGTGGCGCGCAGCCTAAGCTGTGTGGCCGATGAGCGCCAGGCGACAAAAGGCACGAAGCTCAGCGCGACCAGGCCGAGCATGGGATCGGTCGAGATCATCATGTAGGCGCCGATCCCGATCAGCATGGTGAGCAGGAGCACGCGAACGAGCGCGGTGGAAAAATACATCCGCACGCCTTGGAGATCGAGCATTCCGATGGTGATCAGATCGCCTGAATGGACCCGGTCGTGAAAGGAAAAGCTGAGACGCTGGATCTTGTCGTAGTAGGCGAGCCGCAGTTCGTACGCGACATGATGCCCGACGGCTTCGGCAAAATAGTTCTGCGCCATCGTGAAAAGGCCGCGTAGCGCGCTGACGGCGAGCAGCAGGAGAGCCGGGGTCCAGAGCGCTTGTCCTGCCGCGGTCCCCGCGACACCGCCCCCGATGGCTGTCTGGGTCTGGTCGACAGCCCGGCCGAGAAGCTGGGGAATGAGCAACTGGAGGATTGCCGCCATGATCGTCGAGCCCATAGCGAAGGCGACCTGCCAGGGATGCCGCAAATTCATACGCGTGATGCGCAACAGCGTACTCAAATCCCGGCCCCAGCGCGCCGCTTCCACATCGGTCAACGAATTCAGAGCGTTCGTTGCGCTGCCGATAGCATCACTGCTCACGGGTGTATTCCCGACTGCATTTTGCGCCTTCGAGGCAAGCCGAAGGACCAATCATCAAAGGGGCCCGCCATTGTTAATCCTGTCCACCACCTGCAGCAGTGCCCGTTCCTATAAGCCGAGCCGCGGCTTCACCTACTGGCATGTCGATCACCGTGATTCCGCTTGCCGCAAGGAAACGCGCTTCGTTTCTGGTCAGCGTTTCCGCGTCCATTACCGCGCAATGTGGACCTCGGGAGCGCTTCATGATTTGCCTGGCGTAGGTGCGCAGCATCTGATCGTTGAAGCGGCAGCCAACGAAGAAAAATCCACGGGTGATGCGCCGTTCCTTCACCACGTCTGAGATCGGTGTCTGGATATCGATTTCGGTCAGGACTTCGACATAGTCCGAATCTGCGACGAGAAAGTTTTGCGCCGGCCTAATACTCCCGTGAGGTGTATAGAGAACCGTCTTCGCCCCCGATCGGGGGTCGAGTTCCCTCCCGGACAAATCGTAGGTTTTCGTCCAAATGTTACCGATTTCGTTCGCCCGCGTGACGCCTTGTATCTCAACGACGTCCGTTCGGCCGGTCTCTCCGAGAGCCGTGCGCATCGCGCCGGCGTACCAGCTGTCGACGATGAGGGAGAGCGGCAGCCTTGCGAGCCAGGCGTGGAGGAGGGTCGGCGCCACCGGCGCTGCGAATATGTCGGTCATCCAAGCTTGAAGCGTCCGGCGATGCCGGCGCTGTTCGATGAACTGCGCAACCGACCACATATTGGTGCGGATCCTGGAAGGGGCTGGCGCCCGTGCATTGAGTGCCGCGGCAACGACCTCGGGCGTATGCGGCACAGGCGGTTCCGCACAGTTGAACCCAAGAAGACCCGGACCGAGATAGGGGATCACCTGATCGGCGGCGAGCGCTTCCTTCGCCAGGTCAAGCAGCTTTTCGGCAAAACTGTCCCGCACGATGACGAGGTGGCCCGATGTCAGGATGGTGTTCATGCTCGTTTCCTCGCGACGCACCTTATCAAGGGGCAGCATCAGTCCTCTTCGGAAACCTTCCTTGCCTCGACGGTGATCGGCAGACGCGTATCCCGTGGAAGATCGGGTAGGAGGAGCCTCCACCCGTTCCTGAGCGTCACAGTTCCGCCCCACAACTCTTCCTTCTCGAGCTTGATGATCGGCTCTTCGAGGTCCTTCTTCGGGACATACGCCGACAAGCCAGCATCGGTCCTGCGGATCATGACTTTCATCTGGCCGTCCCTTCATTGGTATTGCTATCAGCACTGCAGGGCGCCTCGGCTTTGTCGAGGCTCATCAGTTCACGCGCTCGCATGCCGACGACGGTGCCACGGTCGATCCATTCGACCGCATAGATGAAGAACTGCTGGAGAAAGGTGCCAATGTCGCGCACATATCCCTCGTCGCCCTTCCGCACGAGATTTTCGCCGATCTCCCTGCCAGGATAGGTGCCGTCATTCTTTATGTGGCGAGTGGCACGTACCCGCTCTCCCGGCATGAATCGTGGAGGCCTGCGGATTTCGACCTCCTCTTCGCGTCCGAGCGACATGTCCGTTCCCTGATTTCTCTTGAGGCTGCAGATTGTGAACAAAGGCGTTCCAGGCGTCCTGCGAAGGCATCCCCGACCATGTCGGCGGCCCAATGTCCGTCACGCAGGAACGCAGGTCTTCGGCACCGGGCATACCGAGGCACATTGCTGCGCATCGAAGACCCCCTCGCATTCGGTGCACTTTTGCGGCTCGATCACATAGCTCTCGCCTTTGAACTTGATCGCGCCGGAGGGACACTCGAATTCGCAGGCGCCGCATTGGGTGCATTGGGATGCGATGATCTTGAAAGCCATTTTAACTCCTGGTCCGAATGGATGAGACGCGCTCAGGCCGTCGCCGCGAGTGCGGGGGTCCCAGACGCGGCCGCGTAAATCGCGCTGATTGCGGTCTCGATATAGTCGTGGGCATATGCGTCGGTGGCTTGGATTCCAGCGTCGGCGAGCTGATCCTGCGGGCAGTTTCCGATCTTGGCGCACAGCACGATATCTATGCCTTCAAGCGCTGCGATGACGCCATCGAGGGCGGCTTCTCCGCCCCAGCCGCCGAGGCAATACTGCTCCACCTTCCGATGCCCGACAAAACTGATCCCTCTCGGCGAGGCTTGATAAACCTGGAATTCCTTCGCATGGCCGAAATGTTCATTGACGCGGCCGCCGCCCTTGGTCGCCACCGCGAAGAGAAGGGACTTGCCGGGGCTCGCTGCCTTGACCAATCCGATCGCTTCTCTCCTAGCCGCCACGTGATCACGGCGCTCCTCCGCGACCAGCTCCCGATAGGCCTTGCGATTGCTGGCATCGTAGGTGACCTCGCCGGGAATCCGGTCGACTGTGAATTCCTGGCCACGATCCTCACCGAGCAGGCCGACGGCATCTGCCCGGCACTGCCGGCAGTGGCGCATCAACTGGGCGCCGCCTTCGACACGATCCTGAAGAGCCTTCATCTCCATTGCGTTTGGGCCGCGTTGCCCGCTCAGTCCGTAGTGCGTGCCGTGCGCCGGGTCCGAAATCAGCGGCATGAGGTTGTGCAGGAACGCGCCTCGCTCCTTGACCCATCTATTCACCTCGATCAGATGCTCATCGTTCACGCCGGGGATCATCACCGAATTGATTTTGGTGAGGATGCCGCGCGCGGTCAGCATCTCCAGACCCAACATCTGCCGCTCGTGCAGGATCCGGGCGGCTTCGATGCCGACGTAGCGGCGATGGTCGTAAAAGATCCAAGGATAGATCTTTGCACCGACCTCAGGGTCGACCATGTTGATGGTGATCGTCACGTGATCGACATTCATGTCGGCAAGCTCATCGACATGGTCCGGCAGCGCGAGCCCATTCGTGGAGATGCAAAACTTGATGTCTGGGATTTCCCTGGCGACTCGTTCGAACGTTGCCTTCGTCTTCTTCCAGTCGTAACAGGCATCGCCAGGTCCGGCGATGCCGAGCACGGAAAGCTGCGGCACCTCGTTGGCGACCGCGATCACCTTGCGTAGCGCCTGGTCGGGCGTCAGCTTTTCGGAGACCACCCCAGGCCGGCTTTCGTTGGCGCAGTTATATTTGCGATTGCAGTAGTTGCACTGGATATTGCAGCCGGGCGCGACCGCGACGTGCATGCGCGCGAAATAGTGATGCGCCTCTTCTGAAAAGCAGGGGTGATCCTTGATCTTTTCCCAGACAGCCGGATCCATGTCGTCCGGCTTTATCGACGAGCCGCAGGACGAAGACGCGCAGCCACCGGCTTTCACGGTGGCAAGCAACTGGTCATCGAATGTCGTGCTGAGGCTCTCAAGCGAAATTGCCGGTGCGGACATCGAACGGCTCCGTTGCTGGGTGAATGTCGCAGTTCAAACCGCAAGAGCTATGCCAGCTCAAAGAGCGGGTTTGGTTCACGAATTGGCTTTCGTGTCGGATTCCGTCGGATTGCTCCGACACACCTTTGTCGGGCTTCCGACAGTGGACAAGCAAATCGGGTCGCGAAGGCTACCAGCCTTGGGCGCGAAGAGTGTGAGGGAGACTACTCCGGGCTTACGTTTGACGTCATCACGACGTCTAGAATTTCTTCACCTCGATGCCATATCGGCGCAGCGCGTAGCCGATTTGCCGCGGCGTGAGGCCGAGGATACGAGCCGCCCTGGCCTGAACCCAACCGGCCTTGTCCATCGCGTCGATCAGCCGGTCGCGTTCCGTCAGACGCGGGGGACAAGCGGGATCGTTTGGATCGCCGGCCGCAAGGGGAGATACGTTGCCTGCGGAGGCACCGATGCGACTGGCCGGCAGCCGCAATCCGACCGGCCCTGCGTTGACCCGTGCGAGATCGTCGATGGTATTGCCGCCATTCGAGCGGTCGGCTCGCTTCCAGAGGAGCCAGGAAAGGCACTGGCTCTTCTTACAGGCGAAATCGGATGGCGTGATCGTCCTTGAACGCGCAAGTGTGGCCGTCCTTTGGACGCAGTTCTCCAGCTCGCGGACGTTACCAGGGAAGTAGCATTGCGAGATCAGGTCAAGCGCCGACGGCGCGAAGGCGAGTGCGCGATCGTTCTCCTTGTTGAATCGATTGAGGAAGGCGTTCGCAAGGCGTGGAATATCGCCGGGTCGCTCTCTGAGCGGAGGCAGGATAATTGGCACCACATTGATGCGGTAATAAAGGTCGGCCCTGAACTCCCCTTTTATGACGGCCGTCTCGAGGTCCTTGTTGGTGGCGCATATGAGGCGCACGTCGACCTGTAGCGTTTTGGTGCCGCCGACTCGCTCCAACTCGCCTTCCTGCAAGACACGCAACAGCTTGGCTTGAAAGGCCGGCGAAATCTCGCCGATTTCATCAAGTAGCAGCGTTCCCTCATTTGCCAATTCAAAACGACCGGCGCGCTGGGAGATAGCACCCGTGAAAGCGCCCTTTTCATGCCCAAACAGTTCTGACTCCAGAACGCTTTCAGACAGTGCGGCGCAGTTCAATTTGACGAAAGACTTCTTCCTCCGACGTGAGAGCTTATGGATGGCTTGCGCAAAGAATTCCTTGCCGGTGCCGCTTTCACCCCGCAGTAGCACGGTGGAATTGGTCCCTGCTACGACCGAGACGGTTTCGAGCACCTGCTTGAGTGCGGGGCTTTCCCCGATGATCCCGTCGATTTTGACATCCGCATGCCGGGCAGGGTCGTAGGTCCTCCCCTCGTTGGGCGATTTCTCCGGTCTCCATTGCTCATGGACAGACCGCTGACGATCTGTACTCAGGATGCGATGGAGACGGATCGTCCGGCCGACAAGGTTGGCGACCATCGTCAGGAAGTATGTGTCCTCGTCGTCGCGAAAGTCGGTGGCGCCGTCTCCGGCGCGGTCGATCGACAATGTCCCAAGGATTTTATGATCAGCCTTTAGCGGGATACCGATAAAGGCAATTGGGATGGTGCCGCTGCTCGAAGATGTTTGAAGGTCAGCCTGAAATAGTTGGGACTTGCAGACGTCCGGTATGAAGAGCGGCGTCCCCGTAGCGACGATTTGATCTGTTATGGCCTGTGGTATGACGCGGCGAGTGCCTGATTGAGGTGCGTGGGTATTGCCGGCAGTTGCGGCAATCTCCGGCTCTCCTTCAGCGTCCAGGACGACGATTGCTCCGTGACGCATCTGCAGAAACGAAGGCAGGATGTTCACGACATTGGCGAGCGTAGTCTCCAGCTCGCTGGGGGCGGTCAGCACCTTCGATATCTCGTAGAGTCCCCTGAGCGCGATATCTGCTTGGGGCATGCTTTTGATGGGCGGTTCGGGGCGGGTATCCCGAGGTGCTACCTCGTCGACCCGATCTTGCGGTACGTGAGCCATGGAAACACCTCAGCGGTTGTCGTCCAGAGTGCTCCTCCTTTTGTGTCTGAGTCTGAATTCTGAAAGCACAGTATTCACGAGCTTCTCTTCGTGGCGCGGCAAATCAAGCAAAGATAGACTTGGCGTTGGTCGCGACCTCAGGTGTACCAAGATTGACCCTCTTGATACGGTGCGTGCGTCCTCATCCGAATTTGAAGAGGACTCCGAAGCCGCCGCGTGGATAGTTCCACTCGATCTCGCCACTGGTCTCGCACAAAATCCGGCAGGTGCCGCACTCCATGCAGCCGTCGGCAGTGATCTCCACTTGACCTTTGTCGTTCAACTCATAACATTTCGCGGGGCAGACGTGGGTCAGCGCGAGCAAGTTCGCGCTTGGCCTCTCGTGCGGTCGCACTTTGATATGCGGACGGCCGGAATCCACCAAGTAGCGGTTCTGGTAAAGCTTGTCCTCGACACGTGACTTCGTCACTGCGATCGTCATTTCGTCTCCCCTCAGCGCCACGCCAATGCAAGGCGGACCGCGTCGCTGACCAGCCCCCAGCGCGAGCGCGCCTTGATGAAGGCCGCCGTGGTCGCCTTTTCCTTCTCGATCTTCGGCGTGCCGTCGACACGCATGAAGTTCTGCGCGGCTTGCGACATCAACCGCGGATAAGTCGTGAAGTAATTGCAGGAATTGGTGTGGAGCAAGGCCGGCATGTCTTTGTATTTCCTTAGGTCCTTGACCACGAAGGACTTGTCCAGCAGGGCTTTGTAAAGGGCGAGATTCCGTTTGGTCATAGGACCGTTGCGGCTCTTGACCTCGATGATTGCCTCAGCCGCGATGCGGCCGGAGGTCATGGCGAGGTTCGAACCCTCGCGGTGAATGGCGTTGTTCAGTTGCGCGGCATCGCCGACCACGACCCAACCGTCGCCAAAGAGCTGCGGAATAGCCTTGTAGCCGCCTTCGGGAATGAGATGCGCGGAATATTCTTTCACTTCCGAGCCGGCAATCAGCGGCCGGATCGAAGGATGGGTTTTTAAGGCGTCGAGGAGGACGTAAGGGCTCTCGACCATCGCGGCGAAATCGGAGACGAGGCAGCCAATGCCCAGTGAGATCGACTCCTTGTTGGTGTAGAGGAAGCCGAGCCCGGCCATGCTGCGGGAGGTCGTGCCCACCGCCTCGATCACGCAGCCTTCATCGCCTTTCAGGCCGAACCGCTGCTCAATGACCTCTTCGGGCAGGAAATGCATTTCCTTGACGGCGAGCGCCACGGTTTGCGGCTTCGGCATCTCGCGCAGGCCGGCCCGCGTGCCAAGCAGTCCGCATACACCTTCTGCGAGGACGACCACGTCCGCGTAGATGGCTCCGCCGGCCCGGTCTGTGCGGACGCCGATCACCCTGTCCTTGGCGTCACGGATGAGTTCCGTCACGGTCGTCTCGCACAGAACCGTCGCGCCGGCCTCGCGCACCTTACGTGAAAACCATTTATCGAACTGGGCACGGATGATCGTGTAGCGGTTGGGCTTCGCCTCATTGAAGTCGTCCGACCGATAGTGAATCCCGGTATGGGATGTGTCGTCCATCACCCAAAGCCGCTGTTCAACCAAATGCCGCTCGAGAGGCGCATCGTCCCGGAAATCCGGGATGATCTTCTCCAGCATGTTCGCGTACATGATGGCACCCTGGACATTCTTGGAGCCCGGATATTCACCCCGCTCCAACTGCAGCACCTTCAGGCCGTGGCTGGCCATGGTGTAAGCAGCTGCGTTTCCGGACATGCCGGCCCCAATAACAATCGCGTCGAATTGTTCCTCAATCATGTCCATCCCTTAGCTCGCAAGCTTATCGCGACTGTGGGGCGACAGCCGCCGGGTGAAGGCTTCCGTCAGTGCGGGCAGGAAGCGGATCGCGTCGGTGACGATCCCGAGGTGGGCGAAATCGAAAATCGGCGCGTTCGGGTCGGTGTTGATGGCCACGATGAGATCCGCCCCCTCGACGCCAACCCGGTGCTGGATGGCGCCGGAAATCCCAGCCGCTATGTAAAGCTTCGGCCGGATGGTCTTGCCAGTTTGGCCGATCTGCCGATCAGCCGGCATCCAGCCCTTCTGGACCAACGGGCGCGAACAGCCATGCTCGGCACCAATTGCCCGCGCGAGATTCTTCACAAGCTGCAGGTTCTCCGCCGCGCCTAGACCGAGGCCTCCCGCAACCACGACGTCGGCATAGGCAAGATTTGCCTTTGCCGACTGACTATCCGGCAGGAAGCCCAGGACTTTGGTAACGATCTCGTTCTCGGCTACCGAGAGCTTGTGCCGGATGACACGCCCGACCGGTTTATCCGCCCGCGGTGGCATGGGCATGACCCTCGGTCGCACTGTCGCCATCTGGGGGCGGAAATTGAGCGTATAGATCGTGCACAGCAAGGAACCGCCGAAAGTCGGACGGGTGGCGGCGAGCGAACCGTCGGTATCCACATCAAGTTCGGTGCAGTCGGCCGTGAGCCCTGTCTGCAAGGTCGTCGCCACGGAGCCGGCAAGATCCCTGCCGAGTGTGGTGGCACCGAGAAGAAGGATCTCGGGTTTGTGGGTATCGACCAGATCCGTCATCGCCTTGGTGAATGGCTCGTTACGATAGTCGGCGAGCAGCGGCGCCTCGACGATGTAGACAAGGTCGGCGCCATAAGCGAACGCTTCGGCAACGGCGTTCCCGATGGCCTCTCCCGGCGGTCCAAGCACGACGCCTGCAAGCTGGACCTGAAGCTTGTCTGCTAACTTGCGGCCTTCGCCGAGCAGTTCGAATGATACGGGATGGACCTGGCCGCGTTCGAGCTCGATGAAAACCCAAACGTGCCGGTAGTCCTTGAAATGCGCGGGCAGCTCCTTCTTTATGCCGGCACGGCCGGCGGCAGGGCGAGGGGTTTCTCGGTTCGCGTTCGACATCGTCTGCTCCTTGCCCTCTCACGCGCCGCCGTTGAAGGCGAGCTCATGTTCCAATGCCGGCTGGCGGGTGAAGATTGCCGTGATGAGTTCGTCAGCGACATCGCGCAAGGCCATCTCGGCGGTGTCGATTTTTGCCGCCTTTTCCGCTCGCGCAGGAGGCGCGAAAACGCGCTTGACCACCGTCGGTGAACCGCGTAGGCCGCATTTGGTGAGATCCTCAATGCCGGCGTCGGCCGCACTCCATTTCAAGACCTGGCTGCGCGCGGCGCACAGGGCGTCCTGGATCGAGCCCCGGCGGATCTCGTTTGTGCCTTCCAGCATGGTGATCAGGCAAGGGAGCCTGCTCTTCAGCATCTGTGTGCCGCCTTCGGAGCGGCGCTCGACCTTGATCTCGCGCGCAGCAAGGTCAATAGAGGCGATCTTCGCGACATAGGTCAGTTGCAGGAGTCCGAGGCGCTTGGCGATGCCGGGCCCGACCTGGGCGGTGTCGCCATCGATCGTCTGCTTGCCGGTGAAGACGAGGTCTGGCGTGCCGAACGTCTCGCCAACCTTCGCGATTGCCTGGGAAAGGGCGAACGAGGTCGCCAGCGTGTCGGAGCCGGCAAAATAGCGGTCGGTCAAGAGCACCGCTCGGTCGGCGCCGTAACCGAGCGCCTTGCGCAGCGCGTCCTCTGCCATGGGCGGACCCATAGTGAGCACGGTGACTTCGCCACCATAGGCGTCGCGCAGTCTGAGGGCTTCTTCGAGGGCGAACAGGTCGTAAGGGTTGATGATGGTCGGAACACCCTGGCGCATGATCGTGTTCGTCACCGGATGGACCCTTATCTGTGCCGAGTCCGGCACCTGCTTGATGCAGATTACGATGTGCATTGGCGGTTTCTCCAGGCTCCTGTCCGGATGCGGGCTTGGCGGTTCATCTCCTTGGGTTGCATCATTCGTGCCAACTGTTTTGCGCTGCCCCCAATTCCTAGAACTTCGCTTGGTTGCTTCTGAGGGCGCTGTGGTGATGACCGGATTTGTCGGCTTCTCGACATTGTCGCGTCGCAATCCGTGTCGCGGTCATTCCTGTCCGAACCGCTTCAGTACGGAGTCGAACGGGACAAAGGTGCGGCCCGGCGTGGCAGGTTTGTTCGGATCGTGGTCTTTGAGCACCTTGAAGACCCGATGCGTGAGCGGCGAGGAAATCGCGAAGTCCTCGTAAGCGCGTTCGAGCGTCGCGCGCACCCGCGCGGCAATCACCTGGTCGGGCAGACCGGAGAAATCTTCTTCGGCAAGGTATTGGCCCACGCGCTTCATGATATGGAGCCGCGAGACATTCAGCACCTTCGGGTCATAGGAGACGCCAAGGACTGAGAAGAACTCCTCCGCAGCCGACAGGCGCTTCAGTCGTGCGAGGATGTTGGTGACATCGATGGGGCGGCTGTCAGCGGAACAATTCATTGCATTCTCCCTGGTCGGAAAACTGTGGTGTCGGTGCGCTCGCGCACGGCTGACCTGGACCCGCACAGCTCCGCGAGGGATGCCTCGCTGCACATTCCATCGTAGAGCTCGACCAGTTGAGTTGCAGTGACGGTCGATTTGGTCTCGGCCGCCTCGCGCCGGACGCGGGCCACCATCGCGGCTGCCAGATCCGGGTCGAGATCGCGACCGCTTTCGCTCAGCACATGGGCAATCGCAGTGGCGCCGGAATGCTTGCCGATGACGATACGCCGGCAGCGGCCCACGAGAGCCGGATCGAGCCCTTGATAAGTACGCGAGTCCTTTAGCAGCCCTGCGACGTGAATGCCGGATTCGTGGGTGAAAACATCGGCGCCGACGACCGGCTTAATGGCCGCGGTCTGCCGGCGGGCGGCCCAAGCCACCTGGGCGGCGAGGTCGGGCAATGCGGTCAGCTCGATGCCGGTATCCGCGCCGTCGAGGACCGCCATCGCGGCGGCCACCTCTTCCAGCGCGGCATTGCCCGCACGCTCGCCGAGCCCCAGGACGGTGACGGACGCATGGCGCGCGCCTGCGCGGATTGCGGCCAGCGTGTTGGCGGCAGCAAGTCCGAGATCGTTGTGCGCATGAAATTCAAGGTCGATTGGAGACTGCGCCACAAGCTGGACGACAAGTTCGAAGGTCGAAAACGGGTCGAGAACGCCGACTGTGTCGGCTAGCCCGACGCGGCTTGCGCCGGCGTGTGCAGCCGTCTCGATGACGCGGGCGAGATGATCCCGATTGGCCCGCGAGGCATCCTCGCAGCCCACCGCGACGAAGAAGCCGGCGGCGGCTGCGCGCCTCACCATATGTTCGATGACCTGGAGCGCTCCGCCTTATCGAGGCCGAGCTTGGCGGCAAGTTGGATGTCCGACGCAGGCAGCGATAGATTGACGGCGTGGACGCCGCTCTCGATCGCTGCATCGAGATCCAGCGACGTCATCCGGCACCAGGCCATGAGCCGAACCGGGAGACACCGCGCGACCGCGGCGCGAATTGTTTCGATCTCGTCGGCGCCCATGACCGGCGTGCCGATCTCGATCTCTGTGACGCCGGCCGCCGCAAGAGACTCGGCGATCTCCTGCTTTTCCGTCGTGGTAAAGGCGACGCCGGGCGCCTGCTCGCCATCGCGCAAGGTCGTATCGTTGAGAAAGACATGACGGGTCATAAACGGTAGCCGGTTCTGCTGCCGCTCAGGCATAGACCGGATTGAACGTCTTCGGAGCTTCGCTTACCCGGCCCAGAACTGGGAAAGCCACGCAGCTTCTCCACGATTGCCGGCATGACCTCGAGCACCCGGTCGACGTCCGCTTCGCCGTTGTCCCGCGCCAAGGAGAAGCGGACTGCCGCGTGTGGCGTTTTCATCGCGCTCAGGACATGGCTCGGTTCCAGAGAGCCGGAGGTGCAGGCAGAGCCGGAGGAACACGCGATGCCCACGCGGCTGAGGAGGAGTGGAATTCCATCACTTTCGACATGTTCGAAGGAGATGTTTGCGGTGTTGGGCAACCGTTCCAGGGGATCTCCAGTGACACAGGTGCTTGGGATGCGCTGGAGAATCCCGTCCTCTAAACGGTCGCGGAGCGACTTTACCCGTGTGGTCTCGTCGTCCATGAATTTCAAGGCGAGTTCGGCCGCCATGCCGAGCCCGACTATGCCGGGCGTATTCTCGGTGCCAGCACGCCGGTTGTGTTCTTGGTGGCCCCCCTTGATCAGCGAGTGGAAATTGACGCCACGTTTTACGAAAAGCGCGCCGATCCCTTTCGGCCCGTGCAGCTTGTGGCCGGAGAGCGACAGCATGTCGATTGCGGTCGACTTCAGGTCCATCGGAAGCTTGCCGACCGCCTGCACAGCATCGGTATGGAAAAGGGCGCCCACTTCCTTGGCCAACTCGGCAAGCCTGGCCACGGGGAAGATCACACCAGTCTCATTGTTCGCCCACATTATCGAGACGATTGCCACCTGTGGGGTGAGGGCGGCCATATAGGCGTCGAGGTCGAGCCGGCCACGGCAATCCACCGGGATCCTGTGCACCTTGACGCGGCGGGTCTTCTCAAGATGCGCGCAGAGCGTCAGCACGGCGGGATGCTCGACCGCGGACGTCACGATCTCGGTTCGGTTGGGCGCCGCCTCGAGCGCCGAAAGAAGCGCTGCATTGTCGCTTTCTGTCCCACCCGAGGTGAAGGTGATCTCATCGTCGAACTCCGCGCCGATCAGAGCTTGCAACTGCCGCCGCGCCTTTCTCACCGCCGCACTGACTGAGGCGCCAAGAGCGTGCGCCGACGAAGGGTTGCCGAATTGATCCCTAAAGAACGGCAACATCGCTTGCACGACCTCAGGATCGACCCGTGTGGTTGCATTGTTGTCGAGGTAGACAGGTTTCATGTGCGATCCTCAGTTGACCGGAATGACGCGAGCGCGCGACCGCCTCATTGAGCCTCTGGCGTATGCCGTTGATGATGATGGGCCCGAACTGGCAGCCGGCGCAGACGCCCGAGAGTTTGACTTAGACCGGATCGGCGTCGACATGGACAAGTCCGCAGTCGCCGCCGTCAGCCCGCAGGTAAGGACGCCCGAACACGACAACGTTATCGATAAGCCGAATTTGGCGCAGCGGCGCGATTTGGCCGCCAGCAGCTCGGGTGCCACCAGGAACCGAACTGTTTCGGCAGGCGACGTTCTTTGCATCCTACCGGAAGCGATTGCCGGTCCCGAGATCGGCTTTGACCTTGCCTTGTTGTTGAGGACGGGGACATCTGTTGTGCCGGCCATGTAAGCCTCCTCTTCCGCAAAAGAGTCCGTTGGCGGCAATCGCTTCATGGACCCGCACAGGCGCTTCGGGCGATCAACTGAAGGACTTGCCGCAGCCGCACTTCTCGCGCGCGTTGGGGTTATCGAAGACAAAGCCGGAAGATTCGAGCCCGGTGAGGAAGTCGACGGTCATGCCGGCGACATGGGGTTGGGAGCCCGCGTCCACGAACAGCTTGATCCCATCTGTCTCGGTGATCGCGTCGCCCTCGCGCGACACGCTCTCCAGGCCCATTAAGTATTTGAAGCCGGCGCAGCCGCCGGCCTGGACCATGATGCGAAAGCCTTCCGCCGGCTCGCTGGCGCGGGAAAGAGCAGTCTTGATGGCGGCAACAGCGTTGTCGGTGAGCGTAATCATGGCTCCATTCTCCTCAGTCCGGGACCTGCTTGCGCATCACGCTGCATGCACCGTGCCAAAGCGAAAACCGTTTCAACACAGCGCGGCATCTCTGACCCTGCGGTGGTTCTTGTGAGTCCATTGCTGCGAAGGTGTCGGCCAACCGACACGTACTGTCGGGTTTGTCGGGTCCGCCACGCGGGATGTTGGGCCTGAGTTGTTGGCTGAACTCACATTAAACCAATGACCATTACAGAAGACTCCTTCTGAGCTGCTTCGGCGCAATTGGCACGGTTTTTGAGGCTCCACTGGCGAGGCGGCAAGAGACTGCCGATCCACAATCGTGTCGTGGGTGCCCTCGCGATCGATGCGGCGAAGCAAGGGAGCAACATGTCAGGACTGGGTCAGACACGCTTTGTTTGGCGAAGCAGCGCCGCCCGTGGCATCCGAATGACCGATTGGCCGATTGCGACAACACCCACAATCGCTCACCACCGCCCGGTGGCCGCCGGCCGGCTCGATGAGATTCCATCGGCATGTGCCTGCTCGTGTCACTCGGGTCTCGCCGCTCCGATAGCACCCCCGGTTTTCGCGCGGGTGCGACGACGTGCGCACGCTGTCCAGCGACACTTTGTTCACGGGCCAGCAGCAGATCAGGGTCGAGCATTACGGCGCGCCCGATCGGCTGAAGATTCACCGGCAGGGCAGCTGATCCTCACACGTAGGTGGAAGCAGGGGTAAGACATGGACCAGCGCGAGAAACCGTCGCCGGACGAAATCCGGCGGGCGTGCGAAGACAATCCGAAAATCCGGGAGCATGATCTCGCCGCTCGATTGGGCATTTCGGAAGCGGAATTGGTCGCGGCGCATTGTGGTCACGGCGCGGTGCGCATCGAGCCGCGCGTCGATGATCTGCTGACCGGCCTCGAAGCGGTCGGCGAGGTGATGGCGCTCACCCGCAATGAAAGTGCCGTGCACGAAAAGATCGGCGTCTACGAAAAAGTGGTCACCGGCAACCAGCATGCCATGGTGCTCGGCGACGACATCGGCCTGCGCATCTTCCCGAAAGCGTGGGCGTATGGCTTCGCCGTCGAGAAGCGCGAGGGAGCCGAGATCCGCCGCAGCCTGCAATTCTTTGATGCCACCGGCGAGGCGATGCACAAAATACATCTCAGGCCCGCCTCGAACCTGCACGCCTATCAGAATCTGGCGGCAGAGCTCGTATCCTCCGACCAGGAGCCGATCATATCGGTCGAGGCGAGCGGGGCGCGCGATAACGCAGTGAGTCCAGACCAAACCGCCACGGTCGACGACCTACGCGAGCACTGGAGCCGGCTGAGCGACGTGCATCAGTTCTACCATATGTTGAAAACACTGAAGCTCAGCCGCTGCCAGGCGATGCGTATGGCCGACGAGGATTACGCCTGGCTGCTCGACAATGATGCCGTTGGCGCCCTGTTCCAACAGGCGGCCGAAGACGAGATGCCGATCATGTGCTTTGTCGGCAATCGTGGTTGCATCCAGATCCATTCCGGCCCGATCAAGTCGGTCAAGCAGATCGGGCCGCGGATCAATGTGCTAGACGAGACCTTCCATCTGCATCTTAGGACCCATCACATCCGCGAGGTCTGGGCCGTGCGCAAGCCGACGAGGGACGGTCACGTCACGTCCGTTGAAGCCTATGGCGCCGACGGCAAGATGATCATCCAGTTCTTCGGCACGCGCAAGGAAGGCGAACGCGAGCGCAGCGACTGGCGGTTTCTGGCCGAGAGTCTGCCACGCGTTCCCGGTCCGACCGACAGGGATGTGTAGAGCCGGCAGGCCCGTAGGATTGAACCGGCCGCCATAGGGCTCGGCGCCACGTTCCGACAGCGGCTCGCGAGGAAATATAGGTCCATGTGCGATAGAGCTTGCCGTGTTAGCGCATACGCACGGTCAGGTGTGCACGCCGGAATTGACCGCATCGATACAGTCAGGCTCGTCGCCGGCCGGATCGCTGCGCACGAGTGCATCGCTCGTCTGACCGGAAATCCTTGCAGCGGCTACAACAACGCATATGCCATCAGCGCCGAACCGAAGCGGAAGCGCGGCCGGGTCTTGTCGGACCGCACCCGAACCTTGCGCTGGATCGCGTCGTTGCTCAATCCGGGCCGTGCGAGCGATCTCCTCGCTCGTCGACCGGAAGGCTGTGCAGCAGCAGCCAGGCCGAACAGCCCGATGTCGCGGACTCGACAAAACCGACCACGGATGTCGGTTGTCGGACGTTGTCCTAAGAATGATGGACAGGTGATCATCAGCGGCGGGCCTAGTGCAGGCTGGCATTGCTTGGTGCAGCGCCATGGGTACGCCTATCCGGCACGCGACTTGCTTCGACAATTTGATCAGCAGGGCATCAGCAGTGCGTCACGGAGCTCAGAGGTGATTGACCAGCCTCTCAACCCTAACGGGGATAAGCGGCGGCTTTGCTTCATGCCCGCAGCGCGGCGGAGATGCCCCTTCTGATCGACTTCGCAACCGATCTCATCCGCGCTGGTGCAGGTGGGCTGTATCAGGCGACAGAATCTAGAAGGCGCCCGACAAGAGACGTGCCCATGCTGGAAATCGACTTTATGAACAGCGGTGCAATCTCAATCGAGCCATGAACGCCAATGTAGAGAAAACAAAATGGCGACCAACCCCGTTCCAGATCATGTCCCGCCCGAAATGGTGAGGGACTTCAGCCTGTTTACATCGCCAGGGATGCCACCAACACCCAACGGGGATCCACACGCAGCTGTCGCTTGCGTACATGACGGGCCTCCGATCTTTTACTCCCGCTACAACACGCAAGATGGCCGGGGTACCTGGGTCATCACCCGTGCCGCGGACCAGCGGAAGGTGCTGCAGGACGCAGAGACTTTTTCCAGCCATCGCAGCATCTTCTCCTCCATACTGGGTGAAAACTGGCCGACGATCCCGCTTGAGCTCGATCCACCGGCCCATGGCGTCTTTCGCTCACTGCTCAATCCGCTGCTTTCGCCAAAGCGGGTGTTGGCTTTGGAACCGGCTGTCCGCGAACGGGCGGTCGAGCTGATCGAAAGGATCGCCGCGTCGGGCACAAGCTGCGACGTGATGAAGGATTTTGCCTTTCCTTTCGCGGTGAGCACCTTTCTTCGCTTTCTGGGGTTGCCCGATGACCGACTCGATACATTCGTCGGCTGGGGGAAAGATCTGCTCCACGGCGACGATAAGGAACGACCTGTGGCTGCCCGGACGATCGTGGCATTCATCGACGAACTTGCAGCCATGCGCCGCCAGGAGGCGGTTGACGATTTCATGAGCTTTATCGTGCAGGCACGGGTCGAGGGCCGCCGGCTGACGGACACCCAAGTCCGCGGCATCGGCGTGCTTGTCTTCGTCGCTGGGCTCGACACGGTCGCAGCAGCTATAGGCTTTGACTTGGCGTACCTCGCGCGCAACCTCAAAGATCAGCAATTGCTGCGGAGCGAACCGGACCGCATCCCGCTCGCAACCGAAGAATTGCTGCGGGCCTATCCGCCCATTCAGTTGATCCGCGTGGCTACGAAAGATATCGACTTCGAAGGCGCGCCGATCCGGAAGGGGGACTATGTTTCCTGCGCCACGATGATTGCCAATCGTGACCCGGCGGAATTCGAATGCCCCAACACAATCGATTTGGAGCGGGAGGACAACCGCCACGCAGCGTTTGGCTATGGTCCCCACCGTTGCCTTGGCTCACACCTTGCCCGGCGGGAGATTGTCATTGGCCTGGAGGAGTGGTTGGCGCGCATCCCGGCTTTCAGGATCAAGCAGGGTACGGCACCGATAACTTCTGGCGGCCATGTGTTCGGGATCGAAAATTTGATCCTGGACTGGTCTTAGGCCCGCCCCGACCCGGGGCACAGACAATGGAGGCAGCGCAATGCGCATCATCGTCCAAAAGGCCAAATGCCAGGGTCACGCGCGATGCGCGGCGCAAGCGCCGGACATCTTCAAGCTTGATGACGAGGGCTACATCCTGCCCGGTGACATTGAAGTTGCGGAAGGGGAGGAACTGCCTGCATCGCGGGGCGCGCGATCCTGTCCTGAACGTGCGCTGGAACTCACCCGCTGCGCGCTTTGAGGACTCATTCAACCGAGAGTCTGGCGGGCTTGAACCATGTGGCCGCACTCAGCACGCGACCTCTGTCCCGCACGGTTCACGTCCAACTCTGCAGGGGCATTTCCGGCGCCAGTGTTCCCCGTGAGGCGCAAACGGCAGGGCAGGGGTTCGCGAACACCTCTTCCAATCACAGAATTTGCGTCAGAGCCGACGGACCAGACGAGAATTGCCGAACTACTCGACGCGAGGCGACCCGGAGTGCCATACCGAAGAACTGCCCGACCCATGTTGCGGCAGGCCGGGTCTCTGCATGATTTGATAGGACGAAACCAGGAGAACGCACCATATTTGCCCAACATTATGCCCGGCTCAGCACCGGCCAATGGCCGCACATCGAGCTGGAGAGGAGGTTCGACCAGCATGTGCTTGCCTGTGTGCTTTCACGTGCGCTCGAGGAGATCGAGGCCGGCGAGGCGACGGCGACGGAGGCAACCGGACTTTCGCGCGCCGAGTTGCGCGATGTCCTGGTCCGCTGTTTCCCTGCTTTTCCTATCAACGCGTTTGCCTTGAAAGAGGTGAGCGAGCCCGAGCCGGATCTGGAAGAAGAACTTCTGCATGGACTGCTGCTGGCGCATGCCCGACATGGCGACCCGGCGAGCGCCCGCTTCGCCAAGATCATCGCCCGGCGTGCGATGCGCAATGACCACCTCTGGCAGGACCTTGGCCTTTTTAATCGAACCGACCTCGGCCGCCTGCTCGCCTCGCATTTTCCGACGCTGGCGGCCGGCAACACCCAAAACATGAAATGGAAAAAATACTTTTACCGAAAGCTCTGCGAGGCCGAAGGTTTTTCGCTGTGCAGCGCCCCCAGTTGCCGGGACTGCAATGATTTCGAAAGCTGCTTCGGCCCGGATGAAGGCGAAAGCCGCCTCACACGGACCAAGGACAACGCCTAGGATTGAGAGCCGCTTGCGTCAGTCGTACAGCGTCAGCGCTCGCGCCGCGCCATATGTCTGTTGTCAAATCTCCACGGACGCCATCGTTGAGACGGCCATTTCGGCAGCGATAGCCCTCTTTTCGGCCTCCTGGGCAAGATGACTGGCCGCGACCTGCGAATGGCCCCTGCGGCAAGCAAGGCGCCATAAATAACTGCGCCCAGCAGAACCAGTCGGCAAGAACGAACGGAACTGGCCACGTGGACGGGTATATCGAAGCGTCCATTGTTGACGTCAGCATTATACCTGGTAACGCCAGACTTCGACCGATTTTCAGCGGGCCGATAAGAAAGGCGCTCGAAGAGAAGGCGACTTTCGACCTGAACCGGAAATTGCAAAGCTGCAAGCCCAGTTGGAGCAGCAGTTGGCCCGGTTGAAGGATGCAGAAAAGTTGGCGATCAAGCTCAAGACTAATTCTGTTGGCCTCAAACGAATCAACGTCGCCGACGAAGCAATCGAGGTCGTAGCCGGTTTCACAGGACGGCGGACATTGGGGTCGGCAGTCTAGTCCCAGCCAAATAGGGCGCGCGCTTCTGCTACTGCGCAAACGCCTCTGGAGTCGATTTTATCAGCTCGTTGGCGTGATCTTCAGTTCCTTCGCCACAAAGCCCGGCGGAGAAGAGTATGCTGCCTGGCCTATTCATTCGCCCAAGCCCGCTTGCCACGGCAGCTATCGTGGTCATTTTTACATCAGACGATCGTCTCGTGAGCAGTGGACCGCAGAGTTGCGAAGACGCAGTTGCCCTTTGCTTCTACTGTGCATAGAAGCCATTTGTGCGGGCAGAGGTACAAAATCTGGGTGCGGTGCTGTGGGAATAAAATTCGAAAAGCTAAATAAACTGCGAGAGTCACTGCTAGAGGCAAATCACGATTTCCGCGCCAGCACCCAATTGTTCAATAGCTTGGATGTCGCGAAAATTGATCGCGAAATGGATCTTGGAGATCGCGGAAAGCAGCGGGGCGAGGCGAACCAACCTCCGAAGGCGGCCAAGAATTTCGACGACGTTGAGCATGCAGTCATCGAGAGGGTCGAGGACGAAAAAAAGGCGGCACACCACACCCTCGAGGATAGCCTGCAGCTTCTCTCCGGACGTTTGGCGGGCCTCGACTTTGAAGAGCAATTTGGTCTGATCCGTCAGGCGAACGCCGCCAGTGTTTCTGATTTCAAGGCCTCGATCGCGGTAGGCCTGGACGAACTTCACGGATTGCGAAAATCGCTCAACGACGCGGAGAAGGAGCACGCCTGGTTCAAACAGAAGCACGGGCTTGTCCGCGCCGTTAGGATTCAGCACGGAGCAGCCTACGTTTTCCGAATTTCCTTGCTGATTTTCCTGTTTCTGATTGAAACGGCGATGAACGGAAATTTCCTTGCCAAGGGAAATGAACAGGGATTTTTTGGCGGACTCCTCGAAGCCGCCGCGTTCTCGTTTTTGAACATCGGCGCCGCTCTGCTTTTCGCAATATTCTGTGCACGCCTGGTGACTCACAGATCGTTTTTCGTGAAGGTGATCGGCGCGTTGTCGATAGTGGCATACATCGGCTTGGCATTGACCATAAACCTAGCGCTTGCACATTACCGCGAGGTCAGCGGGTCCTTTGTGAACGGAGCCGGTGTCGAGGTTGTGCGCAGCATGCTCGCCAATCCGGCCGGCCTTATGGATGTGAAATCCTGGCTTCTGTTCGGCATCGGTCTCATGTTTTCGATTTTTGCATTTATCGACGGCTGGTTCGTTCTCGACCCATACCCAGGCTATGCGGGTGTCGAAAACAGATTGGTCGCTCGCAGGGAAGACTACATCGAGCGCAAGAGCGAGCTCATCGAGGCTCTGCAAGAGGTGCGCGATGAGCACAACGAGAAGGTGGAGGACATCGTCAAGCGGCTGGGGAGCAGACGCAGGGAGCATCGGGCGATCATCGATCATCGGTCGAGGCTGCTGACGCTCTTTGTGCAGCATCAAGACCAGCTGGAGCGAGCCTGCAACCAGCTTCTCGCAAAGTACAGGGAGGCCAATATCCAGGCCCGCACAGAGCCAGCGCCAAAACATTTTGCCACGCCCTACAGACTCGAGCGCATAAAACCCCTGATATCGTCCGACGATGAATGGAGCGA
This sequence comes from Mesorhizobium sp. M0060, assembly GCF_040323155.1. Taxonomy (NCBI): domain Bacteria; kingdom Pseudomonadati; phylum Pseudomonadota; class Alphaproteobacteria; order Hyphomicrobiales; family Phyllobacteriaceae; genus Mesorhizobium; species Mesorhizobium sp. M0060. The sequence continues at coordinate 294,271 of NZ_JAMYUP010000003.1, forward strand.
GAAGGACCTGGGCGCCTCAATTCGTGACGCGCAGGAAGAACTCAACGCTCAGGTGCGGCTCATCGGGCTGGAATGCGAGCGGGGGATCGAACAGTACCGAGATCTCGACAAGCTTCATCCGGACAGCGTGAATGGCTAGGCGGGGCCGCAGAAGAAAGAATGGCAGTGGCGGCACCATTGTGGCAGCAGTTGGATTGGCCGTGCTGTCGGCTGCGATGCTGGCCGGTTTTGTTTGGATGTGGTCGAGATCCGGGAAGGACCAAATCGACGCCAGCACGAATTGCCCGTTGGCCGGTCCTGTAAGCCTGACGGCGGTCTTGATCGACGCCACCGACCCGATTTCGCCAATAACCATGGCCGATTTGAAGAATGAATTCCGTAAGACCATTGGGCGCGTCGAGCCCGGCGGCTATCTGAGGATATTGACGCTGGGCCCGACCCCCGGCGACCTGACTGTGATGTTTGATGGATGCAACCCGGGCGATGGCTCGACGGTCGACAGCTGGACGAACAATCCGTCCCGGCGGCAGAAGAAATGGGAAGATGCATTCGAGGATCCTCTGACGAAGCTTCCCGACCAGATTCCCAATGGAGAATCCGCTAGCCAATCTCCAATCATGGCCGGAATGCAAAAAATCAAACTGTCATTATTCGATAGCGGTTTGGCGAAAGAGAAGACCGCAAAGCGAATAATAGTCGTGTCGGATATGATTGAACATACGGCGCTGTACTCACAATATCGTTCGGGTCTCGATTACCAGAAGTACCTTGATAGTTCGGCCGACAGGACCTACGGGACATCGCTTGATGGCGTGGGGGTTACGATACTCTATGTCGATAGGGCGAAGAAGCCATTTGGCTCTTTCGGACATGCAGAGTTCTGGACCCGGTGGGTTCAAGCTCATCATGGCGAGTTTGAGAAGCTGGTAGGGTTGGAGGGGTTAAACTGATGGCCAAGAAGCGAGGGGAGTCCTTCTTGGGACATCCGAGCCTGCCCCTTGTCGTCTTTGCGACACTAACCCTGGGCGGCTGTGTGTTCATCGCAATAGCCAAGCTGTCGGGCGTAGACCCGATAATGGCGGCGAGCGCACCGGTATGCCTGATGCTCATCTATCTTGCCGCGTCCGTCTTCACCGGCAAGCTGCGGCTCCACGATGAGCAGACTGGCGACAATCTCTACTACATGGGTTTCCTGTTTACGTTGACGAGTCTCGGCGTATCGCTGTTTCAGTTTGGTTCCGAAGGATCCACCGACACAATCGTGAGGAACTTTGGTATCGCGGTGACGTCGACGATCACGGGCATTGCTCTGCGGATCTTTTACAATCAGATGCGCCGCGATCCTGCCGACATCGAACGGACGGCCAGGCACGAGCTCGCCGATATGACGCGTCGTGTAAGAGCTGAGATGGAAAGTGTAACCAGGGAATTCGCTGACTTTCGCCGCGTCAGCAATCAGATGTTGGAGGAGGGTTTTGCCGAAATTGCCGTTCAAGCGGAGCGGAACGGAGAGCACATAAGATCGGCGCTAGATAAAATCGCGATGGAATCGATCAAACCGGTTCAAGAGGCCTCGGGAAAGCTCAGCAATGCTTTGAGCGATAATTTTGGGCAGATCGAAAGTCAGTTCTCGTCGATCGCACAGCGCGTCGAGGCGGCAGCCGATCTGCTCGACAAGGCCAACAGCTCAATGTCCTCTTCAGTTGGCAGACTGGGTGAACAGGCCGACAGCGTAGCCACCAAGTTAGAGAAGGTTGTCGTCCCTGATGAGGTCCTTAAGAACGATCTGGCGCCGATGGTGAAACTCCTTGGCAGCGCGGTCGCCCAATATGCTGTCAAAACAGAGACGGCTTCGCAGGAACAGCAAGCCCGCATGGCGGGCATCGTTGATGCTGTGGCTAAAGTGGCCGCAGGTGTGGAAAGGGCTGTGGCAGCCGCAGAGCAAACAGCGGAGAGTGTCCAAGCGCAACAGCGCTTGACCCAGGCGCTTGCTGCAGTGGTGCAAAAGCAAAGCAAGGACACCGGAGACCTTGTCGCAACCTTGGCAGGAAGAAGCCTCCACGCGCCGAGGCCTGTTCCCCCTCTCAACGCTCCTATCGCGATCGAACAGCCACTGGCAGATCTGGCCGCAAATGACACCGTCGAGAGCGCACCGATTAGGGTCGAGCCTGAGCCCCAACCAGACGCTTTCCAAACTCTGGGAAGCGAGCCTCCCGCCGAACGAACGGAACCGCCTAAGCGAACCAGTTGGTGGGGCAGGTGAGTGACGCTGGCGGAACTTCGGTCGCCTTCGAGCGCAAGGGTTACGGCCGCGGTTTGATACTGGGCCTGACCATGGCCGAGACGATGCTGCTTTTGGTGTTCTGCCTGCTGCTAGCAGCCGGTGCTATCATCACGAAAAAGCAGAAAGAGACCGATGAGGCGCTGCGAGCCGCTCAATCAAACAAGGAAAACGTGCAGAGGCTCGAAGCCGAAAACAAGCGGCTTCTGGCTCAGATAAAAGCGGTGTTTCAGCCCGCGAGCGGAGGAACCGTTCCCGACGAAGAATGGCGCGAGCTGGTCCTGGCCAAGGATGCTGTTAAGTCGGTCAAGGAAGCAGGTATTTCCCTGGAGGAGGTCGTGCGAAATGCCCCTGTCGCGAAGGTCCTTGCGGACAACGACATAAGCGTTGATCAGGCCAAGGCCATGATAGATGCGGCGAAGGTCTTGAAAGAATTTGGTTACATCGGCACCGACAAAGGGCTGCAGGATCTGGCTGATGTGCTCAAGAAGGCTGCAGAGCCGACGCAAGCAGCAAAACCTCACGATTGGCCGCCGATCATTAGTCTCAGCGAACTGGATGGCTATAATTTCGATACCGGAAGCGCAGAGCTTTCGGATCCGTTCAAAACAAAGTTGCGCGATCTTGCGAAGACAATCGCCGGCACTGCGACCTCTTACGGTGTCGACGTGATTGAGGTGATTGGACACACGGACGAACAGGCAATGGCGGGCGAATCCTCCAACATGGACAAAGGGCTCCAACCGGTTTTGTCAGGGAAAGTGGAAATCGGCTCACTCCATCCCGCCGACAATGCCGGCCTTGGTCTGGCGCGCGCGATTTCAGTCACGAGTGTGCTCAGTGACATGCCCGCATTAAAGGGGTTTACGATTTTGCCGATGTCAGGTGGTCAGCTCATCCTGCCCGGCGATCATCTCACCGACGGAGCGCAGATGGGCGATGTGCGGGCTCGAAGGCGAATCGAGATTAGGGTGAGGCAGCGATCAAAATTGGCGCCGGTTGGTGGCGCCAAGCCATGAATGGGGACGAGAGACTGGCGCCTTAGCCGGTACGGCAGTTGAGTTGGGGGATTGGGCTATGGGGTTTTACGTTCGAAAATCGATCAGTGCGGGACCATTCCGCTTTAACTTTTCGTCCGGCGGGGTTGGCGCTTCCGTTGGCGTGAAGGGCCTCCGCATCGGCACTGGGCCACGAGGTCACTACATCCACGCCGGCGTCGGTGGGCTCTACTATCGTGGCACTTTAGGCAAGGCTAGCGCCAAGAAGGTAGTACAGCTCTCTCAAACCCGATCTGCGCCGCAACCCCGTCCACAATCCTCGCCCCCGGAGTACGTCTCTGACGGCGTCGTAATGAGGGAAATCGAGTCCCGCGATGTGGTGGAGATGCGTGACGAGACATTTGCCAATGTACTCGATGAAATCAATGCTAGGCAATCGCAGACGCGGCTGTCCGTAGCACTCGCGGTTCTGTTCGGGATTGCAGGTTTCCTTGTGGGGACCAAGCTCGGAGGTGCCGCACCGGTGCTGGGCATCGGTGCCTTTGTGCCGGGTATGCTCATTGGCAAATGGTTTGACAGCTACCGCCGGGTAAGCGTGCTCTATTACGATTTGGAAAAAGACGCGGAGGCCGCCTACGGGCGACTTGTCGGCGCGTTCGAAACTCTCACCGGCTGCGGCGGGAGATGGCATGTCGCTGCCGGCGGCAAGATAGAGGATCTGACGGCTTGGAAGCGAAATGCCGGGGCCAGCATGCTGGTCGATAAAAAGCCCACGACACTTGAAAGCTCCTTGCCGAAGGTTGTGCGCAGCAACGTTACTCCGCCTTCAATCCATGTGGGTCGGCAGGTGCTCTTCTTCATGCCTGACCTAGTGCTGGTGAAGGACGGAAACCGATACGGCGCAGTCGGATATGCCGATCTGCAGACCCAATTCGCCCCGAGTAATTTTATCGAGACCGGCAAAGTTCCATCTGATGCGGAGATCGTGAGCTACACTTGGGCTCACCCAAACAAAAACGGCGGGCCCGACAAGCGTTTCAAAGACAATCGGCAGATCCCTGTCTGCCGCTACGAAGCGTTGCGGTTTTCTAGCCCGTCCGGACTTAACGAGCTGGTGGAATTTTCCAAGACAAACGTCAGCCAGCCCTTTTGCCAGGCTCTATCGGCACTCGCGCAATTGCATCGAAGCTCCGACCGCCAATCCATAACGCTGAACGCGCACTCAAGGGACTGATAGTGGCGATGGCTCAAAGCATGGCCAGGTCAGCAAACGCCTTCGCATGGAATCCCATCGCTATCTCGATCCAACTTGCTCCCCCATGAGCAGTTGGCGAGATACCAACGCGCTTCTTCGCAAGATGAAATCTGCCTGCAAAAGCGGCGAGGTTGGCATGAGTAGCTCTGTGCTACTTGGCGACGGCTGATGAGCCCAAGTGGGCTTTTGGTTGGGTTCGTAGCTTCGCCCAAGGCTTGTCAAAAGTTCCAATCCAGATTCCGACCTTAGCGGTTTCAGCCTTAGTTTGCTGTTGCGCATAGGCCCCGTGGCTGTAGCGGGGCCAGTCCAAGGCTCGACCATGTTCAACCATCCAGGACGCGACGCTGACACCGTCCGCGCGACGGCAATCACCGACGAAGCGACGGTACCGATCCCATGAAACAAATGTGCATTGGACAGGCCGCGAAGCCGCAAGGAAATTCGCCAGTGCTTCGGCCGCCTGGCGCCCGCAGGGGTATTGATGTCCGCTCGCGTCATTGCAGTATTGGCGGCTTTCGGGTGCATCGATGCCGTTGAAGCGGACGCGCTGCCCGTGGATCTCTATCGTGTCTCCATCAACCACCGATGCTATGCCGACAATCGGCGCCGGTCTCGACCCGGTCGAGTTTGCTATATCCAGACCACGTAACTGGTCGCCCGGCCCTGTAAAATAGTGGGTGGCGTAAGCAGCCAAGGCCACCACGATCACTAGGATCAGAGGCAAGGGCACATCTGGAAAGAAACGTCTGCGGACGATTGGTTCCGCGCCGCGCCTTGGTCGCGCGCGGCGACGATGAGAATAGCGATTGTTATTCAATTTCCGATCCTTTGCGAAACGCAGGCTGCATGATTTCTAACGTGCCTCTGCACGCTTCGTAGGCGCCTTTTTCGCTGGCGCTGGTTTGCCTTGTAGTTCGGCGCTTTGAACACCATGGTGCCTTCGCAGATCAGCCCGAAGTCACGACTTTGTAGTTGCCCTTTTCGTGAACACGACCATCTTTCCGCGCTGGAGCCTACAAGTTTTCTCGGAATGCAATTAGGAGGGCCGATTGAAAAAGAAGTCGGCTTGTGCGCCAGTTGGTCGTGGCCGGCGAGGCAGATGCCAGAGCTGCCAACACCTCGTCCAGAGGTATGATGGCATTTTGTCCGAAAGGGAACCTCGAGATCAAGGTGGGGATGCGAAGTGTCCGGAACATTAAACAAACATCCGCAATTTTTCCACTAAGCCGCGGTGCTCACAATACTAAAACGATTGAAGTGTTGGTGGCAGCCATTCGAAGTTGAAAAACGAGCATTTTATGTTGCGGACAGCCCTTGTGTAGGCTCTATGTGTCCAGCCTATCAGGGGGGTGTGAGTGTCGGAAGTTGAAAAATCGGTCTTCCAAAGCGATCTGCCTTTAAAGGAAAAGCTCGAGCGAGCCAGGATGGAATTGCTCGACCTTTCTGCTCGCAACCGACTTTTGAATGTGCCACGGTTTTCAAAGAGCGCGAAGACGATCGATATTGTCGACGAGAGGTCGTCTGAGATCTATCGATTGCTGGTGAGCGAAGGAAAGGCTTTTACCTTCCTGGCCGGCAAGCCGGATCGGCCGAAGGCAGGCCAGGTTGAAAGCAGCCCTCCAGACGAGGAAATCGACTATTCCCCCGTTGCTCTTGCTCAGCCTGAGGACGAAGGATTCGACGATAGAGGGGTATCTGCGCGACATTCTGACACCAAGCTTCAGACGAGGATGACCCCAACGGGGCTGCAGCGCCGGCTCCTTGATCTCTACCACGATGCCCGCACACTTGAGGAAGAGCAGGGCGTCAATATCCTCTTTCTGGCCCTTGGCATGCTGAAGTGGATTGACCCGAACAACAAAGAAAACAACCGTCAGGCTCCTCTCATTTTGGTGCCGGTACGGCTTGAGCGAGGGGCCGCTGGAGAAAAGTTTCGGCTGCGAGCTCGTCCGGAAGATCTTACCGCAAACCTCTCCTTGGAACTCTATCTCGACCGTATCCACAAGCTCGCCCTGCCGCGTTTTGAAGTAGGAGACGACTTCGACGTCTCGGCCTATCTCGATGCCGTTGCCGAAGCAGTGTCGACCAAAGAGGGTTGGCAGGTGCTTGCCGATGATATGGTGCTCGGCTTCTTCTCGTTCGCTAAGTTCTTGATGTACCGTGACCTGGATCCGGATCTCTGGCCGGATGGCGCAAAGATTATCGAACAACCGAAGATCCGCTCGCTTCTTTCAGATGGTTTCGAAACACGCGAACCGCTGATGTCGGACGACATTGCGATTGATCCGCATATTGCGCCTGCCGAAATGTTGCATATCGTCGACAGTGACAGTTCTCAGACGCTGGCGATCCATGATGCAAGAAAGGGTCGCGACCTCGTTATCCAAGGTCCTCCCGGGACAGGAAAATCGCAGACGATTGCGAACATTATCGGGTCGGCCGTTGCCGACGGAAAGACCGTGCTGTTCGTTGCGGAAAAAATGGCCGCACTTGAGGTCGTGAAGCGACGGCTTGACACTGCGGGGGTGGGCGACGCCTGCCTCGAGCTCCATAGCAACAAGGCAAACAAGCGCATGATGCTGGAGGAGTTGCGGCGCACCTGGCAACTCGGATCGCCTCGCGGACAGCTGGCTTCTTCTCTTACTGAACGCCTGCTGGAGGCTAGGGATAAACTCAATGCACATGCTACAAGGATGCATGTTCCGTATGGAGCCTCCGAACTCACCGCTTATCAGGTTCTAGGTCAGCTGACCCGCCTAAGGCAGGCCGGTCAGAAACCCGTGGACATCGAACTTACGGACGCCACAAGCTGGACAAATGATGGCGTTTCGCAACGTCGCAAATTGCTCGATGAGGTCTCTCAACGGATCAACGAGATCGGCTTGCCCATCCACCACCCATGGAGGGGAGTTGGCCTGGATGTCGTTCTTCCAACGACCATTGAGAGGCTCGTCCCACGCATCGCGGCGTTGCTGGATCAAGCCAAGGCGCTGCACGCCAAACTGGTCGATATTGCTGAGCGGATCGAGGCGAAGCCTCCGCAAATTCTCAGCGACAGCGGTGAGATAGAAGATCGCGCTGAACTTCTTGCGTCTGCGCCTGGGCTTCCTGCCGAGGCGCTCGTCTCGCCGGTATGGGATGAGCGTCCGAAAGACACTTCATCGCTTCTCTGGTCAGGAACGGATTTCGCCCGCAAGTCCGAGGAACTTTCAGAGCAGTTGGCGACGATGGCTATCGACACGCCAATTGAAGGTCTCGAGACAGAGCTTGCAAAGCTTCCCTCGGAATTTCCGAAAGATGGTTTCCATCGTGCGCGCCAACTAACCGTGTTGCTGCCACGCTTGCAGGAAGAAGCTGAGCGGCTAAATCAAGAACTGGGGTCTACGGTCCTACCGGACACGCTTGCAGGACTTCTCAGGTTAGTGGTGACTGGCGAGAGAGTTGCGGCAGCCCCCGATGCGAGCCCTGAGGCATTCGCAGCCACCGTTTGGGACTCTGGGCTGGAACAGGCAGGCGACCTTGCCGATAGCGTAGCGACGCTAGAGACTGCCAGAGCCGAGCTTCAGGGCAAGGTTGTTGATGCCGCGTGGAGTACCGACGTGGCCGCGGCGCGGCAAGCGCTCGCCACACACACCGGGATATTGAAAGCATTGAACGGCGACTACCGTCGCGCCACTGCACTTGTGCGGACTATTGTGGTCGACCCCAGCGCGCCTGCGACGCAGATAGTTGGTCTCCTCGACCTGTTGATGAAGGGTCAGGCTGCCGCAGCAAGAGTCCGCGAAGGCGACGCTTTTGGCCGTTCCGCCTTCGGGGCAGATTGGCGTGGGGAGCGATCGCCATCTGTGCCACTGCTGGCGCTAGTCCCTATGATTGCTGGGCCTGAGGGCGGCCCGTCATCCGATATGCAACGGTACGAGGGTTAAGCCGGCTGGCCGGCGCAGAGCCTCATGCATAGGAGACG